>SLPX01000105.1 GCA_007131745.1 Myxococcales bacterium
AGAAGAAGCCGCGGAAAAAGCTACTGAAGAAAAAGCCCAAAATGCTGATGCATTGTTGGATATGGATTTTGATGAAAACTTTGACAAGCTCCTCGGAGAAGAGGGTGAGTCGGTCACTGCTGTGAAAAGAATTGAAGACATATCTTCACCCGGTGGTGCGAAACAAGTTGATGCGACAGATGATTTGGTGGGAGCGGCCGATGCGGTGATAGACGAAGTGGAGGGCGAAGATATACCGGACTATTCTCCGACATCAGGGGCGGAGCAAAGAATTGCAAGGGATGATTCCAAAGGAGACCTGTTGGTGTTGGATCCCGAGGAATTGGAGTTGGAAGAGATCGATTCCGAAAACGGGGATTTTTATCGCGGGGAACCTATCATGCCTGCACCTCCGCCGCCTCCTATCCGAGGTGAAATAGAACCCGGAGTGACGGATGAATTGCCTGACAAAGATCAAGCATTGGAAGCTGCTGATTTTGATCTGGATGAAAAACTGGGATTGGATGAGTTTGAAGAATTTTCAAGGGAAAGAGACGGGTTTGAACCGCCCGCAGTGGCAGCCTATTCAGGAATAGAGCCGGCAAAACAGCGGGAAGTTACTTTTACCGGAGCGGATGAAGATGTGGAATCGGATCTGAGCGCTGCCTTTGACAATATTCGCACGGACGCAAACCTGCCTGCAGGGCTTGTTTCCGATGAAGAGGTAGATGATGATGGGTTTGGTTTTGCGTGGGAGAAACCAGCAAAAAATTCCAATTTTGAAGCCAGGGCAGAGCTTCCTGATTTCGAGTTTGATTTCGATAAGACAGGAAAAGTAACGAAGAAAAAAGATGATGGAGAGGGAGAAGGATTGAGCGAGCCGAAAGATAAACTCGACCAAATCGTCGAGCAAAAGGCAGATGCGACTGACCTGGTTCCTGATGAGGAGAGCGATGTTGCAGGCGATGAAGTGGACAGTGGATCTCCCGAGGGGTTTAAAGATGATGATTTGGCCGATGTTGTAGAGCCGCGGGCGGAGGAGGAACAGGATCCGGAAGCGTTATCGGCCGGAGAAGATGCGCTCGTATCGGATTTGTTGGATATTAACGGCGAGGATGAAGCATTTGATGTGTGGCCGACAGTGGTGGACAAAAAGCCGGACGAAGATGAAGAAGTGCCTTTACCAGTTGTAGATATTGGCCGGAAGATTGTTTTTGGTGAGGCGGGTGAGTCTGAATTTGAAGAGGAGGCGAGGGTAACGGGTGCGGAAGAGGTTTCGGATATGGCTGGCCAAGAACATGAAGTGGAGTTGACGGAAAAAGATGAAGGGGATGAAAGCGCCGATGAACCGGCTGTTGGCGAGGAAGCTGGATCGGTTGAAACCGACGATGAACGGGAAGAGGGAAGCGAGGATGGAGAGAGCGCGGATGGAGAGGATGAAAAAGGAGAAAAGAAAAAGGGTTTTTTCAAGAGATTGTTCGGCCGAAAAGAATAGGATTGGTTTTTTAGGCTGACTCGAATCTGGAAGGTGTTTTTGAATCAGTTCTAAATGTTTTGAGAGGAGTTGAGCGAAAATCGCAATGAAAGAAGGTCGAGATTCCGGAATGGATTCTTTTGTAGAATCTTTAAACGCTTCCGAAGAGGCTCCCAGAATACTGGTAGTAGACGACGATCGGGTGATCAGGGATGTGTTGAGTGATTTTCTTTCTGCGGAAGGTTTTTTGGTTCGTGCGGTCGAAAACGGAGTTCGGGCTGTCGAGGAACTCCAAGTGACACCGTATAACATGGTCATTTCGGATCTGAAAATGCCCAACATGGGGGGCTTGGAACTTCTTGAAGAAATTTGTCGACACAAATTCGATGTTCTTACCGTTATCATGACCGGGTTCGGAACGGTGGAATCAGCGATTGAGGCAATGAAAAGAGGCGCGTACGATTATGTATTGAAGCCGTTCAAGCTCAATGAGGTTATTCATATCGTCAACAGGGGTCTCGAAAGACAACGCTTGGAAATAGAAAATATCCAACTAAAGGAGGCTGTAAACCTCTACAAGATTTCGGAGGTCATGGCTACGAGCCAGGGAGTGGACGATATCCTTAACATTATCTTGTCGGTTTCTCTTAAAGAAGCCGACGCAGATATGGTTACCTTGTGGCTTTACGAGGATAAGAAGAGTGATTTTGTTGAAAGAAATTGTCGCATAAGATCGGATTTGCCTGAAGATTTGGACGGAGGTGAATTGGATCTCGAAGAACTTCTGCGGTTTTTTGATACGGGCAAACCGTTGTTGGCCCACGGCGTTCAGGCTCACCCGTTTTTTCTGCGTTTGCCGGTTGATTTGCCTCTTGTATCATTTTGTTCCTTGCCTTTGAGAATACAGGAAAGACTTGTGGGTGTATTAACGGCATACAGTTTTACGCCGGGGAGGCGATTCAACGAGGGACACCGGAAGCTTTTGAATGTTTTGGGAAGCAGGGCGGCCGGCTCAATAGAAAACGCAAGGCTGGTCCGGGATTTGAGAGGCACTAATGATCAGCTTCTAGAGGCCAACAGAAGTCTGCAGGAGAACTTCCTCAAGACGATTCAGGGTTTTGCGTTGGCCCTTGAGGAAAACGACCAGTACACAAGAGGTCATTCCGAAAGAGTTTCCATTTATTCACGTCTTACAGCGGAGGGAATGGGGCTCAGTACAGACCATGTTGAACTTGCCGTGCAGTCGGGTTTGATGCATGACATCGGGAAGATCGGCATTCGCTACGAGAAGCTGAATAAGCCCGGCAAGCTTACATCCGAAGAGATGGCCATGTTTCGGCGCCATCCGACGATAGGAAAGCGGATTTTAGAAGGTATTCCATTTATGAGAAATCTCATTCCCGGAGTGTTATCGCACCATGAACGGTTTGATGGAACCGGATATCCTCAAGGGCTTAAAGGGGATGAGATTCCATTGTTGGGAAGAATTATCTGCGTTGGAGATACGTATGATGCCATGACGTCGAATCGTCCATATCGAAAAGCGCTTCCTCATGCAGTTGCTTGCGAGGAATTGATTCGATGCAGCGGAACACAGTTTGATTCAGAAATTGTCCAGGTGTTTTTGAAAAAAATCGAAATATACCGGGACGATTGTCTTGCCGAAAACAAAGAAATGCCCAAATAGGTTTTCCGGAAAACAGGTTGTCCTATGACTCAGCAAGAACGGCTGACACATGTAAACATTGAAGATGAGATGAAGAATTCGTTCATGGATTACGCCATGAGCGTAATTGTTTCGAGGGCGTTGCCTGACGGACGTGATGGTTTGAAGCCTGTGCATCGCCGAATATTGTACACAATGCACCGGCTGAAGAACTTTTATAACCAGCCTTATATCAAGTCGGCACGCGTTGTGGGCGATACCATGGGAAAACTTCATCCTCATGGAGACGCCTCAATCTATGATGCGTTGGTCAGGATGGCGCAGGTGTTCTCCATGCGTTGTCCCCTTGCCGACGGGCAGGGGAACTTTGGCAGCATAGACGGCGATCCTCCCGCAGCAATGCGTTATACCGAAGTCAGGATGGCCAAACTGGCCGCCGAGTTGTTGGCAGATATCGAAAAGGATACTGTTGAATTCTATCCGAATTACGATGAAAAGGATGAAGAGCCCGATGTAATGCCGACACGGTTTCCGAATCTGCTTGTAAACGGAAGTTCCGGTATCGCCGTCGGGATGGCCACCAATATTCCGCCTCACAACCTGTCGGAAATGTGTCGCGCTGCGATAGCTTTGATCAAAAAGCCAGGTATAACGACACCGGATTTGATGGAATACGTTCCAGGACCGGATTTTCCGACCGGAGGGATGATATATGGCAGGGGAGGTATTTTTTCTGCGTACAGCACCGGGCGAGGCTCCATAGTTGTCAGGGGCCGGGCTGAAATAGAAGAGGGTGAAAACGGGAGAAGCAGGATCATCATCAGTGAGATTCCCTATCAGGTCAACAAGTCCCGCCTTTTAGAAAAGTTTGCTTCCTTAGTGAAGGAGAAGCGGATCCAGGAAATTTCAGATATTCGCGATGAATCCGACCGCAGGGGCTTGAGAGTGGTAGTGACTCTAAAAAAAGACGCTCCGGCCGAAGTTGTTTTAAACAGGTTGTACAAGCTTTCACCATTGCAGAGTACGTTCGGGGTGAATCTTATTGCCATCGTCGATCGTAGGCCGCAGATGTTGACACTTAAATCAGCGTTGGGGGTTTTTGTCCGCCATCGCAGACAGGTGGTTGTCAGGCGAAGTCAATACGAGTTGCGACAGGCTCGAACCAGACTAGAAATCGTTGAAGGATTGGGACTGGCCAGTGTTGAAATTGACGTGGTTATTCGACTTATCCGTGAAAGCCGCGATCCGGGAGAGGCCAAGGAAAAGCTCATGGATCATGAGTTTACAGGGTTAAAGCAGTTTCTTTTGAGAGCCGGCCGGCCGGCCGAAGAGGTTGAGAGCGTTGTATCAAAACCGTTCTACAAGCTTACGGAGAGACAAGCCCAGGCCATTTTAGATATGCGGCTTCATCGGCTTACGGGGCTTCAACAGGAAAAGCTCGCTGATGAATATGCCGAGCTTTGTGATGTAATAGTCCGTTTAGAAGAGATCCTCGGGGATGAGGAACGCTTGAAAAGGGTTCTCATAGAAGAGCTGGAAGAAATCATCGAACAATACGGAGAAGAACGCAGAACAGAAATAATTGAAGAAAGCAGTGACCTGACAGTTGAAGATCTTATTGCCGACGAACCCATGGTTGTGACCATGACTTTGTCGAATTATGTGAAGAGAACCCCCTTGGCGGAGTTCAAGGCTCAGATGCGTGGAGGCCGGGGACGTCGAGGTGCACAGGTAAGAGCGGAGGATGAGATAACAATTACCTTTGTTGCTTCGGCTTTGTCACATGTACTTTTGTTTACTGATTCAGGTCGTGTTTTCAGTGTCAAGGTATACCAGTTTCCCAAGGGAGCGCCCCATTCCAAGGGGCGGCCACTTGTAAATTTGATAGATCTTCAAGAAGGAGAGAAGGTGGTTCAAATGCTCCCTGTCGGGGAATTTGAGGGAGAAAAGTATGTGCTCTTGGCAACAAGGCGTGGAATAGTAAAGAAGACGGAACTCATGGTTTATGCGAATATCCGCGCCACTGGGATTAGGGCTCTCGTGTTGGACGATGGGGATGCGATGATAGAGGCTAAGCTCACCAACGGGGATATGGATGTCTTGTTGGGAACAAAACTGGGGCAGGCGATCCGTTTTTCGGAGGAGCAGGTTCGACCCATGGGCCGGGTGAGTAGAGGTGTCAAGGGAATCAAGCTCAAGCCGGATGATGAGGTTGTCAGCATGAGTACCCTTGAGCCGGATATGGAAGCGCTGGCCTTGACCGTGTCGGAACAAGGCTATGGCAAATTGACCAGTGTTTCCGAGTACCCGACACAAAACCGCGGAGGAATGGGCGTTTTAATGGCGAGGCTGAAGGAAAGAGACAAGGGAATCCTGTCCCTGTGCATCGTGGATTCAACAGATGATGTTATGCTGGTAACCAATCGCGGCACAGTGATGAGGACCCCCGTATCCGGGATTTCCATCAGGGGACGCGTCACAACCGGAGTTGTGTTGGTGAGGGTGCCGGAAGGTGAATCGGTTATGGTTGTGGTGCGGATACCCGGAGGAGAAAACGGGGATAACGATGTGGGCGAAGGTGAAGACGACGATGGACGGTCAGAGGAAGCCCATGTGGGTGAAGGTGAAGACAACGATAACCGAGCAGAGCAAGACCTTATGGACCAAGGTGAAGGCGAAGATGAACAGTCGAAAGAAGAAGACGAGGACGAATGAGAGGGAACAGATAAGGATTCCGGCCTTCCGAAAAAACAGGGGGGAAAACCCGGATTGTGAGATTTTGTACCGAGTGTAGTGAATGTGAAGAAATGGCCGATTCAAACCGAATTATGCTGTGTTTGACAAAAAAGGTATTTTTAACGGCGATATTTTTTTGTTTGCTGTCTTTGTGCGTTTGTAATTCCTGCAGGAAAAAAGAGAAAGAAACCGTTCCGTCCCAGATCAAGGGAGTGCCGGTGCATCCTCGTTCAACGAGTGTAAAGGTCGTTGAAGACAGGGAAAACCACTTGGAAATCCATCTGGAGGTGAACCATTCGCTTCATCATGTTGCAGCATATTATCGAACGGTTTTGGGAAATCAAAAATTCCAGATAGTTGAGGACATGCAGCATCAAGACAGGTCCAGGCTCGTCGGAATAAGGGGAAGAGAGCACTTGCAGGTGGATTTTGCTCCGAGACCCGGTGGGTTGGAGGTGAAGTTATTGAAAAGGCTTATCAGGACGGATGATCATGAAGGAAGCTTGCCGCCTACGCCCGAGGATGTTTTTCTTCCGGAGGAGATCAAATGGGACAGAAGGATTTTTGCCGCATCGGGAGATGATGTAGCGCTTCGCGGGCATTGTGATTGCACCCTGGAAGCGGCCAATGAATTGATGAAAAAAGCCCTGGAAAAAAATGGCTGGAACGTTCGGTTCGGGAAAGGATTGGAAGATCCGGATGTGCAACGCAGAACCGTGGACGGAGCGGGATCGATATTGATTATGGCGGAAAAAACGGATCGCAAGCTGCGAGTTGTTTTTGATAAGATCAGTGAGCAGGCCACTGCAGTGCGGATTGTTTTGTCCGCGATGGAATACACTGGAGACAGTGGGCCTGATGCAACTGTTGAAAAAAAAGAAAAGGATCCGATTCCTGAAAACATTGATTCAAGGGAGCGGAAGGAAATCGATAATACTGCATTGGATGCAGATTTGCAGATCAAGATGGAAGAGCACTGGCAAGAAGTTGGTTCAGAACATGACAATCTAACCGGTTTTCAGAAAAGCTTTCTAACAGAAAAGAAAGATCTTGAACTTCTGGCTAAGGAGTTGCAGCGGGTGTTCCAAAAGAGGGGATGGAAAGTTTTAGGCGGGGTTTCAGGAATTGATCTTGCCGATGACAAGGGACGATTGATGATTTTTTCCAAGGGAAAAAAATCACTTTCAGCCCAGTTGACAGCTACGTCTTCAGGGACCCGGTTGATATTGAGTGTCGGCGGAGATTGAGAGAAATAAACACGCTCCACATTGACCGCCGATCAATCTCGCCATGCTGCGTTGACTGCGGCGCGGCTAAAGGCGTGTCCTCGTCGTCGCGCCTCTAAATGTGTTTGTCCGGAACTCAATGAGATCCTGTTTAATTATTCTCATTAAGGTTATTCAGCGGGATTCGGTGTAACACTCGAAAGGTGACCGGATGATCAGCTGATCAGCTGAATTTGCCGGCAAAAGTCAGAAATGTCATTTTGTCGTTAGTTTCTCTCAATCGCTGAGTAAGCGTGCGGATGAAATTCCAAAGAAGCTCATAAGCGAGATCGCGCTCGATGAAAAGCAGCTCCTCAAAGCTTTCTTTTTCTATGACAAAAAGAGTGCATTTTTTGTGACATTTTGCATCTGCAGATCTTTTGCCGTCATCTATGAGAGCCATTTCACCAAAATGGCTTCCGGTTTTTAAAACCGCTAGAGCTTCTTCCCCGAGTCCAGGCAAGGTCCGGCTGATGCGAACCGCTCCTCCCAGCAAAACGTAGAAACGATCCCCCACATCTCCCTCGGAAAAAATGGATTCGTTGGGTTTGTATGTTTCGTAAATTCCGATATCGACGAGCCTCTTTATGTGAACCTTGGTCATGGACGAAAAAAGAGGTATTTTCGATAACGCGGTGACTGGGTCAACCTCTGCATCGGACGGAGGCTTGTTATTATTTTCCTCCATGTCTTCTATCTCCGTATGAAAGAGAAATTCTGAGGATTTCATCTCTTTCAAAAAAAGCTCAGAGAAACTTTTATCATAATACACCTTAACGACCGATGTGGCAAAAACTTTGCAAAATCAAGTTGTTGAAAACATTGCCGAGAAAGCGGCCGATGGAGGTTTGGATTCGCGTACGAATCCAAGAGTTGTTTTTGTTTCAGCCCTATGTCCGTTTTTAGGACTCGATAAGATTGTATTTTGTTGTGCCGAGCCCCAACTTTTCAGCATGTTTTATGGTTACTTCGCCGTCTACGTTAGGATAGATTTTTTTGAAAGGGTCCTCGCCCCAGACCTTCCGGCTGATCTCCAGGGATGCCATGTCGATTGCAACCGGATCCGTGCTTGCAAAGATTCCCACATCGGGCGCGATTACGGGGTTGTCACCCCGGGCGCAGTCACATGCTCGCGATACGTGGTTTACAACATTTAGATAGAGCGATTTGCCTTCAAACGCGGCCGCACCTCCGAGGGCGTATTCCGCCATTTTCTCCATGAAAGCATTCTGTTCGGTTCTTGGAGATTTGTTGTGGATTGCCCCATGAGGGCAAACCGTCAGACATTGTCCGCAGCCTATGCAAGTGGATTCATTGAATTGTAGTTTGCCGTTTTTCATGAAAAGAGATTTGGGGGGACACCAAACAGCGCAATCGCCGCAGTGAATACATTTTTTGGGATCAATGAAAGGCTTGAAGTCGGAGTGTTGGGCCAGTTTGCCGGCTCTTGAAGCAAGCCCCATGGCCAGGTTTTTGAGTGTTGCTCCGAAAGAGGAGAGGCTGTGGCCCTTGAAATGGCTCAAAACGACCATGCTTTGAAAAAACAAAATATCACTCGCGACAAAAACCACCTTGAAATGTTTTCCTGGAATTGCAACGGCCTGTTGAATCTGACCGGTGAGTCCATCCAAAATGGCGACCGGTGAACCGGTTTGTTCAAGCGAAAAACCGTGGTTTCGAGCTGTTACAATGTGGTCATAGGTGTTGGTGCGGGAACCCTTGTAAAGGGTGTTTGTTTCTACGAGCATGGGTTTTCCGCCCAACCGCTTTATTTCATCTATTACTCTCCGGGTTAATTCAGGTTTGATGTATCCCTTGTTTCCTTTTTCGCCGAAGTGTTGTTTCACGGCTACCAGGTGATCTTTGTTGATCACGGAACCAGGTTTCAGGGCCTTGAAGAGTTCATCTGTTTTTTGTGCCCAGACCCTGTTGGGTTGGCCGTCTTTTATCCTGGAGAAATAAACCTGCGCCGGTTCGGGGATTGGCCATTTCTTGAAGCTTTTTGCTCGAATACCCTCTGGTTCCTCATGGATCGGCTCTCCAGGTGAGGGAGCAACGACGGTTTCACATGGCGGGCAGTCGATTTTTTCCGGAGGTGATTTTTTGGCTGCTCCACTACAGCCTAATCCGACACTCGCTCCAACACCCACTCCAACACCCACTGCGACTCCATGTTTTATGAAATCCCTTCTGCTTTGTTGTTGAGAGGGTTTCGACACTTTCGAGCTTTTCTTGCCTTGTTTCGCCATGTTTTTCCTTATTCGGTTTGATTGTTCTTTTTTGTGGTCTTTCAAAATACGAAAATGATAACTTTCTCATAATACATCATTTTAATCTTGTTTAAACCCATGATCGATCTTGTGCAACCCGGGATTCGCGGAAAGGCACCAGTTTGCTGATTTCGGCAATCGGCAAAACACGGGGATGTTCGGTGTTTTCGAACTTAATATGCTGCTTTACCGAGTGAAGCGCTTTGGTTTTGAATTTGAGGGTATGCATTGCAATCGGGATTGTCGCGATTTGAGCTTTTTCGAGTTGCGCGGAGCGCAAAAAGGAGAGAAAAAACGGCAGCGATCTGGAAAACCAGAGCAGTAGCAGTTGCTTCAGGCACAATGCCTGCGTAGAACAAACATCCCAATGCCGACATGCTGCTCATTGACAATATAAATGCTGCGGCGGTGGCCGTGGGGCTGCCCTTGTTTACCAATTTGTATAGAAAAATGTTGATGGTGGAAAAAAGAAGAACAATCACCAGGCACAATGTAAGCAAAGCGCTTAGGAGAATATTTGTTGCGATATCCAATGGGTTTATTTCGGTTGCAATCAATTCACCGGTGGAAGCTTCGCAGTATTTCCGGTATTCAGGTTCGGATTCCAGCAGGCAGGATTTCATCCTCATCCGGCTTTCGTCATTGCGTTGAATCCGGTGTCTGGTGAAAGGCCGGGATGTGTCCAGGGAGGAAAGATGAATGACAAGAAGTGCCCAGACACCGAACGCGGTGCCTGACATAATGCGTCCGGCCCACCGGGGTATGCGGGGGGCCGGACGCTTGAAACGAAGGAGTGTGTCGCTGTGTGGTTCATTGGCCTTCATTTGTATACATTGTAGTACGGCCAGGGGAATGGATCAAGTTTTTATCTGTTTGCGTTTTATCCTTAGTTTTTTGGTCGTTTTCTTTGAGCAGGCTTTTGAGAGAAAGAAACTTCGTTTTTCTTGAAGGGTGGATCTTTTTGTGATGAAAATCGGAGAAATCTTCAGGGATACCTCTTTAATTGTCGAGGAGAAGGAAAGAGGAGAGACATACATGGGCAAGACACAGGGACAAGAAATGCAAAGTGACTGCGATGATGAGAAATATGTCATGAAATCAGGAAAAATGGATGCATGGGATAATAAGCTGTCTTGGGGAAAAGTCGGATTGGCGGCGAAGTTCGGGGCTGTTGTTTTGTTGGGTGTGCCAAGCACCTTGTTGATCCCTCTTCCTTTGACACAGTTGCTGACCAAGCGTTTTCGCCGGGAAGAAAAGCTGAAGAAAATTCATTTCATGGTTCTTTGGGCCCGAAAGAGTCTTGAATGGGTGCTTGGGGCCAAACTGATGGTAAGCGGCAAGGAACTGATTCCACCCAACACAAAGGGATACATATTCATATCGAACCACCAGAGCTATGTAGACATCCTTGTTCTGATGTCGGCCCTTGATACCGTAGCTTTTTTATCAAAAAGCATGGTGAAAAGAATTCCGGTTATCGGCAGATGCGCTTATTGCGGAGGCACGGTGTTTTTTTCCAGAAATTCTCCCGAAGAGCGGACGCGAGCGCTGGAGGAAACACTCAAGATGTGCGCCGAGTCAACCGCGGTCGTGGTTTTTCCCGAGGGTTCAAGATCCAAAGATGGAAGGATTCGCGATAAGATTCACCCGAAAGCGATTTTGGAGTCCTATAGAAGAGGTTTGAAGGTTATACCCGTGGGTCTCGATGGTTCGTTTGAAATAGTTCCTGTTACAATGGACCGAGTCAACAGGGGTCTTCCGGTATCCGTTCATATAGGGGAACCGATGGATCCTCGCAATTTCGATGGCGGAGAAGAAGATTTTGTCCGCGTCGTGTGGGACAAGGTAAAAAAACTTCACTGTGCAGCGGCGAGAGAAGTTGAACTCGCTCCAAATTGATCATGCCGACGTGGCGCAAATTAAACCTGAACTGGAGGGCCAAGTAAAAGATGGCTGACGATAAGCGATATGTGTGTTTGCACGGGCATTTCTACCAGCCTCCGAGGGAAAATCCATGGCTTGAAGATATTGAGGTGCAGGAATCTGCGTCCCCATACCATGATTGGAACGAAAGAATCACCCACGAGTGTTATTCAGCGAATGCTACATCGCGCATACTGGACGAGAAGGGTTGGATTCGAAGAATTGTGAACAACTACTCCAAGATCAGTTTCAATTTCGGCCCCACATTGCTTTACTGGATGGACCTCCATGCTCCGGCTCTTGTGGATGCAATAGTCGAGGCGGACCGGGAAAGCAGGGAAAGATTTTCCGGGCATGGTTCCGCGATTGCCCAGGCGCATAGTCACATGATTATGCCCCTAGCAAACACCCGGGACAAGAAAACGCAGATTCTTTGGGGGCTCTCGGATTTTAGATCGCGTTTCGGTAGGGAGCCCGAGGGAATGTGGTTGCCTGAAACAGCAGCAGATCTGGAAACCCTGGATATTATGGCCGGGCAGGGGTTGTCTTTTGTAATACTTGCTCCCAGGCAGGCCCGAAGGGTGAGAAAGATGTCTTCCGGTGAATGGAGGTTGGCAAATGAGAAGAGTTTTGACACGACCGTTCCGTATCTGTGCAGGTTGCCTTCGGGTAAATCGATTTGTGTGTTTTTCTACCACGGCGCATTGGCCCAGGAGTTGGCATTCGGTGACTTGTTGAAAGACGGTAAGGCTTTTGCCCAAAAGATGTGCAGTGAATTTCGACCGGATCGACGGAACGCTCAACTTATACACATAGCGACGGATGGAGAAACATACGGCCATCATCATCGTTTCGGAGATATGGCGCTTGCATATGCCCTCGATTATATTGAAGAAAACAATCTGGCGAAACTTACCGTTTATGGTGAATACCTTGAAAAGTATCCTCCTTCCGACGAGGTGGAGATCCACGAATACAGCTCTTGGAGTTGTTTTCATGGAGTTGAGAGATGGAGATCTGATTGCGGGTGCCATGTCGGCGGAGGTTCGGGTTGGAACCAGCAATGGCGAACTCCCTTGAGAAACGCGATGGACCAACTAAGTGAAGGACTAGCCGATGTTTTTGAAAAGGAAGGTAGAAACGTTTTCAAGAACCCTTGGCTAGCGCGTGACGAGTATGAACCGGTGGTGAGAAACCGAAACCAGGCAAAGGAATTTCTGGATCGGCATATGTTGGAGGAAATGAAGAGAGAAGATGTATTCATTAAAGCTTTGAAGTTGCTGGAGATGCAACGATACGGGCTTTTGATGTACGCATCATGCGGGTGGTTTTTCGATGATATCACCGGGCTTGAACCGATCCAAATAATGCGATGCGCCTGCCGTGCCATGCAGTTGGCACAAGAAGTTTCCGGAGTCTGTTTGGAACCCGGATATTTGAAGATCCTTGAATCGGCCCGCCCGAACGAGGGGCAATTCGATTCCGGCGCAGACGTATACCGTAAACAGGTAAAACCTATGGAGGCGGACCTTCTGAAAATAGGTGCATTCCACGCTGTGGAATCTCTTTTTGACGATGCAATAAATTCGCGGGAAGACTATCATTGTTTTGTCATAGAAACAGGGTCCTTTCAGAGGTTGGAGTCGGGAAGACTTGTGTTTTCTTCGGGTATCGCGAGGGTTGTGTCGAATATCACGCGGGATGCACAACAGTTGTATTATTGTGCCTTGAACTTGGGAGATCACAACGTAATGGCTGGTGTCGATGCTCTGGCGGATTCGCGCGAAGAGCACGGGAACGGATTCAATGGAAAGGAGGTCAATGCAAAGGAGCCGGCAAAGGTGATTCAACACGTAAGAACTTCATTTGAAGAAGCTGATGTTCTTGAGACGATTAAGCGGATACAGGAACATTTCAAAGGCAGGACATATGATACAGCTGATCTTTTTGAAGAAGCCAGGCGGAGGGTGCAACTGAAGCTTTTGGACAACGCTCAGGCGATGTTGAAAAACCGTTTGGGGCCGATATTCAAAGAATACTCCCATACTCTCAAGGTAGCCAGGAAGGATCGAAGCGTATTGCCGAAGGTGCTGAAGGCGACATTGGAAATGATGCTGAATTCCGATCTGGAAGAAGCGCTTACATCAGAGGATATCGATGTCCTGGAAATTTCGCTTCTGCATGATGAGGCGGTTCGCTGGTCCATGACATGGGACAGTGACAATACCCGCCGGGCTGCTACCAAGGCCGCTGACTGTTTGGCGGGGAAACTGAAGAACGATCCATTGAATCTGAAGATATTGACGAAAATGGAAAGTTTTTTGGATATGGCAGCGGAAATGAAATTGCAACCGGATCTCTGGGAGTGTCAAAACGAGGTGTACGCTGTTTCTGAACAACACCTTGACGAAATGCGCAGAAAAACACAAAAAGGTGACCCCGAAGCCGAAAAGTGGATTAAAACCATGGGAACTCTCTGCCGTTTGTTGAAGCTGACATACGGGAGTTTGCTTTCAAATCCCGGTGTGGGCGAACCCGCTTGAAAGAAGAAAGCGAGATTTTGGTTTCATGCTGATGAAGCGACGCAGCGGACTGCTTTTACACATTGTTTCCTTACCGGCTCGTTATGGCATTGGAGATCTCGGGCCTGCAGCTTACGAATTCCTGGATTTTTTGAACAGGGCCGGGATCGGGTTGTGGCAGATTTTGCCGTTGAATCCGACAGACCAGGCCACGGGCAATGCTCCGTACAGCAGCATATCCGCGTTTGCCGGCAATCCTTTGCTGGTCAGCCCTGAACAGCTCTTTTCCGAAGGCTATTTGACCCATGCCGATATGAAAGAGGAGTTTTCAGGAAATCGGGTTGATTACCGCGCCGTGACTTTGCACCGTGAAACCATTTTGCGAAGGGCGTATGAAACGTTTCAGAAATCGAAACACTCCAGTCGGTTGGGCAGTGATGAGTTTGATGTCTTTGTAGGTGATCAGGACGCCTGGCTTCATGATTATGCGCTTTTTACGGCCATCAAAAACAGCTTTGGCGGAAAGGCATGGTATGATTGGCCGGAAGATGTTCGGGATCGCGATCCCGAAGCTCTGGCAAAAGCCGCCCAAGATCTTGAGGACATGGTTCGGTACACGAAGTTTTTGCAATTTCTTTTCTTCAGACAGTGGAAAACACTCAAGAAGAAGTGTGCAGAAAATCAAGTGCGGATATTGGGTGATTTGCCCATTTATGTAAGTCACGACAGTTCCGACGTATGGGCCAACAGGAATTTTTTCAAGCTGCATGACGACGGCAGAAAAATGGTTCAAGCGGGTGTGCCGCCGGACTATTTTTCACAAACGGGCCAACTTTGGGGTAATCCGGTTTATCGATGGGATGTGCTTGCCGAATCAGGATACGATTGGTGGCTGACTCGTCTGGAACAAAGCCTTAAGTTGTATGATTTGATACGTATAGATCATTTTCGGGGGTTTGCGGGTTATTGGGAGGTGGATGCGCGTTACAATACAGCGGTGAAGGGACGTTGGGTGAATGGACCGGGGGAAGGTTTTTTTCATGCCGTCAGGAAGAGGTTCGGAGAGCTGCCGTTGATCGCCGAGGATCTTGGGACGATTACCGATGATGTGCGCGCTCTGATGAAAAAATTTTCCATCCCCGGTACCAGGGTATTGCTGTTTTCCTTTGGAGGAGATTTTCCCCGAAATGCATACGCTCCCCACAACCACATTGAAAACACCATGGTCTATACGGGAACACATGACAACAACACGGTTCGGGGTTGGCTTGAAGAAGAAGCGTCCCATGATCAAAAGACCCAATTTTTCGGCTATATCGGTCGGCGTCACGATATGGGAGATGCAGCGTGGGAACTTGTAAGATTGGCTTTTCAATCTGTTGCAAAAGTTTGCATGATACCTGTGCAGGATGTTTTGGGGCTAGGTTCGGATGCCCGAATGAACCGGCCGGCTACGGCTCAGGGGAACTGGACATGGCGTTTGCTACCGGGTCAGCTCTCCGATGAATTGGCCCGTGATCTTCGTGAAATGAACTGGCTTACCGGGCGGATTTCCGAAACGGACGCATAGTGCCGATTCGAAAACGCAAACGCTATTCCGCGTCCATTGCATTTGCTTCAGGTGCTTCAGAGTCTTTTGGAGAGCATTCTTCCTCATTTTGCCGTTTTCTTCTTATGACGCTTCTGTGAACTTTCTTTTCTCCGGTTCGGAGTTTTCCGTTTTTTGATGAAGTTTTCTTTGATCCGGCATCCTTATCTGCAGGAGTATTCTTGTCTTTGAGAACCGCCTCTTGTTTCAATTTTGCCTGTTTCATAATCTCCGCAATTCGCGCGCTTTGAGGCAATGGTTTTTTCGAGGACTTCTTCTTTTCGGCCGTAGAGGTTTTTTTTGTCGACGAAACTTTCTTTTTTCTTGTTTTCCGCGGCCCGGCAAAATGGAGGGGGTCACCTGCCGAGAATGGATCTACTGTTGAGGACAAGTCATCGGAAGATGAAGACTTGCTACTGCGATTGTTTTCCGGCCCGATCCATTTCTCGCCAAACAATGAAAACAGTTTGTTTTGCGCAGAAATGTTTGGAACGGCTTTTCCGTTTTCCCACAACGAGATCGTGGAATGAGAAGTTTCCAGTTTGTTTGCAAGTTCCTTTTGGGTGATGCCGCTTATTCGTCGACGGCTGGAAATCCAGGAGGCCAGATCCAGATCTTCAACGTTGTCGGATATGTTTTCGGACAACCGTACCAGGGTTTTAAGCAACAGCCTTTTTGTTCTGGGACGTGGTTCGGATCTTCCTTTTTCCCACACTGATACTGCCGCTTGTGAAACTCGAAGTTTCCTGGCGAACTCGTTTTGAGTCAGTCCCAATCGTCGCCTGGTGTTTAACAAAAGGTTTTGCACGGATGTATCAGGCTCGAGAATATTGTTTCCATTGAGTCCGTCCCCCAGCACTTCGGACAATTTGTCATATGTGTCGCTGGAAGGAACAATTTGTCCTGTTTCCCAAAGAGATACAACCGTGGTCGAAACGTTGAGCGCTTTGGCCAGTTCTTTTTGTGTGAGATTCATCTGCAACCGGCGGGAAGTTATCCACCTGACGATTTTTTGTTCATCAGCTCTCGTGGGAAGATGTTCTTCGTCCAGCTTGAGCCTCTTTTCAATTCGTTTCTGCATCGGAGCGGAAGGGCAGGAATAGGCGTTTTCCCATAGAGAAATGGTGGATTGTTTGACTCCCAACATTCGAGCAAGGTTTTTTTGTGAAAAACCAAGGGCTTTTCGGTGGGCCTTCATCTTGGCGCCTATCGCTCTATTCCAAACCGGATACGCTTGTTCATCGAATTCGTTGTCTTTTTCACCGCCATTAGGATCACCAGCGTGCGCCCACATTGATCGACGATATCTGTTTCGCCGCCGGGGTTTTGCTTCCATAGCAGCAAGCTCTTCCGGGGTTCGGGGGTTCTTCCACTTTTCTTCCGGGCAATCCAGGATCCTGTATACAAGATCCGCGCGCGGCATCCCTGATTCCGGAAGACCCAAATAGCGGCAGATCTCTCTCAGTTTGGGTTTGGGAAGGTGCTCTAGAATGACCGGCAATGCTGTCCTTCTTCTGGACATCAGTTCTTTTATGATGTCTTCCTTGGTATCGTTGCCGGCTATGTCCAAGTTTAGAGTTTGCCCCAAATTGAGAAGAGTGATCCTGCCTAGAGATTCCAATACGGTTTTTGTCAACGACATCTCGTACCTGTCTTTGTTTCTTTGGTTATTAGCATGTGCTTGGCTCAATAATAAGTCTGCACAAAGTCGATTATGGTTGTTTGTCGGGTTTACTTGTAATCATCATTCTGCGAAATCTGCACTTATTGTGATATTTGTGATTATTTTGCGTCTATACAGCTAATCTACAAGAAAAAAAACAAATATTTTGTATTTTTTTCCGATAACTGCAAAAATTTTATCGTTTTGAAGAGAAATTGGAATCAAAATCGGGGGTCTGGACAATTTGTGAGCATCGAAACTCATGTACAGGATCGTTTTTTGTCGGATAACCATGTTTTCAAAAATTGTCGCCCGGATTCAAGAAAACTCATTCCTTCCCGGGTTTTGTAATCAGGGTAGGTCCAGCCGAGAGGACGGAGCTTGCCCTTAAAGGCTCTCAGTGTGACTTCGGCATAAACGCCACATCCTAGATAGACACGATGGGAATAGCCCTTGGTGGTAAGAAGGCAAAAATTGTACAGAGTCAGAATTCCGGGATCAATATTGATTCGGCGACAGGATTTTTCGCCTTTGACATAAAGGTTTTCTATTGCATTGGATTGCTTTTTAAGGTCGGAGATGTTTTCCAGAGTTGTGGGACGCTTGAAGAGAATAAAGGTTTTTATTAGGTCGTCGCCCATTTCTTTCGAATAATAATCCGTCAACCCGCTGAAAAAAAAGGGATCCATGGTTGCAAGGATTTCTCCCCATGTGTTTTCCAGCCGACTCGTGACTTCTTTGATTAGAGAGGTTTCTTCGCGGTCGGCTGTCAACCCGTAAAAAACGAGTCCTTGGGGGGGAGGGGCGATTTGAGCCATTAGATGATCCTTTCCACAAGGTTCTACACGAAAACAGTTCAGGAAAAAAAGGTTTCCTTGATTTTTTTGCTTTAAACTCTGGTTTGTCAATCTCGGCTTGTGCCGGGTCCGGGGTCTGAAGCGAAGAGGGTGAAGCGTCAGGTTTGCAGTTGTTCTTGAAATAAGAAACGAAAAAAGTGGTTAAAAGAGACCTGCGCGGATTCAACTTCCGTTGACAAAACCCTTTTGAATGGGCCAATAATGAAAAAATGGAAAAGATGTACATGTCTACCGGTTTTCGGTTGTATTCACCTGGAAATCATCTGAAAAAAAGGTTTGATTTGACGAAAAGCGTCGTTGTCCGGTTGTTGTTGGCAGCGGGATTTTTTACCGGCGTTGCTTTCGGTTCAGCAAGAGTTAGGGCGAGTGAAGATGCATTTGAAAAGCTTGCAGAGACGATTCGGGAACACAAAAATTACCGGGTGCGTCTTCAGGCGGCTCTGGTGTTGGCGAGAAGACAGGAACCCGCGGTTTCGGATGTTTTGATAAAGTGCCTACAAACCGATTCTCATCATCTAGTCAGGGGTATATGTGCCACGGGCCTTGGAAGTCTTGGAAACATTGAAGCCAAGTCCGCTCTGGAGGCTGCAAGAAAAGATAGATCTTCGTATGTACGAAAGCGTTCTATTTTGGCTCTTCAGGCGCTTCATTTGGCGCATGTTCCAACAGAGACTCCCGACTGGACTATTCCCCCTCATTCAAAAGCTCGCAATTTGGTCATGCTTGGGAGCATGGCCTCAAAAACCGGCAAGATAAGCCGTGTTTACCGGCGTCATATGCAGGGGGCTTTTTGGAGGATTTTAGGGCAAGAAAGGGGAATTGCCTTGGGGTTGACTCGATTCCAGGCGCCTGAAAATTTTGTTCGCAAGCACAGGCTGAAGAGCTATGTTCTGGATGCCTCGGTGACGCAATTGAAGGCACAAAATGTCCGGCATGGAAGTATTTCCAGAAGAAAAATCACAGCGGAAGTCAGTGTAACTCTTGCAGCATCTCCGAACATGAATATTGTGATGATGACATCCGGTACGGCCACTGCGATCCAGGAAAACAAGGGAAGATTTACCAGAAAAGAAGAGAGGGAGGTATTTCACAGGTTGAAAATTGAAGCTATCGACGGCGCAGTGCGTAGAGCGGGAAAAAATGTGATAGTTTTCTTGAAAGGGTCTTGAGTCGAAAGCCATCAAAAAAGAGGTTGGACAAACCCGGTTTGGGCCCATTTCGATAATTCAAAACTGCTCCTCAAGTGTTGCAATCGCTTGTTTGCAACTTCTTCTCACCGGGTCATAAAAGTCAGCGGATCTTGCTTTGAGTGGTGGAATCGATTCTTTGGCCCCCAGAAGGCCGAGGCTTTCCGCCGCGGTCATCCGAATTTGCCAAAATGGGTGGTCCAGTTCGTCAACCAGTGCGGCGAGGAGTTCTTTGTCAGGTTTTCCGAGTGTTCCCAATGCTTGGATAACGGCCGCTCTTTCTTCCAGCAGAACATCGGGTGGATTTCTCTTCAAGTGCTTCAAGAGGATGGGCACGGACAACGGGTCCTGGAGTTTTTCCAATGCCTTGATCTTTGCAAGGGACAAAGTTTTTTCCAGGCTTTTTCTAAGAGGTTTTCGTGCGGCCGTCACGCCGGTCCGGGCCATGCCGCTCGCCGCGGCTGCTCTAACGTCGGCATCCGGATCATTTTTAAGAAGTTGCACAAGAATGTGCAATCCGTATTCACCCATTGCTCCCAGGGCGGTTGCAGCGGCTTTTCTTACATCCGGAGGTCCGGTTACGGCTTTCTTGATAGCGTCCACTATTTCTGCAAAAGGCGGTTCTCGAAAATCCCGGGCTCCCATGCCGGTCAATGCGGCTGAGTGCAATTCTTGGGGTCCTTCCAAAACAATACGAGCCAGGAAGGTTCTAGACCCTTTGTAAAATCCCAAATAATTCAACACCTCTTTGACATCCTTGGAATCAACCTCCGGTGGAAAAAAAACGATTCTTTCTCCGGGATGATCGGGAAACCGGGACAGAAGATCTTTTATTTGTTCGGTTTTCGGATCCGAGGGTGCGGAAATCTTTGGCCCCGGAGTTTTGGCTCGTCCATGCTGTTCAAGCGATCTCCATTGATCTTCGTCCAGCCATCGCTTGCTTGCTTGCAAGTATTGCTTGTACAACCTTTCCGCCTGTTCTTTTACTGCATGGTGGACCTTGGGAAGATTAAGCTTCGCAAATATTTCGGCCAATGGTCTTGGAAGTGGATGATCACTGCACCATGCAGAAATTTTTTCTTCTTCCGCGCTTGTAATGGAACCTTTTACAAGCGCCTTCAACCAGATGGAGCGAATGGCCATTTCTGGATGAGCTTCTTCTTCGGGTGTGGGTTTTTTACAATCCAGCCGCAGATTTCGCGCCAACAGGCCTGCATCGTATGCTATTTCAAATTGGGGATCCTCCAGGAGACAGCAGATCTTTTGAGACTGATCGGGGTTTCTTTTCAATCTACTGAAGAATTCTTCTTTTGAATCGCTATCTTGGTCTGCCTTTTGGATGCCGGGATGATCCTGTTTAGCGTCTTCTTGTTCAGCGGTTTTTTTCAGGCCGGTGGAATGTCTTAAAAGCTGGGCAATAGCTCCTCTTCTGATAGCGGTGACATCTGAATGGATAAAATCCAGGGTCCATTCGCCGGGAGGGTGATTGTGCAAGAGTTTAATTGCCCCTTTTTCCATGGCTTGTTTAAACTGTGGGGATTCGTCCAGCAGACCGGCTCGAATTGCCTTGCGCGCTTTTTCACCCCCCAAGATTCCCAGGCCGGCGGCCGCTGCTTCCACTATTTCCACATCGTTTTCTTTGAGCATGGGAAGCAAGATGGAGACAACATCTTTTTTTCCGCTAAGGCTCAATTCGCGAATCGCCTCGATCCTGGTTGCAACCGCCCGATTCGCGGCGGCCAGTGAAATCCACCTGTTTCGAGCACGTTCTGCAAGAAGAGCAACCTGTCCGGGGCGATCTATGCCGATGTCTATCAGGGCATATCCAGCTGCTCTCCTTACCACCGGGTTGCCGTCATCCAACCTGGCCAACAATGTCGGTACGGCTCTTTTGTTCTTTAACTCCCCCAACCCGCGCACCGCTGCAAGCCTCACCTCGGGATCAGCGTCCCTGGCGCCTGTTTGAAGAAAGTGCAACCCCTTCGATGATTTAAGCTTGCGTAACTCCTTGACAACGGCAAGGCGGACGATCGGCGACCGGTCATTGATGAGGGGTCCGATTTCCGGAATGGCGGATTCTCTTTTTGTCCGCCCCAGTTTTTCAACGGCCGCAGCCCTCACCGCCGGGATTTCATCCCCGAGTTCCCGCCGCGCTCGCCTGGCCTCGAAATCGCAGCCATGCAACGCGATCGCTGTCAAAATGAAGGCAAATTGTGCGGGAAAGGGGCTGTGTTTCAAAATATTGTCTTTCTCCAAGCGGGACATCGGTGAACCCCGGTTTCAAGTCAAGCCCTGTGGATAATATGTTGCCACTTTCACGCCGAGGGTCAACTTCAGATCTTCAGTTCAGTCTTGGAATCATACTAGAATTACGAATCAAAGGAAAAACCGGGGGAACATAGTTCTTCCATGGCATACAGTACATGTCGGGAAGGAGTTCTGAACAACTCGGAGAGATCCAGTTCGGAAAGATGTTTAGACCAGTTTAAGCGGTTGCGGATTATGACGGTTTCACGATTTTTCGCCTCTTCATCCGCGCCATGGACGGAGTTCAGTTCTTCCTTAATGATTTTGATTTCTTTCCGTACCGTTGATTCGTCGAGGAAAAAAGGGCAGTCATTCATCACGGGTTCGGTCTGGATGGGGGGATCTTTTGGCGATAAACGATGCAAAGAAAATCCTGCTCTCTGAATAGGATATTTGACAGCTGATGTTTGCATGGTTTTCTTTCCTCTCTTCACCCTTGTAATGTTTTTGGAAAGAAGATTTGTTACAGGAAGTTCGCTGCAAAATTGGGGGTAACAAAAAGAGAGGGGAATGGGTTGATCTTTGGGTCAGTATTTAAGGCGGTGAAGAATCACCCCGCGATATGGGTCGAAAAAAACGAGTAAATCCGTTCCCGGCACGGGGTTCATTTGTATATAGCCGCTGGCGCCGAACAGTCCGCCGCTTCCCATGAATTTGCTCACGGTTTCTGGAAAAAGGGGCGGTTCCAGGTTTTCGAAATCTTCGTACAGGCTCCAGTGTTTGCCATCTTCGCTGGTCCACATTTTTTCCACACCTCGATGCCACCAGATGTAGTCTCCGGTAACAGGATGATACGTCAGGTTGCTGTATCTCGGGGTATAGTTGGGCAATTCGTCGTCCATCCCCACTTGCCTGTCGAGCTTTTTTACCCGGGGGATCGGACCGTCGCCGGTGTATCCCACGAGATCGTTGTCGCCTCCATCGGGGAGAATCACCGCCCACTCTTGAAGAGGAACGTCTTGTTCCTCATGCGAGCTGAATTCGTTTCCCGGCGCGATCAGAACCTCTTTTTTTAAAGGGTTATAGAGCAGCCTTCCTGCGTATTGCGCTGAATAGGTTCTGTCGAAGAAAGTCCACTCGTCATCACCCGGCTTGAAGAACCGCACTTGCGCAAACCAGCTTTTTTGCAGGTTCTCCCCTTCTTCTGTGTGACCTTCCTGTGAAAAAGGAATCGGCTCTCGTGAACTGGATCTTCTGCCGAAGAAAACCCACCCACCCGATTCAGGGAAATACTCCACCGCAAAATCTCCGGTGCTGTTCATGTTTCCGATTCCCAGACCCGGTGAAAAAACCTCCCAGGCAACATCGGTTTCTCCATTCAGAAAAGCGCTCATAGGCGCCCTGAGGAGATGTCCTCGACTGCTGTCTCCTCCATCATCCAGGGTGTTCGAAGACGGCCAGTAAAGATATCCGTGGGCTGACGTAAGGCGGTTAAACGGCCTTCTGTCCCGCCGGCATTCATCAGCGGAAACCCGCAGATCATTCCAGACCAGATTCTTGTCCAAGAAAAACAGCCTTTTTTCACTTGTCTCCCGCATGCCCAGCGCCCAAAAAGACTGGGTGGTTGAATCATACACAAAATAATCCGTCCACCCCAGTGCGTATGTGGATCCCGCGTCCGGATCGTCCAATGGACAAAAAGCCGTTCGGAAACTCGGAGTGTTTTCCGTTTCCACGTATCTCCATTCCCCGGGGAGCATCGTTTGACCGATATCGTCCAAAGCTTCATGTTTGTCGCTTTCATTAGGTTTTTTACCGCCGTCGTCTTCATCCGAAACAGCTCCGTCGGCTGGATGACCGTCAGAGACATAGCCGTCTTCTAAATGTCCGTCTGCACGATCTTCAATGCTTGTATCACTGCTGCATGAAACAAAAACCGAAAGAACAAGAAGACATGCCGAACTCACCGAAAGGCACTTTTGTAGAAAACCGCATGTTCCATGGAACTGGAAAAAAACAAGTTTTTTGGATGGTTTTTGTCCACCGTGAGGGATGGATCGATTGTGTTTCTTTTTCATCTCCTCAACCTCCTTGGAGTCTTCTTTTGTCTAAAAAATCAATCCTCAGATGAGAATACAGATTCATGCTTGTACAATCTCGGCCCGTACCGTGTGACCCACAGCACTACACCGAGTTCGTCTATGGGAATGAGAACATTGCCGCAGTAAGGGCCGGGCCAATCTCCCTTGATTTCCTCGTCAGTGGTCCAGTTTCGTGCAATCTCCCATTTATCCTGGTCGGGGGAGTACTCCCACAACACCCTGAATTCATCTTCATGCCTGCGGCTGATCAGTAAGTAATTTCCAGACACCGGGTCATATGATAATGATCGGCGAGAAATGCCTCGGCCCACGCTTTCCGGAGCGTCGGCTTTTTCGATCAGATTCCCCTCTTTGTCCACCAGAGTGACTTTTAAGCCGTCGCTGTTGGTGCCCCCGTACCACATCAATTCTCCACGGGTTCTGTTGTAGGTCATCAGGGATTGATAGCCCGAGTGGCCGGTGCGAGTGCCCAGTACTTGCTCGTCCGCGAAATCATCGGGATTTACAGAGTAAACATTACCGTTGTTGTCGGCCATGATAATTCTGTCCAACAGCTCGTGCATTTCTTTAGGGGAATTTGAGCCGGCGGGAAAGTCATGGTCTATCCTTGTCCATGCCTCCGGACCTTCGTAATCGCCGGTGGGGTCACTATGGATGTCATAGATCCAGACTGCATTGGACCTTATCCTGTAGTACTTGTCACGTTTTTCATCCAGCACCATCTGGCTGTATGGGTGATGATCATTGGAATCTCTCACCCCGGTCTTGGAATTGTGAACCCACTTGTGATCCGCAGCCGTGTAAGAGATAAAAATAATGTCATCGTCGTCCGGATCTGCCTGCTGTGAACTTTGTGTTCTGTCCCCAAGGGAAAACACTCTCATCAAACCCCTGTGCCAGTGTCCGTTTTCGCCCCACGTGTCCGGACAATCCGACGTGAAAGTGTAATTGTAAAAAGATGTAAAGGAATCGAATCCTTCGGGTAGATCACCGTTTATCATGATTGTCCGTCCGGGTTCACAAGTTGCCGCAAGATCTGCAAGGACGGTTTCGTAAATGTCCCCTTCAGGAGGGCCGGCGTCGGTCTCGACTCCGCCGTCAAATTCGTGACCAGCGTCGACTTTCTCCCCACTGTCATGGATGCCTGAATCAAGAATTGTTTCATCTTCCCCTGCATCCGCGGAACCACAAGCTGAAAATAACAGGCTGATAAGAACCGCTCCTATGGACGAGACTCTCCAAATCTTCGTTCGCATTGTTTTATTTCCTTTCGTTTGTTCATTCATTGGTCCATGGGTTCGACGGTTCAACTGCCGGGTTAATCTTCGAAAACTGTTTTGTGCCTGTAGACCCGCTGGTGAGATCTGTCCACCCAGAGAATGACTCCCAATTCATCGATCACTGTTATCAAGAATCCGTTATAATTGGGCCACGGGAAATCGATGTCATCTTTGTGCCAAGCCTCTTGCCATTGAAGGGTTTCCGGATCGAACTCCCACAAGTGTCCTGCATCCCGATTTGCTGCGAGGTAGTTGCCGCTCATTGGATCATAGAAAAAAGCTTCGTGTCTCCAAGAGCCGGATCCCCTCATTTCCAAGGGCGCCGTCCCCGTGGTGATAATCTCTCCCTCTCCGTTGATGAGAATGAAATCGCGGCTCGACGCAAGCATCATGATTTCGTCGCGTTGCCGGTTGTAAACGCCGTTTATATGCGTACCGTCACCGTCGTAACCGGAATGTTCGCCTACTTTACGTGTCGATAATGTATGAGTATCAAGCGCCCATACTTCTCCATTGCTGTTTACGGACATGATTTCTTCGGTGGATGGAAGAAAGGCGAATCCTCCTCCGAAAGAACCCGAATACGGTTCCACGTACCATTTTTGTTCGTCAATTTCGAACCAGTGCAGTTGACCGCTCCGAGGTCTGTAGAATCTTCCCTGTTCAGATGCAAGGCACCAGCTTCCGTAGACGTGAGGCCTGCCGAAGAACTGCCCGTTTTCACAAGATTCACTTTCTTCCGGCAAGGGTCGGACCATCCATTCGTGGGTGGCCGCGTTGTAGCCGCCAAAAGCAACGCGGTCGCATTCTTCGCCGGCGGAAGTTCGATCTATTATGCTGTAACTTTGCTTTGTGACCGGATCCCAGTCACAAACAGGCCCCCACATGTCGGAAGAATTGCCGAGAGAACGATACAGATAAGCTTGGCTGAAACTCGTAAAATCGTATCCTTGGGGAATGTTTATTTCGTATTCGCCAGTGGTGATTACTTCGAATTCCCCGGGATCCAGGTTGTCGGCGATTTCCTTGATGACGGTTCCTTCCATATCGGGATCAACACATGTTCCGAGGGAGCATGTTTCGGTCGGGCCGCACACCTTGCACGGCACTCCGTTTCGACCGCATCCATCTTCGGAATCTCCCGGTTCACACACATCGTCCCTGCAGCATCCCGAACAATTATGGGGCGAGCAGGCCGGAGGCGGATCGTCATCATCGTCATCGTCGTTATCATCTTCATCCACTTTTGTGCACACCCCTTCTACGCATTCCTCGTTTTCACCGCATGTCTCGCAGGCCACCCCCCCGATTCCACATTCATCATTTTTGTCTCCGGATTCGCAGGTATCACCAATGCAGCATCCCGAGCAGTTTTCAGGACCGCACAAAGAAACTTCTTCTTCATTACCGCAGCCGACAATCCCGGCCAGTGCCAAGAAAGTCCAAAGAATCCTTACATGTTTCATCTTTTTCGCTCCTTTCTTCACTCGGGTAATGCTTTGAGACCGTTGGCATGTTACAGGTGACAGCGGAATCGTGTGTGTTTGAGTGGTTGCACTTGTTTTGGATAAAGAAGCTTGGAGGCTATCAGCCGACTCCGTCCCGAGCGCAAAACCCGTTTCTGCACTCGAGCGGCTCGCAACAATCTTCGGTTTTTTGGCATGGAGTATGGACCGGGTAGCAGGGAGGCCAGCATACTTTTTCCTCGAACTCTCCGTTTGTCGGATCCTTGCACTCCAGGGGCGGGCAACAATCCTCGTCTTCTTCACAACGGACGCCCTTGGGCAGACAATCATCGCACATCGGATGCGGTTCCCAGTTTTCTCCACACCATTCAGGCGGACATTCCTCTCCCGGCGGGAGGCAGAGGGGGCAACCGATGACTATCTCAAGGTTGTCGTCCGGGTCTCCAACCAGGGCGTGAAGTTCCTCACACGCCATGTTTGACAGGCTGACGATGGATGTTTCAGTGTCGTATGAGTATTCGTGCGGTTCAAGCCACCTGTCGTCGAATGACACCCAGATCTGCCCGGGTGACGGAGCGGGCGGATTAATCAGGTAATTGCATTCAACCACAATAAGTTCATCAGAGATCGCCTTCAACACTGCTGCAAGTGATGCTCCGTCATCCGCCATGAAGTAACGGTTATCGGGATCGTTCGGGTTGTCCGTGTTTCCGGCCTCCGCGAACTGGTTGAAAACATTTGCGCTGAATGCAAAACCCACGATGTACGTTGAAATGTTGTAGTCGTTGTACAATTTGGCGATCTCACAGGTCACAGCGTCGGCGCAGCTCCCGCTTGTGCAATCTTTGCCCGCGGTGCAATTGCAATTGTTGGGCGCGCCGTCGTTGATCAGAATAAACGCCCGAGGGCGAAGATCGTTTAACGGATCCGAGGGATCGTCCAGACGGTTGTTCAAACGAATGTCTCGGGGAGCTTGGTGCATTGGAGTCATGCCGCTCGCTATCAGGTTGTTCGCCGCACTGATGATTGTGGCCGCACTGTGCTGTCCCAGTTGAAGATACTGGTTGACCGGTTGGTCGCAGTTGCCGCTGAAACCGCCGAGTCCCAACCTGATATCATCCGCGGCCAGGTTGGCCATCTCGGCCAGTCCTTGTCGCACCCTTTCAGTTCGGGTGTACGGGGTGCCGTCGGTGGCGCCCATGGAACCAGATTCGTCCACGGTGATGTATATGTTGGGGGGCGGCGGATCGATATATTCGAACTCCACGAGGATCTCTCCGCAAAGATCTCCGGCCGGCACCGGAGAGCATGCATCTCCGATACCATCTCCCAAGGAATCGGTTTGGTCGGGATTGTAGTGGTCGGGGCAATTGTCACATACGTCTCCGACGCCGTCGCCGTCCCTGTCGGCTTGGTCGGGATTGTAGTGATTCGGGCAGTTGTCGTAGATGTCCGGCACCCCGTCACCTGAAGTATCCGTCCAGATGTCTTGGTAGTCGCTATTTCCTTCGCCTGTTTCGTTGTCGTTCCCATTCTTGTCCGAGGAGTCTTCGACAGGTACGCATTCCCCGTTTTCATCCATGGTTTCTCCCTTCGGACAAAGACTTTCCGGTTTGCCGCAGGAGAAAAACAGCAAAAAACTCACCCCGATCAAGGAAATCAGGGCGGCCGACCCGCGTAAAATATTTTTTTTGTACATGGCGTCCTCCTGTGTGCGTACGATATCTACAGATCGGACATGGACCGATCTTCACCTCTCTGGATGTAAGTGACTTGATTGGTGGGGAATGTTACAGAGAGTTCTTCCCTAAAACATAGCGGGATGGATCTGCTGTCAATGTGATCGTGTTTAGTTGAAAACCGATTTGTGAAGGTAGAGCTTGGGGCCGCCCGGGTTGAGCCACAAGATTACGCCGTAGTCGTCTATGGGTACCGGTACGATGCCTCCGTAATTGTCGAACGGCCATCCTTCTTCGGTCCAGTCGAACACCATCCTCCATTCGTCGATGGAAGGATCCAGTTCCCACATCACCCTTACGTCGGTCTTGAGCACCACCAGGTAATTCCCGGTTAGGGGATCATAAGTAAGGCTTGAGTTTGCTATGCTGAACTCGAAAGGAGCATCCTCCAGGTCCAGGATCACGCCTTCATCGTCAAGAAGGGATACCTTGCTGCGGGATTTGTTTCCTCCGATAAACATCATTTCCCTGCGAGTCCTGTTGTACTGGGCGCTGGAGTGGTAGCCGTCGACCGCAGCGTCGCCGTATTTCTGCCACTCTCCATCTTGAAATCCGAAAACCTCGTTTACCCGGATGTAGACCAGGCTGTTCAATGCGTCGTGCCACTCTATGGGATCGGTGTGCGCCCAACCGGTGGCGGTTCCCGGAAATACTGTTTCAACCGTGATCCAAAAGTCGTGTGGAATCGAATAGCGATAAAGGGTTCGTTTGCCGTCTGCTGTGCCGAACTTGTAATAAAAACCGCCGGGATCCAGTCCAACGGACCCATAAACGTATTTCTGCGACCTGGGCCCCTGTGTTGAAAGGATTCTCCATTCGTTTGTATCCGCAAGGTAGGCGATAAATACAGCCTCGTTTCTGTCAGCGTACATAAACACCCTTCTCCGGCCGCTGTCCCAATGAGCGCTGTCGCTCCATCTGTCGGCATCGGATGCGTGAGCTTTTACAAGATCTCCGTAAGAATCGAATCCTTCGGGTGTATTTCCATCGAGCGGCTGAAACTCCCCCGGTTCCAAGCCCGAAACGGTTTCCGAAAAAATCGAATCCGGTGCAGGAGTGTCAGGGTCCACGCAGGCAAGGCCGTCGGGTTCGTAACCCGGGTCGCAGATGCAAACCGCGATGTCATTTCTTATCACTATGCAACTTCCATGTCCGGAGCAGTCCTGATCATTGCAGGGGTGTGGGGTGTCGTCGATGATCTTGTTCAAGGTGCAACCCGCAGGACCGGCCGGCAGTAAAAGAGCAAGCAGTGCAACCGGGATGTGTACAGGTTTTAACTGTTGTTTCTTCATCGGTTTCTAGTCGAAAGCTGACTTGTGTTTATACAACACCGGTCCGGCCTTGTTGAACCAAGGTATCACTACGTCATCGTCCACGGGCGCTGGTACGATTGAACCTGAAAAATCGAACGTTACAAACACAAGGTGATTTCCCATTCGTGGATCGTATTGTGCTTCATTTGACACGTTGTTGTCGGCCGAATCGGGGGTTCCATCCACGTCTTGGGAATCGGGCATGCAGAATCCATCTATGCATGTATATCCCTCTTGGCAACTCTCGTCCGGATCGCAACGATCCAATTCTTTTATGCAGGATAGGCCTTCCGCACGGTAGCCCGGGTCGCAGATACAAACGGCCTCGCCGTCTTCCATGACGCCGCACACCCCCCGACCTGAACAGTCCTGGTCTGCGCAAGGGTCGGGGATGTCTTCAATGATCCTGTTTGAGCTGCAGCCTTTCATCACAAAGGTCGTAACCAGCATCATCAATGCAGAGATCAAGCTCAAGCCTTTGTTAGTGCGTTTCGGCATAGCGGCGATAATGTCCTTCGTGTCCTTTATATTGCCTGCCTTTTAGACCGGTTGCAAAGGCAATCTCCAAATACTATTACAGGACACAGCGGTGTTCTTGTCAATCCGGATAGTTTTTTAGCGCGGAATTTTTGGGGTGAAAGTCGGCTGAGCCGACCTGATGTCTAAGGGGACGGCTGGAGCTTTTTGATGAACTGGTTTGCCTGAAGAGCCGCGCCTGTTCCCGGGTGGCGTTTAGCCAGATCTTGGAAAATGCTTATTGCTTCAGTTGTTCGGCCGAGGGACATAAAACCTCTTCCCAGCCGCAGCCTGGCTTCTGCATCCAGGGGACGCAGGGAGGGTGGGGCTGCCAGGTAAGCTCGAAGAAGACCGACCGCCTCTCCGGGGTTGCGCAAATTGTCCTGAAATAGTCTCGCAGCCTGGAATCGCGCCCGGTTGGCGTATGCAGGAGATCCGACCTCGATGACTTTTCGATAGGCTCTTATTGCTTCAGCATGTCCCCCCGCCCTGCGGCGACATTCTCCAAGCAGCCACCAGTCCGAGCCACTGCCGGGGTTTCGGGCAAGACGGCGTTTCAGCGCGGATTCCGCTTTTTCGTATTCACGTTCCAGGATCCATTCGCGGATTGTCTCAGTGTCGGGGCCGCTAGGATCTCTTCTTCTAATCCTATCTTGGGGAGGCCGATCCGTTTCGGGCAGCGGTGGAGTTTTTGAATCGATATCCTCGTGAGAATCATCTGGTAGGAGATGCGAATGGTGCGACGAGGGTTCATCTGAAAGAACCGCGGAAATTCTCTTTTCCTCGTTTCTGTCGAGAGGCTGAATGATTGCGCTTTCTTCCCCGTCAAATTCCAGTCGTTGGCCCTCGCGTACCATTCTCATTTTGCCAAGTCGGCCTACAACCATGACTCGTCCTTTTGAGACGCTTACGGAAAACTCGTCTCCATAATCGACCAGGAAACGTGTTCCCACAACTTCCACCAGATAGTCGCCGGCTTCTACGCTGAGTTGTCGTTTGTTCGGGTCGGATGTGGTTTCGACCGCTATGGCGCCTTTGGTCAGGCGGAGCAGGATTTTTCCGTCTTGTGTCGGCAAAAAGGTCGCTGAACTGTTTGCGGCCAACCCGATGTGATTTCCTTCGATGTCGACCAACAACCTTCCCCCGGATAATGTTTCCATATGCCAGATGTTGTCCGAACCCGGCCGCAATTTCGATTCACCCTCTTTGAAAACAATACTGGGACTGGGTGGGGAAACAGCTGAGATCGAAGGGAAAACTACTTTGTCTTGGACATCGGACTGCCTGACCAGCACCAACATCGTTACAATCAGGACTGTTGCGGCTGCAGCTGCAGCTGCAAAACCATAAACCAAACGGGTAAGTTTTCGTCTTTGTCCTGACATGCGTTCCAGCGCTTTTCGTTCCAGGACGCGTGCGTCTTCAACCGTGGCCTCAGGATGCGGTCTGGTTGCGAGCCATGTTCGCAAGCCATCGTCCATGGCATTCGTTTCGTTTACAACGGATCTGCAAGCGCTGCAGTCGGTGAGATGAGCCGAGAAATCTTTGCGTTCCTCTTCGGATAGCAGATCTGCCAGAAAGCTGTCTATCTTTTTGCATTTGCTCATGTTTCACCTTCGATGGTTTTGCTCTTCAACACTGCGTCGCGCAACGCTGCTCGGGCACGATGCAAGCGCACCCGTACTGCACCATGATGTATGTTCATAACCTCTGCTATTTCGTAACCCGACAGGCCTTCTTCCACTTGAAGCATCAATATTTGGCGCTGGTCCATGGGCAGTCGGCTCAATGCTTGCGCGATTGCGTCGGTGGAATCGTCCTGTTCTTGAGGACCCAATGAGCGGGGTTTTGGAACGCTCGTGGCGTTTACTCTCAGTAGTTTCTCCCGAAGCCATCGTTTTCTCCGAGTGGATCGTGCCATGTTTGCGGCTATTCCCAAAATCCATGATCGCGCCTTTCCCGAACTGCGGTAGCGACCAGCGCTTTTCGGAAGAGCCAGGAAAACATCGTGACAAATGTCTTTGGCCGTATCGTTGTCTTCGAGGGTCCGGTAGAGAAAGCGCAGCACAGCCGTGCCGTGGCGCAGATAAAGTTCACCCAAAGAAGATATGTCACCCTCGGCGACGGCGAATATAAGTTCATCATCGGTTTTTTGTCCGCTTATGTTCACACAAGGATCCTTGTCTATCCGATACATGGGGCGGTTTCCCTGTATCTTCAACCTTTTGTGTCTTAGGGCAACCAAAATGTTACAAGAAGAAATTGTTAATCCGTTTTTGGATGCATTCCCAAGGTCGCATCAAATAGCGAGAACGAAAGACAGTGACGCTTGCCAGGATAGGTAAGGAGTGGAGAAGAAGAGTTCCCCGGTGGATCTGAGGGTCAGGGTTTGTTTCAATGGAGTGGCGGAAATGGACGCTCCTGCAACCAAGAACGTTTTGCCCCCGAGCGGTATGTGCAACTCGGGGCCTATGTCAGCGGCCACGCTCCAAAATGATGCATGCTGGGGTACAATCGTTTCGCCTCTGATCCAAATGCTCGTCCATGTTGCGTGGATGTTTAATGCCGGACCAAGAAACAGCGGACCTGCTTTCCACAAATAGCAAAGGCCGGTGCCTGGAGCCATGGACATGGAACTGATTTCATAATCAATTTTTTGTCCCCACGGTCCTCCGTATGCACCGAAGAAAACCCGGCCGCGTAGTCCACGTTTGATCCTTCGTTCCACAGTCAGTGTTCCTCCTGCCGCCAGAGATGGGCCGAGTTGTCCTACCATGCCTCCCAGCAAGGTTGCTTTCGCTGAGATGGACCAAGGAGAAATCCTTTTTGTTGGTGGCGCCGCTGCTTGAGATCTCACGGCTTCGACTACATGTGAAAGCTTGTCTTGGGAAGCGGGGACCTCGTGGAACAGGAAAGCGGTTCCCAATAATTCCCGAGCCGCCATGGCAAGATCCGTTGTATAGCCGGGTTGCCTGGGGTTTCCTTCCACCAACCGGACAAGCGCGCGCCCTGAACTCAGAACCACCATGTTCAACAATACGAGTCTCGGGGATGCTTCACTGAGCCAGGTAGCGGCCAAACCGTTATGTTTTTCGAGCAATCTTCGAACACTTCCGATTTGAGAAGCGAGCGGTTGGTCTTCGAAATCCTCCAGATCGGGATCTACGCTGAGCACCCTGACTCCGTCCATTGCTAATTCCAGGCAAGCCAGAAACTGCCGATTTCTTTTCATTTCTTCCAGGCCGGTGCCGACTCGGATTACAAGCAGAGCAGAGCTTTCATCCGGTTTGAGATGCGCGTCCGGAACACTGTTTGTTGAAGCATGTGGAGCCGTGGTTGCGAGCAGGATAAAAGTGAATATGGCTGGAGTTGTCTTCATGGATTAGCGATTTCCCTTTGAGCAACTTGATGTCTTCTACCACGAAATCGGGAATCTCACATGAAAAACCGCTAAAAACTTGAAATGAATACAGGTATGAGTCAGTCGTTATTGACAAGTGAAAAGTCTTGACCCTCTTTTGAGTGCCGTTGCATTCTTGCAAAGAAAATAAGGAGTCTGCAAGTGAAGTATTCAAAATCAAGACAAATTGTCTCTCCTCACCCTTTTGGGGTCGGAAAAATCAAGACGGTTCTTGTGCTTTCGTTGGCTTTGTTTCTTTCCGGTTGTGGGGAGAAGCATTCGTTGTCTTTTGTCGTTGTGACGCCGGAAGAAGATCCTTTTGAGGGTGTTACTCAAATGATACTCAGGATCGGAAACAAGGAAAAGACCGAGACTGTATCCGATTCGGGCAGCATATCAATGAGCTTGAATGTGGCATACGGCGAGCGAGTTCAGCTCGAATTGATCGGTCTTGATGCGGAGGGCGATGTGTTGTGTTCGGGAAAATCGCCTTTGTTTTATGCGGTGGGGTCGAAACAGAAATTGCGGCTCTGGGTGAGCAGGGCGGGTGAATTGAGTTTGCACCCGGAGCAATTGGAGCAAGCGGCCGGCAGGATGAGCTTTGCGGATTATCTGCTGGAAAGCCACGGAGGCGTCGACGGAAATCTCCTTCTTTATTCCTTTTGGTTCGGCGGATGCGACTCGATGGGCCTGCCTGTCGACACCACCGGCTTTTTTGATCCTTATCTCCAGGAGACAGTAGCTTTGCCTCGGATGGAGGATTCGGGCTCTTGGATCGATCCCATGGCTCCGGTAGAGCCGCGGTGTGAAAGCGCGGTCATGGGTGTCGAATCAGGCTATTTTCTCATATATGGCGGAGTTGATTCGGACGGGTATGCGACCGACACCATGTACCTCGTTGTTCCCAGAGCCGACGATTACAAGTACATGGAACTCAACATGGGAAACAACGACAATGGAGAAGATTGGACTCGCAGTGGTTCGCAGACTGTCACGTTCGGTCCTTATCCGGGGTTGTATACGGAGGGGTATCATCGGATCGTAAACAATTTTCTCATTACGGGCGGGCGCAACAGCCTCTCTTCCCGGTCTCAAACTGCTCTGCACGTTGTTTCCAAGCTAAGCAGTCACGCATGGGACTACATGTTTGAGATGGAGTCCGTGGAGTTGCTGGAACCAAGAGGATCATCCCACACGGCTACGGTGACGGTTTCCAGGGAAAATGATGTGGAGGTTCGAACAGTGCTGCTTTTCGGTGGAACCGAAGATGCAACGGGAGTGTATATGGCTGAGACACTGCGTTACGCGATTGATTGGGCCCAACCCGACTGGAACTGGAGTTGGATTCAGAAAGGTTACGATCTGGATGAAGGGGGAGAGATTCTGCCGGCAGTCACCGGGCACGCAGCGGTTACCTTGACGGACGGCGCTATTTTGGTTGCAGGTGGAAAAAGAAGTGACGGCGTCAGGTTGGCGGATGCATGGTTGTTTGACCCGAGAGGCGATACGATCACGCGTTTACCGGATTTTCTTGATGAGCCCAGAGCCGGGCACACAATGACTCGTACGGGTAACATTGTTTTGATAGCCGGTGGTGAAAAGGGGGACGGAGTGCTTGCAGAGGATGCGCTCCTTGTGACCGATGATCGGTTGAACGGGATACTCGAACAAACCGGTCGCGTGCGGATGAATGTTCCAAGGTGGGGGCACGGAGCGATTATCCTGGGAAACGGTGAGATTGCTTTACTGGGAGGGTTTGACCATGGCGCCGGTCCTCTGAAATCCATCGAGATATTCAATCCTCGGTTTTGACAGGTTTTTCTTTGTAGGGCTGCACGGATAGAACATCCAGAAAATCACGTTTTTTGTGTTTTTTGGAATCTTTAATGAACAAAGTGTAGAAAACCGAAATCGCCAGGTATTGAAATGCTACGAGCCAGAGATAACCTGGAAACACCCTGAACGGCACCACCAAGTAAGTGAGTACGATATTGGACACGAGATAAATGTCCATGCCGGTTTTGCCGGTGCGCTTGAGTTTGGGGACCTTGACTCCGCTTACCATGAGGAAGGAAAGAAACAGGATATAGATCCAGAAGTAATGAAACATTTCATCAGGGGTCGAAAAATTTCCGAGCAACCTGTAATCAAGTGCCCAACTTTGGTAGACCGAATTGTGGGGAGCGTATTTCATCATGAATAGAAGCGCCGACGAGGTTAAACCACCTGCCATGGGCATCGCCAGTCCGAAATACACATCCGAACCCCCGAGCGTGTCTTCCACGTTGAAACGGGCCAAACGTATCGCAGAGCACAACACGTAAATACAGCAACAAGCGCCGGATAAAACGGTTGTAGCGGTGGTCGTTTCGATGATCGATGATCTGGTCAACGCAGAGAATGCAAAAACTGCCGGAGCTAAGCCGAACGCTATGAGATCGGCCAGCGAATCGAATTCGACGCCGAAACGGCTGGATGCCCCTAAGAGACGAGCTGTGGTTCCGTCCAATTTGTCAAGCAGGACGCTTAAAAGAATGATCCAGCCGGCCCAGTACAGATTGCCGGAAAAGCTGAGAAACGTGGAAACGGCACCCAGGGAAAGGTTGGTGGCGGTTACCAAGTTGGGAAAGACATATTTCATTCGAGATGAAGCGAGCTTTTCTCTGCCTGTCTTTTCATTGGTTTTCATTGATCGAAGACTACTTGTTTCCGTGGTAACCCATCAGTTTGGAGTAGAGTAGAGGGCCGAGGCTGCTGATCATGAGTTTCTCGACTGCATTGTGAACAGCGGTGCGTTCTTCGTCGTCTTTGTATAGGAATTGAATGCCCATGCCTGGTTCGTGATTCGGATCGATACCGGGGGGAACCGGTTCTCCCGGACGAACCACCCATTTTACTTCGCCCGTCAGGTTGAAAGGCTCGTTCAATGTCGGGACGTGCAGTTTGAAAATGAACCGTGTTCCCACTTCAAGCGGTTTTTCCGTTTGTATGAACGTTCCGCCTTTACAAATGTTTTTCGTATAGTCGGCGAAAAAAGTGTTGAGCTTCTTGTATTCCACCTTGAGTTCTATGGGAACTCTCGGATGGTCTCGCCGATCTGTTACTTTGTTGTTCTCCATAAACCAGCCGCTTTTTTCGGTGACCGAGTATATATAACACCTGTTTCAATAGGTGAAATCAAGTGTATTTTGAATAATATTCACGAGAACACTTTGCAAGCAGAAAAGAATGACTTTGGTCATTGTTTTCATTTGTCATCATCCATTCGTCGGCCCTGATATTTCAAATCTCTCAGTTTTGCTGTTTTTCCATGTGTTAGAACCCATGCTCCGATTCCTTGGGGCCATACCTGGTGAACGTCTTTTGTGCCGGCTTGAAGCAGCAAACCGCACAGATCCGAAGGTTCCAGGTTTGTGGGCCTGCCCCTTAAACGGCGGGCAAGCCTGAGCATGAATCTTCCTAAAAAGCCTTCACCAGCGAGTTCGGCGATTGCCATGACTCCACCCGGGCGTATGGTTCGACTCCAGGATTCGACCGTAGTGCCAACGTTCCTGATTCTTTGTCCGCCAAGCACTCCGATTGCGAAAAAAGCATCCAAACGAAAGGGCTCGAGCGGAAGTTCTGTTGGACGGCAGAAAACAGATTTGATGTTTCCACTTTGTCGCGTTTCACCCATGTCGGAAGATTTGATGTTCAGGGAACGGGTTTCTGATCTGTCGAAAACCGGACACAATACACTGTATCCTTCCGAGGCCAGTTTTAGTGCAATCCGGGTGTTTCCCATGACTCCGACCCTGCAACGAGACGGATCGTCCAAAAGATTCCCGAGCGCTACTCCAAGGGCCGGGGCGACCATTATTTCAGGTTCTTTTTTCATTCTTGCTCCGAATGGATGAAATCGTTCGATTCGATATGTTTCAAGCCGGTATCCAGTGGTTTTCCGTTCAGCCATCAGATTTGCCGGACAGGTGGTTTTCTATTCGCTGCAATCATGAGCAACGGCTGTCATTATTAGGACAACCAAAATATTCTGCAAGTCTCTCAGTTTCATCAATTGACTAACCCGTGCACGCCGTTAATATCGGCGCAGTTCTTTTGGATGCATCGATTTATTCGTTGACGCAGAACTTTGCGCTCGAATTTCGTCTGCTTTTCATGTTGTTTGGCGGCTTGTGGCGCTGGAGTCAATCTATAATGCTTTTTTCGTCGTTGCTTGACGCGGGGACAGCCCGAGGCTAAGTTTCCCCTTAAAGAAAGGGATGTTCATCTCAGAAGGGCTAAGCGTTTTTTTGAAAGAAGTGATTACAATAGACGGACCGGCCGGTTCCGGAAAAAGTACGGCTGCAAGATTGACGGCCCATCGCCTGAACGCAACAATGCTGGATACGGGCGCAATTTACCGTTGTGTCGCCTATGCAGCGGTGAATCGGAATATTGCGACGGGTGATCCGGGATCTCTTGTTGAAATGATCGGTGAAACGGAGATTCGCTTTGATTCCGGTTCAAGAGAAAATCCCGCGGGCCGGATATTTCTTGACGGGTTGGATGTAACAACGAAGATACGAACGCCGGAAATCAGCCGGGCTGCATCCGAAATAGCGGCACTTCCGGAGGTAAGGGAAGCATTGCTTGAACTGCAGAGAAAGCAGGCGCTGCAAGGTGAGCAAGGAGTCATGGTGGCTGAGGGCAGAGACATGGGCACGGTGGTTTTTCCCGATGCTCCTCACAAGTTTTTTCTGTCTGCAGATCCGGCGACAAGGGCTGAAAGGCGCTACCGGGAACTCCTGGAAATGGGAAGAGCAACATCATTGGAGGAGGTTCTGGCGGATCAAGAGCAACGAGATCTGCGCGACCGGAATCGACAGACTTCGCCACTTCGACCAGCGGATGATGCCTGTGTAATAGATTCTACGAAGATGACCGTGGAAGAAGTGGTGGACAAAATTTTAGAGAAGATCGAGGAGAAAAGAAACAATCCTGGGTTTTTGAATCGACTCGAAATCGGAAGGCTGAATCAAACGGGAAGGACCGATCGGTGAAGATAATCATTTCTCGTTACGCAAGCGTCTGTTACGGAATCCGGAGGGCGATGCGTCTTCTAAGCGGCAAGTTCAGGGAGATGGGGCCCGGCTCGGGTTCACTGGTTTGTTGTGGTCCGCTGTTTGGCAGCGAGCCGGTGATGGAGCACCTCAAACGTAAAGGCATGAAAAGAGTGGAAGGGTTGGAGCAGTTGTCTTCCGAAGACATGGTTGTGCTGCCGGTCTGGGGGGAGGAAATCGAGACCATGGATGAACTGCGTGCCCACGGGATCAGGATCCTCAACACGACTTGTCCTCGGGATGCCATCTCCCACAAATTGGCTTACCGGTTGGCCAGGGAAGGTTACGGAGTCATCGTTGTCGGCTGTTCGGACAGCGCTGCGGTAAGGGCTCTTATGAGCAGGGTGGCGAAGGGACGTCGCGAGCAGATGGAAGCCCTGGGGGAAAGCGGAAAGAGAGCCTTTGCAGGAACAGTCGTGGATGCAACTTGTGGAAAGGATCCCGATCTTCGGCGTATACCTGAAGATGTGACTCATGTGGCCATCATAGCCCAGGCCAATGTCGGTATTGAAGCATACCGGACTGTTGTGGCCAAGGCGGCGACGCGCTTCGAAGAGGTGCGCGCATATAACACGGTATGTAGATCTGTAGCGGCCAGGTTTCAAGAAGCGGCGCGTTTGGCAGAGTTATGCGATGCCTTGTTGATAGTGGGCGACGACAATATCGAAACGAAAGAAATGCGATACTTGTGTAAGTTGTCCGGCAATCATGAAGTTTACCTGACGCCCTCCATCGAATTCATACCTCCGGATATTTATGACAGGCATCAGACGGTGGGCATTGTATCTTCAACGGCGACCCCGGATTGGATCCTGGTCAACGTGGTGGAAGAACTCAGGAGGCATGGAAAGGCCGGTGTTGAAGAAGGACCGGCTGCAGGTTGATTTGTCACGGCCTTTTCGTTTGACTTTGAGGATAAAAGAGTCTAGCTTCCGTTCCACTTTCGCGGCATGGTTTTTTCGCGCAATGAAAGACATTGATCTCTTCATTAGGCCGTGCTCGGGAGAATATTGTTTAGGAGGACATTGTTAAATGAGTTCGGACAGTCAGAAAAAATCATCGGAAGAGTCTTTTGAAGCTCTTTTCGAAGCCAGTATGCAAAAAGGCGATATAAAAGAGGGTGATATCGTCACAGGTCGTGTCATTCATGTGGGCGAAGAGAATTGTGTCGTGGACATAGGCTACAAGTCGGAGGGGGAGATCCCGTTAGGCGAATTTCGGGACAGAGAAGGAAAAGTTCAGGTTAAGGAAGGCGATGAAATAGAGGTTCTGCTTGTAAGCAGGGAAGATTCGGATGGATTGGTGATTCTTTCCAAAGAAAAAGCGGACAAGCTGAAAGTTTGGGACGAAATAAGCGCTGCTTGCGAAAGAGACGAACTCATTGAAGGCACCATTTCCCAGCGCGTAAAGGGTGGCCTTAATGTCCACATCAAAGGCGGCGTAAAGGCGTTTTTACCCGGCAGCCAAGTGGATCTCCGTCCGGTCCGTAATTTGGACGTGTATATCGGAAAAACGTACAAGTTCAAGGTGATAAAGTTCAATAAGAAACGGGGAAACATCGTTTTGAGCCGCCGAGTGTTGCTCGAAAAAGAAAGAGCGGATCAAAAAGCCAAGGTGCTTTCCACTCTGGAAGAGGGCAAGCTCGTCGAAGGGACCGTCAAGAACCTTACCGAATATGGAGCATTTATAGATCTCGGCGGCATTGACGGATTGCTTCATATTACGGATATGTCTTGGGGCCGCGTCAACCATCCTTCGGAGATATTCAAAGTCGGTGATACGGCTGAAGTGAAAGTTCTGAAATACAATTCCGACACGGAAAGGGTGAGTCTTGGACTGAAACAGATCACCGACAACCCATGGAAAACGGCGGAGGAACGTTACGTGCCGGGGACGGTTGTAAAGGGCAGGGTGGTGAGTATAAAGGATTACGGAGCGTTTATTGAACTCGAGGAGGGTATAGAAGGGCTGATTCATGTCTCGGAAATGAGTTGGACAAGGAGAATCAAGCATCCTTCCAAGGTCCTGGCGGTAGGGGATACGGTGGAAGCAGTGGTGCTCGATATCGATGCATCGAACAATAGAATCAGCTTGGGCATGAAGCAGCTGGAACCCAACCCGTACGAAGCGCTGCGAGAGAAATATCCCCCCAACACCGTTGTCAGGGGAAAAATCCGGAACATAGCGGATTTTGGTGTATTTGTGGAAATTGAAGACGGTATCGACGGTCTTGTGCACATTTCGGACTTGTCTTGGACCCAGCGTGTTCGGCATCCTTCCGAGCTTTACCAAAAAGGCGAAGAGGTGGATGCAGTGGTGCTGGACATAGAGATCGAACAGGACAAGCCCAAGATCAGCCTTGGTATTAAACAGGCTGTGCCGGATCCATGGGAGCGAATACCGGTGGATTACCCTCCGGGGAAATTGCTCGAAGTGAATGTTCGAAAGGTGCTGGATTATGGGGCCTTTGTAGAGATTGAACAAGGCATCGACGGTTTCATCCATGTTTCGGAAATGTCCGAAGATCGCATTGATGACCCCAAAAAATTTCTCACTCCCGGTCAGAAAATCCGCGCTGAAATCATCGCTGTAGATTCCGAGGATCGCAAGATAGCCTTGTCGCTCAAGGCGGCTCAGAGATCCGAGGAATTGGCCGACATTCAAGGTTTCGGCGGCGTGACCGGTGTGCAGGCCACTCTCGGAGACGTGCTTAAGGAAAAACTCGGAATGGTCGCCGGGCAGAATAATGTGGAAAAGGAGACTGAATCCCGGCCTGAAGAGACAGCCGAAGAGGTAAAAGAACCCGAGGCTGAAGGGGATAAGGTCGAAGAAGTAAAGGATACTGAGCCCGAGACAGTGGAAGATGCCGAATGCAAGGATGAACCTGAAGCGGAAAAGGAAGAGTCATCGGAAAGTGATGAAGAATCCGGGGAAAAAGACGAATCCAAAGAAGAGAAAGGTGGAAAAACGGAAGGGGAATAAGAAAAGTCTCTTTGATGAAGAGGTCCGGAATAGTTTGTTCCATGATTTGTTTCACGCCTTTTGAAATCTTTTACTGACAGATTTTTAGCAGGGGACCATGACGGAGATTCACAAGATAGGTCTTTTGAGCGATACCCACTTGCAGAGCTTGTCCTCAGATTTGCTGGAGAAATGCCGTACCCATTTTGGTGATTGTCCGCTTATTTTTCACGCCGGGGATGTGACTGCTCCCGGCGTGCTGACTGAGTTGGAAACTTACGGGTGGAAAGTCGTGGCGGTACGGGGCAACATGGATGTTCATCCCGAACTGGGAAAACTTCCCCGAAAAAGGGTTGTAAATATTGGAGAATTGAGTGTAGGCCTTTGTCATGGCTGGGGTGCGCCGGCGTCGATCAAGGAAAGGATTTTGGCGGAGTTTTCTTCTCCGCCTCAAGTCATAGTCTATGGCCACACACACCAGTTCGACGATTCGAGTTATGGTGGGGTGCGATTCCTGAATCCGGGTTCGCCCACCGACAAGAGATGGGCGCCATATAAGTCAATGGCGCGACTTGTCGTGGAAGGCATGGACGTGCGTTGCGAGATGATTCGCGTCTGATTTCTGAAAAGCTTGTATTTAGAGTTTTCCGTAGGCTTATTCCACCGGGTTGATGATGGTGAGATCCAGCCCTGCAGGGTAGCCGTACGATACGTTTTGGGTGCTCGGGCTTCCTCCCGGGGGGCCTCCATATCCGTAAACCATGACCCCGACTCTTCGGTCCGAGTCGAGCGTATGTACCCCGGCATCCAGAAAGAGTGATGTTACGGAGTGTCCGCTGGAGCCGACTTCCACTGTGCTGAGAGTCACCGGGATTCCATCCAGGATTATGTTGGCGCCAAGCGGTGCTATGATATCAATAAAATCGCTTACATAAGTGTCAGGGCTGAGGAAGACGTAGTCATGTCGGAACTGTTCTATGGGAACCTGCAGCATAAACGCGGGATCTCCCTCCTGGTTGCATTCTCCGGCGTTTGAAGACCTCAGAAATTGTCCGATCATGATGGGGCCGTCGGCAATGATTTCGACATCTTGCGAAAGAGCGGTTTCCTGCCACTCTCCTGCGTTTAGAAACCATGGTCCTGCGACCGAAGGATTGAATGTCACCGTGGTGTTGTCGGTGTCGGCCATTACCCTTAGCCTGTCGGGTGGGTCGCAAGCCTGGCGGGGGTGGGACTTTGACACCACGTAATGGTTCCCGATGGCCTGTCTTGGAAAGATCTGTTGTTCAAGATGATCGCAGTACGGCGTTCCGTAAGGAACCTGAGTGCACCTGTTGCCTCCGAAAACCCCGACGGGTTTGTTGCTTTCCACTCTGGTTCCAGTGAGGCTCTGTCCTGCATTGGTGGCGAAAGCAACAAGAATGTCGTATGGGTTGAGAGTCCCGGATGTGGGGCCGGTGACAGCGATGCCGGGAGGAGGATGCAAGGTTACCTGAGTGTTCGGCTGGGTCGCGTATACGGCGACGAAAGCGTTGTCATCAACGAATCCGTCATAATCCATCGAGTAGTAGCGGGTTCCCAGGCTGTGCGTGGCGAAGAGCATTGCTGCATCGGTGCTTGCTGCTGATACCGTGGTCAGTGAATTGAACTGGTACGCTGCTACGGGGAGATCGCTTTCGATTCGGTATGCCTTATTGTGAATACCGCTTGTGCCGACGTTTTGCGTGCGTTGCCCATCGCCTTCAACGCTGTAGACATGAAGTGATTTCGGATCGATGGATGCCGTATCCACCACGCCGGAAGATATGGATATGACAATATTGGCTACATGGGTGTCGGATGGGTTTGACACCACTATTGCAAAATCTTTGCTGAGATTCCACTGAGGCAGATCCGACGCGTAGAATTCGCATCCCAGGTACGACGATGTAAACGCCGCCATGTCGCATGGGTCTATGCAGTCTTCAGTGCTTCCACTGCAATTGTAATCTATGCCCGTGCCGCAGATCTGTTCCGCCCCCGGGTGAATGTTCGGATCAAAATCATTGCAGTCTCCGTTTGCAACCGTCCATCCGTCTCCATCGATGTCCTCGTCGGTGAGACCGCTGCAATTGTTGTCGATGCCGTCGCCCGGTATCTCAGGCATTCCCGGATGAATGTTCGGATCTGTGTCGTCACAATCGTAGACCATCCCGTTTCGGCAAGGAGGATAGCCGTCTCCGTCCATGTCAGGCTCATCGTCATCAATGAAACCGTTGCAGTTGTTGTCCTTGCCGTCGTTGCAAACAATGGGCGCGCCGGGATACACCTTTGGGTCGAAATCATCGCAGTCCCCGTCTTCCACGGTCCAGCCGTCTCCATCGAAGTCTCCGTCGGTTATTCCGTTGCAGTTGTTGTCTATACCGTCGCCCGGTATCTCAGGCATGCCGGGGTGGACGTTGGGATCATTGTCATCGCAGTCGTAGACCATCCCGTTCCGGCAAGGAGGATAGCCGTCTCCGTCCATGTCGGGTTCAGCGTCGTCGATATACCCGTTGCAATTGTTGTCCTTGCCGTCGTTGCAAACAATGGGCGCGCCCGGGTACACCGTCGGATCATTGTCATCGCAATCTCCTTGGGCCGGAGTCCATCCGTCGCCGTCCTTGTCCACGTGAGGATCAATCGGGTCCTCCGTTCCGGAATCGGGCGGCAGGTCTCCATCCGTTTCCAATCCCGCGTCGGTTTCATTTTTGTTATCCGACGATGCCGGATTGCATGCAATGCAAAGGATAAGGGCAAAAGCAAGTGCGAATGCAGATGAGAAGATTGTTCTCGCGCGAAGAAGCGAACCAGTCATTATGCATCGTCCTTTCATGCACTGTAGTTTAAGCGCTCGGACCACGCACTCCACGGCGAAAAGCGCTTTCGCCCGGGGATATCAATCAACTTCGCAGGCGAAAGTGGCGGTCAAATCGTGATTTTCACCGTCTTTCAGCATTTCGCAATACGATCCGTGCAATTCTATTGCCGTGAAAGTGCCGTCGGTATACTCCCAGCCTTCGATATGATTCCTGGGCACCTCCTGACCGTCGATATAAATGTGTACCAGGTGGGGAGCAGCCGGCGCTTCATCGAGTTCGATGACGCAGGAAATCATTTGGCCTGCAATTTCCTCCATGGCTTCAATCAGGACGGTCTGATTTGTAGCGTCAAAATAGCGGGTTTCTCCAGGTAGTGGTCTTCCGCCCGCATCAGCCATGAGATTCAGGAGTTCGGCGAATTCTTCGGTTCCGTCCAGGCCTATTACAAAAGTGTCTATGGCGCTGTCTCCATGAAGGGATTCAATGACCGATATGGTCTGGATGTCATCAAGGCAATAGTAGCCGAAATAGCATTCCTGGTCGTATTCTTTTGCTGTACAGCACCATTCCTGGTCGGTCAGCAAGCATGTGCACGGTTGAGCTTCCAGGAAATAATTGCAATTGGGTCCTCCGTCGGTGAGCAGGATAACGAATTTTTCAGATCCGGTGTCACCCAGCCACTCCAGGGAATGGGCTGCATTGCGAAGCGCCGCCGCGGTGGGAGTGCCGCCGTTGGGCGTGGTGAAGTTCAAGTGGGTTTCTATTTCAATCCTATTGTAGAGTCCCACTTGGACCTGGTGTCCGGGTGCGACGCATTCGTTATCCGTGCTCGGATACATCAACAAACCGAATTGAATCTGTGATTCAAATCGCTCAAGCACAAGGCTGGTTGCGCCGAGAAGCTCTTCCCACCTATTCATGCCGGGAGTGTTGCTGTCAAAAAGCATGGAACCGGACCTGTCCACCACCAAGAAAACTTCGGGAGGGGGCGCTTGTTCAAGTTCAAACGACTGAGGATTGCAACCCACCATACCGGCTTCTCTTGGTCCGGTATCCGGCCGGACGAAACCGTCATCCGTCGGGTCTATTATGTTTCCGTCCCCATCTACAGCCGCGTCGGCTTCAGGGCCTTTTGTAGCGGATGGGCCGCATGAAATGAGCAGGAATAGAAATCCAAGTCCTGCCAGGCAGACCATTTTTTGAGAAAACTTATCATGTATCGAAAAGTGGGATTTCATGGTCTAAGACCTCCTCGAAAAAACTCATGATTCAGCTTTTGAACATCTTTAAGAAGAAAGCTATTCAATTCATCTGTTGATTCATTATATCACAGTCGACAACCCTGCTCAAAAGAGATAACCTTCTTTGTCAAAGAAATATGTGTCGAAAAAAATCAAGTTTATGAGTCGGAGTGTTGAAGCGGGACGAAAAAAACAAAAACGCGGAAGAGGGTTTGCTCGACCTGGAAAACAGCCGTCTAAAAAGGGGCAGCGAAGAATCCGCGGATGGTTTGCGGGATTTGGTCATGTTGGTACCGGCTGCTGGAAAGGGTTTCCGGTTGTTTGAGGGTCATGGCCATGTACCGAAGGCTTTTTTGCCGGTCAATGGACGTCCGTTGATTCTTCGGACCTTGGAGGTGTTGGCGACTTGTCCGGGAATTTCCCGGATTCTGGTGGGTGTGCCGCGCGGATGGAAGAAATTTTTGGAAGAGGAGATAGGAAAATCCTGGTGGGCCGTGGATGGAACAAGACCGAAAATTTCGATTTTCCAGGGTGGGCGGACCCGTTTTGACACGGTTAGCACTCTTTTTTCGAGAGCGTTTCCTGCTAAAGAGAAATCCCGTTCCAGGTTCAAAGGACGTGAAGGTTTAACAGGGATTCACGACGGAGTCAGGCCTCTCGTATCCCACGATCTTGTGCAGGCTGTAGCCGAAGCGGCCCGCCGACAAGGTGGAGCGGTGCCCTTGATGGAGTGTGAAGATACCATCAAGATAAGAGGCGAAAATTGTGTTCTAGGCCCGACACTTGATCGAGATAATTTGGGTCGTGTGCAGACCCCCCAGGTTTTTCACACAAAGCTTCTTGGAAAAGTTTTGAGCGATGCTTGCGCCGGGGATGACTCAGCCAAGGAGAAATTCCGCTATTCGGGATTTGACGAAGCTTTGTTGTTCCAGCAAGCGGGATACCCGGTGGCATGGGTCGCAGGAGAAGCCGAAAACATCAAATTGACCTGGTCTTCGCAGATTCCGTTGGTTGAGTCGCTCCTTCGAAGCGCTTTTCGAAAGGATCTGGTTTTGCGACCGCCGGAAATTCCGGAGCCGAATGCGGGCGGGGAAGAGTTTCGTGTTGGCGTGGGTTTTGATGCTCACCGGTTCGTTGCGGGACGACCGCTTTTTCTCGGGGGTGTGAAGGTGGCCCATGATATGGGGCTGGACGCGCATTCTGACGGGGATGTGCTTGTTCATGCCATAGCCGATGCCGTGTTGGGGGCCGCGGCGCTGGGAGACATAGGAGGGTACTTTCCATCGGGGCGGCCTGAAACAAAGGATTTGCCGGGTGATTATTTGCTTAGATCAGTTCTGGAACTCATCGCAGCCCGGGGATGGAGAGTATGTTTTGTCGACTCGGTGATTATAACGCAGACGCCGACCATATCACCATATAGGGACCGGATACGAAAGTCCCTTGCGGAATGGCTCGGTATTTCGGTAAAACAGGTATCGGTGAAGGCGACATCGACCGACGGTATCGGGTTTGCCGGCCGTAGAGAGGGAATGGCCGTTCAGGCCGCTGTTGTAATAAAACGGTTGGATAAGAGTTAATATAGGTAATTGCGAAAAAAGGAATGTCCATGACGGATAAAACAGATACGGAAAAAGAAATGTTTTCATCTGGTGATAGTTTTTCCGGTTCCGGAGAAGTAGGTGATGAAGGGGTTGAAAAAGATTTTTTCGAGTCGGACAAGTCCATGCGGGAATTGAGTGATGGAAGTGGTGTCGAACTGGACAAGGATGCGGCCGCGGAATTGGAAAAAGTGATGAAACCCGGTGGGGGGAGGGCGAGGCATCCGGTGATGGCCGCTTTGGTGATAGTCGCCAGCTTGGCGATGTTGTGGCTTATGCGTGAAGACGTGGCCTACTTTTTTCAAAGAGGCGACCCAATAGAACTTGGCGATGCGCCCGACGCCGTGGAAGCGGGAAAGCTCAAGGACAACACGTATGTAAGAATAAGGACACATCCCGATATCAACACTTGGGCAACGGTATCCCGGCGGGGTTGCAACGTGGGACCCAAAAGCGCTCCAAAAAGTTTTTATTCCTTTTACACGGTAAGAGACACGGGTGATCGCCTCATCGTAAGACGTTCTCTTGATTGGCAGCAAAGGACGGAAGAGCAGAAGCGAAAAGTCATAGAACTCGACGTGTCGGGGCGGCTACGGCTTTTTGCAAAAACAGGGGATTATTTCGTCAAATACAGAGAGTTTCTGGCCCAAACAGCCAAAGAAAAACCTGCGATGCACAAGCAGCACGAGATCCCTACAAAGGAGTTGATAGCTGGGTTGGGGAATCCTAACGCTGTTGTTCAGGACACCGAAGGCCGGAGGGTCCACATGGAACCCCGAATGGAAGTTGCGCTCTATGCTTCTTTTGAAGACGAGTTGGAAATGAGCGTGATTCGGGGACACACTTTCAGGGTAAGGAAAATCACTTTTTCCGGCGGTGACGGACCGGCTACCTGTCGACCGGGCGGTCCCACCAGGGGTAGCCGGGTTGTATTGGAAAAAGATCCTGAAACTCTTGATTTCGGCAGGCTGGCCGATGGAATCATATTTTCTTCTCTTGTAGCTGCGGATTCAGGCAGTCCTGAAGACGAGGTTGGTGCAGCACGGAAAACACTATCTCCAGGGGTAGCCGAAAAGGGTGAGCATCCGAGGGATATCCATGTAAAAGTGCCCGTATCGACAAATGTGTATGATTTTGAATCCGGCGTTCAGATTCCCTTTAAAGAGGGGCGACTGGTTGTGGGCGAAGGAGGAGCTTGCGGCGGAAAGGAAGGAGAGCGTCGCACTTTCAACATGGAGGCAGCGCCTTTTGCAGAAAGGAGCGCAGCGGAACTGTATGTTGCCCGGTTCGGTTTTCCCTACAAGCTTGTCGGAGAAAATCCCGTAGCGTTTGAGTTTGTGCTCAAGATGGAGCACGATCAGGGTTTGAGAATGTTGAAAAGACAGCAAAGGGGTGATCCTCACACGGTGGACTTTCGTACGGAATGGTACATTGCGAAATGGAACGAACTGAAACTGTATGAAGATCATATCCTCATAGAGCCGGTGCGGCCCAACCACCCTTTGCCACACAAGGTTGTAAAACGCAAAGCAGACCCGAAAACAAATGCTGCAGATTCAGACGAAGACTTGGACCTCGCGAAAAGAGAGATTGCCGAGCGACGTGTTCCGGCTCTGGATCTTGAACTTGTGAAAAAGCGCCTGGAAGGACATATCAAAATTGAGCCCGACAAAATCCGCAGGATACGTGTCACCACTCAGAGACGATTGCCCGCTGGGTCATTTATTGTGCTCAGCGGCGAAACTCCGGAGGGTTACTGGTACTATCCGCTCATTGCCTTGCTCTTGATCGGTTTCATTCTTTTCAATCTCTGGTCCATCAGAAATTATTTCAAGTATGTGCGCCCCGCTGAAAAGCGAGCCGTAAGCGAGTGAAAGGGTTGATTGAAATAAGTCCGCATTTCTTGGGCTATTCATCGGGAATGTCTTCAGACAAATAGGCCAGGATTACTTCATCCAAGCTTTTTTCATCCACGGTGTTGGCTTCGCCGAAAATGCTTTCCGGTACGGAATCGGTTTTTTCTTCTTCGTTCGGATGAATGGTTTCCCGGATTCCGCCGCCGGAGTACTCGCCGGGAAAAGATTTTGTTTCTCGCCGGCCCGGCGAGGAAGTTTGCCGGCCCTTTACCATTACTACCGGAGAGGAGATCACCACTGAAGGACGTTTCTTCTCCCCTTCTTTCTCCGTTGAAACAATCGGCCGCGGCTTGCTTTCCACACTTGCCGTTTCCTCTATTTCGAGGGACCCCAGGAATCCCACAATTTTTTCATTGAAAGCTCCCCGTATGAGACTTTTCATCATTTGCTTGTGGGAATTCTGCATAATGGTTCGGAGCTTGTCGGCCCATTCATCGGTTTCCAGCAAGTGGTGGTAATCTGTTTTGCTTGTAGCGAGTATTGTGCCGTCGAAAAACAAATGGGTGAACACGTGGGGAGACTGAAGGCCCGAGTCCTCTGTCTGGACGTGATAGATGCGTCCTTTGTACTTCAGATTATGATTATATCCTGTAAGAGGAGATTTGTTAGATGAGTCCGGCATTTACGGCAAATGCATCCATTAGTGATACGCGAAAGGCTCTTCAGTTGAATTCGACAATCAGCCGGTACGCGGCCGAAGCGCCATTATATCCATACACTCTTAATATGTATTCCCCGCTTCCCGAGGCCGTTACCTCTTCGTAATCCTGTATGCTCCAGCTTCTGTCGATTCTTGTCCCGTTTTCGTACAATTCCAGATCCAGGTCTCCTTCATCATGGCTGAACTCTATGCGCGCCGTCAAAGTTCCGCCCGGAAGTGAAATCCTGAAATAGTCGTCGTTGTTTTCACAGATCATCAGGTTTTCGTAAACGCCTTCTCCCAGGTCTGTGGCTTCACTCGGCGTATCATTGGGTTCATAGACATCATCTTGACATTCAGGTACAGGATCATCGGCTTCACCCTGGTAAACGTCGCACCAGGGTATCCAGATATGATTCTTTTCTACATCGTTGTCCACGTTTCTTTGTGGACACGGCTCATCTTCCGACCATTGCCTCCAAAGATGTCCCCTGTCGGTTTGTTCGGCATATTCTTGGAAAAGGTTGTATACGCCTCCCATCGCCTTGAATACGACCGGTTCTTGGCAACTGTATTCCATCCGCTCGCGGTTGAAATCCATTATAATCTGATACATAGCGGATGTGGAAGTACACCAACAGCATGTTTTTGACTCTTGGTACACCAGTTCCGCGAAAACATAGTCGTCCAGTATTCGATATTCAACATCCGTTTCCGCCCTGGACATCCCGAATTCATTCTGATTCAGGGTATAGAGTTCCTTGAATGCATCTTCCCGACGGGTTCTGGCCATGCAGGATGCGGGATACTGTCTCAGGTGATTTCTGGCGTCCTCTATCATGCGAAGCAGGGCTTCCCTGAGCTGGGCCGGGTCCACCTGTCCCAACAAATTTTGGAATTCGGCCGGCCTGGTTTTCAAGCGGTCGTAGTGGGTGTCGTTGATCCACGAAGATTCATCCGCTCTCATCCATGTGTTGGTCCACCTGCCGTTCATGTTTTTTGCCACTCTCCATCGCTTGATGCCTCCACCGAGTTTTACGTATTCTTCTCCGGCAGTATTGGTGCCTTCGCCGCCCGTTCTCTGGGAGGTAAATGAACGTTTCGACGCAGCAGCGTCTTCCCATTTTGGTTGCCGGCGGGGCATGGAGCTTTCAACCAGTTGTGCATCCATCAGCCCGTCTTCGAGCGGGGTGACTTGTTTAACAACCAGAGTGTGGCCTATGCCGGTGCGTTGCCAGCGCATCACCAGAACATCGCCGGCTCTGAGCGCTTGAGGCTTGATGTTGTATGTGTTTCTGGATGAAGCGAGGTGTATTGATCCGAAGTAGGCCAGGAGCAAGCGGACGAAGTGACCTGTACGCTTGTTAAGAAAAACTTCATCAAAATAGGTGCCCGCCACCGCGCCTTCCTCGATGAAATCCATCGTGTCGCCGCCGCCGTACAGACCCCGACTGCGCAAAACATTGTCCCTTGGCCATCCCTGACCTTCAATTTCAGCCGCTGTCATATTGCTGTAATCCCTGTAGGCTGTTTTGTAGTTGGGAGTGTTTTGATATCGGCCCGAAGCCGTTCGCACACCAAAATGACCGAAATAAACGCGTGTATTGCTGCTGTCCACCGATGTCATGTAAAAAGGCAGGCCGTACCAGGAGGCAAAAGCGACCCGAAGGAAAATAGCCAACTCAGCGCATTCAAGCTTGGGTGCGGGTAGGGTTTTGTTATAAGGAGTCGTAAGCTCGAAAGTATCAAACCATGTGTCGTGACCCGCGATTTTCACCATGCTTTGGACCCACTTTGCATATTTTTCGTCCCAGTTGAGGCCGGAGTTGGCCTCCCACGCCATCCCCGCCTGGCGGGCTTCCGGCGTATTGGTGTCTTCCCATTGATTTCTGATCTCCCATACCTGTGTGGTCGACCCCTCAATGCTTACCGGCAGTCCCCCTATGCCAATGTTATCGGCTTTTCCGACACTGATTTCCTCGTAGAATTCACCTTCGATACCGTAACGATCATAAGCTTCGGAGTCGTGCCCGGAATCACTCTCACATGAAGTGGTTGTCGCAGCTGCAAGTAAGAACGGAAGAAATGATGAAAGAAAAATTCTTTTTAATCTGATGGAACGCCCCGGTTTTTTTGTCATGAGATAGTGCCTCCACAAAAAGTCGGATTTGATTTTCACTTGTTTTTTATCCGACATTTTTTTCATTCAGTGTAATAATCAAACAAAGACATAGTATCATAAACGTCGATTGTTCGGTCAAGTCAATATCGCACTCGTTCTAAAGTGCGAACTGGCAATAAAGAAGTGAAAATGTTATCCATGCTTCTGGTTCGGCAATGTCGAGACGAGGAGAAAGTGATAGAGATGCGATCTCATTTTTTGGCGGATGCATGTGGAATAATAGGAGTTTTCGGCACAGGAGACATCGCCGGAGAATTGGGAGGAGGGTTGTATGCTCTTCAGCACAGGGGCCAGATGTACTCCGGGGCGGGTGTTTCCGCGGCAGAAGGCATCAGGGTTTTTTCGCATAAGGGACCTGTTGAAGAATGGGACGCATCAAGGGGTGATTACTTGATCGGCGAGATCGGAATAGGGCATGTAGGTTCGCGCGAACCTCAACCGATAAAACACCGATCCGGGTTCGGCGAAATGGCGGTATGTTTTTCCGGATATCTGTTGAATGCGTCGGAAATACTCGCCGACATGTTGGCCGACGGCAGATCTTTTGCCGACGGCGGCCAGGCGGAGGTTATCTCGAAAGTTATCGGCAGCAGCCCGGATGTGACTCATGGGATGGAGCGCGTTTACAGTCTGCTTTCAGGGGCGTTCAGTTTGCTCGTGATGACCAGGAGCGCTTTATACGCTGCAAGGGATCCTCGGGGCATAAGACCGCTGGTTTTGGGTTGGCGTCAGGCCGGGTGGGCGGTTGCCGCTGAATCACGCGCGCTGACGTTACTTGATTTCCAGGTCAAGCGGGACCTCGAGCCCGGTGAGATCATAAGGATAGATTCAGACGGTGTTGAAACTTGTAAGCGCGTGGATGTTCCCCGTCGGGCGCATTGTGCGTTTGAATGGGCGTATATATCCGGTCATGATTCGGTTATCGAAAAAGTATGGGTTCGAGATGCTCGTCGGAGGATGGGCGAAACACTGGCAGTTGTTGATCGTGAAGCCGGATTCGAAGCGGACGTTGTTGCGCCCGTGCCCAGGAGCGGAATAGGTTGCGCTCTCGGGTATCACCAGGCTGCGGGTCTACCTTATGACGAAGTGTTTTTGGATTTGCGTGATTTCAAGCGTGGCGGGCGCGTGAAGAATGCAGGGAAACCTGTTTTTTCCAATCCGTTATCCGTGATTTGGCCCGCTGTTTCAGGGCGGCGCATTGTTTTGTGTGATGATTCTCTTGTGAGAGGCAGAGGGATAAAAAAGAGAATTGGAGAGTTGCGCGGCGCCGGGGCGAGGGAGGTGCATGTGCGAATAGCCTGTCCTCCTTTGCTTTTTTCCTGCGATTATGGCGGCGCAAGCGGAATAACAGGCGAGTTGATGGCGCGGCAACTGGTTTCAGGCTTGCCTTCCGAGAATCCCGAAATGGTGGAAAAACTCGGGGTTGAAATGGGACGGTTGGTGGGAGCGGACTCTCTTCGTTTTAATACCTTGGAAAAATTCGTGGAAGCAATCGGGTTGAAACACAGTGACTTGTGTCTGAAGTGTTTTGACGGCAAAGGACTGGAAACACCACATCCAAAATTTTCGCCGGCTTGATCGGTGAAGCCGGCCCTTTTGATCCGCCCGCAGAATCATCCGATTTCATGAATTGCAAATCAGCTCGACCAAGGAGTAATTTTGGATCTTACCGTCACAATCATAACCGTAGGCTATGTAGCGTTTATTTTCACTATCGGTGTTTTGACTTCGAAAAAAATCCATAACACTGATGATTTTTTGTTGGCCGGGAGAAACGTCGGGTGGTTTTTTCTTGCATGCACACTCGGCGCCACTGTTGTGGGAGGCGGTTACAGCATCGGAGCGGTCGGGCAGACTTATGAAATGGGTATTTTGATGCTCGTGGCTTCCATGGGAGGTTATCTTCAGTTTGTATTCTCCGGTTTGGTTGTGGCTCCCAAGTTTCGTCAAGCCCGAGTTTATACGGTTGCGGGGTACATGAATCACCGGTTCGGAGCCGGCCCGCGAACTGCCGCTCTTGTTTTGTCCCTTCTCTTTTCGGTGTTTGTAATAGCCGCACAGATGGCCGCAATAGGGCATGTAATCGCGGCGATGTTGCCCGATTTGGCCGAAAACGAAAACCTAATAAAATGGGCCGTGATCCTGGGAGGGGTTATTGTCATCATTTACAGCGCGGCCGGAGGTTTGAAGGCCGTCATAATAACCGATGTATTCCAGTTTCTTATCTTGTTGGCCGGATTTGCCGTGACTGCTCTGCTTGTTCTTCCGGAAGTGAGCTTGTCATTTGACGCATCCCTGGGAAGACTTCCAGAGACATTTTTTAATCCGACCCGCCACGGAGGCTGGATATACATGGGCAGCCTTTTCCTTACCTTCCTTTTGGGAGAGACTTTCGCTCCGGGTTACGCCACCAGATTTTGCGCGGGAAAAAGCAAAAGAGACATTCAAATCGGTATCGGCGGTGTGGGGATTTTACTGACTCTTTTGATGCCGGTCATCGTGTTTCTCATCGCGGTATATGCACGACTCCATTTTCAAGATATTCCTCCGGATCGTGCAATGGCCGCGGTTATTCAAAAGCTCAACCACCCTGTAATTGCCGGGGTGATAATCGCAGCGCTAATTTCAGCGGTCATGTCTTCGGCTGATTCGGCTTTGAATTCAACGACGGCTATTTTCATCAAGGACATTTTTGAACAGTATTTTTCCGGAATAGATCTCAGCGACAAAAAGACCCTCCTTCTCTCTCGTGTTCTCACAGTGGGATTGGGTGTCTTGGCAATTGTTTTGGCTGTGCTTACGCCTAATGTCATAAAACAGCTTTTGTTTGCTTATCATGTCTGGGCGCCGGGGATCATCGTTCCGATATTGGTGGGTGCAGTATTTAAGCTGAAAGGTCCCGTTGTGAACCGCAATCTGACGATCACAATGATAGCGGGCCCTGTTTCGGCTTTGCTTCACAGGAGTATCGACTATGGAGATCTCACGCGGGGGCCTGTGGGTGCATGGGATGCCATGAAGCTTTTTGCCGGAAAAATAGACCCAGCGGTTATAGGGGTTTTAATTGCAGCGGTATTGTTCATCCTGCTGACGGTTGTGGCCGGGATCAGAGACAGGTTGAAACAAAGCCGGGCCGCCTGAAAAATGTTTTTTTGCATCCATCAAGATTCTTGCCAATGACCGGCATGTATGAAAAAAAAACAAACGATCGATCGGTTCACAAAGAGCTTGTTTGTTACTCGATCCGACATGCTGTTTTATGCGGCTCGAGGTGAAGGGAAAAAAATGACGACACATAGTCTTTTCAGCGACTACGACATATTCTTGTTCAAGCAGGGTAATCATTTCAGTCTTTACGAATCCATGGGCGCTCATCCGATTGTTCTGGACGGACGGAAAGGCGTGATGTTTTCAGTGTGGGCGCCCAATGCGGAAAAAGTTTCCGTGGTTGGAGGGTTTAACGACTGGAACAAGGGCGCAAACCCGCTTCAAGCGAGGGTGGACGAATCAGGTGTTTGGGAGGGCTTTGTTCCGGAAGCCGCGGCGGGGGATTTTTACAAGTTTTATATGCGTTCCCGGCTGAACGGCTACGAGGCGGAAAAGGCGGATCCCTTTGCTTTCGGCGCTGAAGAGCCGCCGTGTACCGCTTCCAAGGTGGAGGAGTTGAAATACGGATGGGGAGATGATGAATGGATGGCTTCGCGAGAGGGTCGAAACAGCCTGAATGCTCCGATATCGATTTATGAAGTGCATCTGGGTTCGTGGAGGCGGGCGGTGGAAGAAAGCGGGAGTCGTGTCATGAGTTACGTGGAAATAGCCCGAGAGCTTGCGGATTACGTGAGTGATATGGGATATACCCACGTTGAGTTATTACCCGTGACCGAGCATCCTTTCTATGGTTCATGGGGATATCAAACCACAGGGTACTTCTCGCCTACGGCAAGATACGGTTCCCCGGTGGAGTTCATGAAATTCGTCGACATACTTCACCAAAAGGGAATCGGTGTGATCCTGGATTGGGTTCCATCGCACTTTCCCGGCGATGAACACGGGTTGGCATATTTTGACGGCACGCATCTCTACGAACACGCGGATTCAAGAAAGGGTTTTCACCCTGACTGGAAGAGTTACATCTTTAATTACGGGAGAAACGAAGTCAGGTCGTTTCTGATCTCTTCGGCGATGTTTTGGCTGGACAAGTACCACATAGATGGGTTGAGGGTGGACGCGGTTGCGTCGATGCTTTACCTGGATTATTCGAGAGAGGAAGGGGAATGGATACCGAACCAGTACGGAGGAAGGGAAAACCTGGAGGCCATAAGCTTTCTGCGTACTTTCAACAAGCAGGTGTTTGAGAGGTTTCCAGATGTCCAGACGATAGCCGAAGAGTCAACCGATTGGCCTATGGTGTCGCGGCCGGTTCATGTAGGTGGACTCGGTTTCGGCATGAAATGGAACATGGGGTGGATGCACGATACGCTCCAGTATTTCGCCAAGGATCCGGTTTTCAGAAAATTCCACCACAATAACCTGACATTCAATCTGCTGTATTCATTCCATGAAAATTTCGTTTTGAGCCTTTCCCACGACGAAGTCGTTCACGGTAAGCGTTCTCTCTTGGACAAGATGCCCGGCGATCGTTGGCAAAAATTCGCCAACATGAGGCTCTTGCTGGCGCACATGTTCAGTCAACCCGGGAAAAAGCTGCTTTTCATGGGCATGGAGTTCGGCCAGTGGAACGAATGGTACCACGAAGAAAGCTTGGACTGGCATTTGCTCGAAGAGGAGGATCACAGGGGATTGCAACGTTGGGTTAATGACCTGAACAAGCTCTACGGGATGGAATCAGCGCTGTACGGGGGAGACTTCACACCTGACGGGTTTGAGTGGATTGACTGCAACGACTGGGAACAGTCGATATTGACGTTGCTTAGAAGAAACCCCGAATCTGGAGAGCAGATCATGGTTGCATTGAATCTTACTCCGGTCCCGAGGGAAGCATACCGGGTCGGTGTCACTCGCCCGGGGTTTTGGGTTGAATTGTTAAACAGCGACGGCAAGGAATACGGGGGATCCGGAATGGGAAACTCGGGAGGCCTGATCGCTGAAGCGATCGCATGGCACGGCCGCTCCCACAGTCTGGCACTTACGCTTCCTCCCCTGGGAGCGGTTTTCTTCAAGGCTCCCGGGATGTAAACTTTTTGCCGGGTCAGGTTTTTATCGCACAGGTATAGCGGAGACCGAAAAGACTCGTTCCTATACGCACCATGTTGGAGCCTTCTTCAATGGCCTGGGGGTAGGAATTGCTCATGCCCATAGATAGTATTTCCATGGATACATTTTTCACGGAGGCGCGGGACAAGTCCTCGAAAAGATTTTTGGTCAGCCTGAAGTATGGACGCGTATCTTCAGGATCTCCGTCGAAGGGACCCATTGTCATGAGCCCCTTTATCCGGAGCCGGTCCATGAATGAAATTTCACTCACAAGTTGTTTTACTTCTTCGGGGGCGACACCGGTTTTATTTGATTCGTCACCGCTGTTCACTTCGATCAGGACGTCCATTGTCCTGTCCGCTTTTTCACATTCCTGTTGAAGCTTTTTCGCCAGGCGCACTGAATCCAGGGTTTCGATCATGTCAAACATCTGTACCGCTTTTTTTGCCTTGTTTCTTTGGAGATGACCGATGAAATGCCATTTTACCCCATGGGATCGACTCCATTCCCCGATGTCTTCATACATCGACTCGGCTTCCTGGACATAGTTGTGCCCGATTATTTTAACTCCGGCTTGGACGGCCGCTTTTACTTCTTTGGAAGTGCGGGTTTTGGCAGCCGCAACCAGGCTGACTCCTGTGGGTATGGATTGCAGGATCTTTGTCACGTTTTTCTTTATTTCCGATGATTCCATGGTCTTCTTTGATTCTCTGTTCTCCGGAGTGTATATAGTCTGTTCACCCGGTTTGTCCAGTGATACGGTTTTTGCAAGAACAGGTTTCACAAAGGGAGACAATTATTCAATGAAAAAACCAAGGTGTCTTTACCTCGTAGACGGCAGCTCATTCATTTTTCGCGCTTTTCATGCTGTCGGACCTCTTACTTCAGCCTTGGGTGTTCCCACGAACGCTGTTTATGGGTTCGGCGCCATGTTGTTGAAGTTGTTGACGGACAAGAAGCCCGATTTTTTGGCTGTGGTGTTCGATTCTAAAGGACCGACGTTTAGGCACGAACTTTTCGATGGGTACAAGGCGAATCGACCTCCTCCCCCTGAAGATCTTGTAGTGCAATTCGGCCTGGTGCGCGAGTTGGTGTCGGCCTTGGGTGTATCAGCCCTGGAAGTTGAGGGAGTGGAGGCTGATGATGTAATTGCTACTTTGACAGCGCGCGCCGGCGAAAAGGGTTTGCACACGGTAATCGTGTCTTCGGACAAGGATTTGATGGGAATGGTGTCGGAGTCGGTCCGGATGTATGATTCAATGAAGGAGAAAATATATACACCGCGGGAAGTCGAAGAAAAGTTCGGTGTTCCACCCGGCTTGATCCCGGACCTTTTAGCCCTTATGGGGGATTCATCGGATAACATTCCGGGTGTTCCGGGAATCGGGATGAAAACCGGAGCGCGGTTGCTCAAGGAATTCGGCTCTTTGGACAAGGTGTTGGAGGGTGCTCGAAGGGGAGAAATAAAGGGAAAGAAAGGGGAGACCCTGGTTAGCCATGGAGGGGATGCAAAGCTAGCCGAAAAGCTGATTGCCCTGAAGGACGATGTAAACCTGGATGTCGAGTTGGAAAACCTTGTAGCGGGGCCTGCGAAGCCCGGTCCGCTGGAGGAGTTGCTTCACCGTTTGAATTTCAATCGTTGGCTGAAAAGCCTTGATGCTATTTACGATGTGTACGGCCGGCAGGAGGAAGTTTTCGGAGTTGAAAAGAAAGAAACAAAAGAAAAAGCGGATTACGGCAAAGAAACGGAAACCCCCAGCCCCCAAGATTACAGGGCGGTGCTGACCGAGGAGGAACTCTCAGCGGTTATCACCGCTGTCCAAGAGTGTGATGGATTTGCAGTGGATCTTGAAACCACCGGTCTGGATCCCGTGCAGGCCCGGATCGTGGGCGTAGCCATAGCCGTCGGACCGGGAAAGGCATGGTACATTCCCGTGGGGCATACAACACTGGAAGACAGGGGGAAACAACTTTCCATGGACGAGGTGCTCAACGCGTTGAAACCCTACCTGGAAGATGAAAACCTGCCCACTTACGGCCAGAATTACAAATACGATTATGTGCTTTTCAGACGTCATGGGATCGAGCTCGCCGGCATTGTATGCGACCCCATGATTGCATCCTACCTGTTGGACCCTTCCCAGTCTTCCCACGGTCTGGACGCTTTGGCCCGCAGGGAGTTGCATTATGAAACGATTCCATACGATAAGGTTTGCGGCAAGGGGAAATCAGCGATTACTTTCGACCAGGTACCGGTCCGTGATGCAACGCGGTACGCTGCTGAAGATGCAGAGGTGACGTATATACTGGGCAAACGGCTTTTGCGGCGTGTAGAAGATGAAAACCTGGGATCTTTGATGAGAGATGTTGAAATACCGTTGGGCCGGGTACTTGGAATAATGGAAATGAACGGTATCCTGGTTGATCGAAATCTGCTTGCAGATGTTTCGAATGGTATATCCCGAAGGCTTGTGGAGTTGGAAAAAGAGACTGCTGATGCAAGCGGTATGGAGGTGAACATCAATTCACCCAAGCAGTTGCAGATGCTTCTTTTCGAGCATCTCGGCCTGAAGCCGTCCCGCAAGACCAAGACCGGATATTCGACCGACTCGGAGGTGTTGGAACAACTTGCATCCGAGCATCCGGTGGCGGGGTTGATTCTTGAATACAGAATGCTGGCAAAGCTCAAATCCACATACACCGAAGCTTTGCCCAAGTTGATCAATCCGGAAACCGGGCGGATACACACGTCGTACAATCAAGCGGTGGCCGCAACCGGGAGGCTTTCTTCTTCCGAGCCTAATCTTCAAAACATTCCGGTTCGTACGGAAATAGGACGCCGCATCCGGAGCGCTTTTATCGCCCGAGATGGATGCGTTCTCGTTTCCGCTGATTATTCACAGATCGAATTGAGGGTACTTGCTCATCTTAGCAAGGATCCCGTTCTTTTAGAGGCGTTTCGCAGCGACGCGGATATACACTCGATTACTGCTTGCGAGGTTTTCGGCGTATCAGCGGACGAGGTGACAGCGGAAATGAGACGAGTTGCAAAGGCGGTGAATTTCGGGGTCATTTACGGACAGAGCGCTTACGGCCTTTCCGGACAGCTATCCATTCCACGCCGGACGGCTTCTGAATACATTGAGCGATATTTTAATCGCTACAAAGGCGTATTTTCGTACATGAACGATTTGGTGGAAAACGGTCGGCGGTTGGGTGCTGTGACCACGATTCTGGGGCGCAGGAGGCCGCTTCCCGGGCTCATGGGCAGCGATCGTCACCGCATGTCCGCAGCCGAAAGGATGGCCAGAAACACTCCCATTCAAGGTTCAGCCGCGGACATCATCAAGCTTGCCATGCTTGCCTGCCAAAAACTCATCGAGAGGGATTATCCCGAAACAGCAATGCTGTTGACGGTGCATGATGAACTCATTTTCGAAGTGGACGAAAATCGGGCGGAAGACCTTGGACGTGCGGTCCGTTCGGAGATGGAGTCGGTTCATGAACTCGACGTTCCTCTGAAAGTTGATCTCGGAATTGGGAAAAACTGGAGTGACGCTCACTGAAAGGTTTTTTTTCGGCGTTTGTAGCCAAGACTTTTTTCATGCCTTCATACAGGTCTTCCTCTTCAAACGGTCTTTGAATGTAGCCGTAGCCTTTTTCTCCGATGCTTGTCAGTCGTGCCATGCTTTTTGCGAATGTGCCGTAGAGCAGTATGGGAAGGGTTGAAAAGCGTGTCCTGAGTTCGTCTGCAAGCCTTATTCCGCTTTCGTCCGGAAGTGTGAGATTTGCAACGACCAACTCCCATGTTTTATCTGTCGCGGACCCTGTTTTCGCAGCGCTGAAGCGTTCGGCCAACTTGAATGCCTCGGTCGCGGATGAGGCTGATTCCACTTCACAACCCAAGTTTGCAAGTATTTCCACCGCCCGGCTTCGGCCATCCTCGTCTTGGTCCACCAGAAGCACTTTCAATCCTGTTGCCAACGACTCATTCTGCCCGCCGCCCGGTACACCCATTTCTTGTTGGGAGAATCCGGACATTCTTTTGTATGCTGGAAATAGAATGGTGAACGCTGCGCCCTTGCCCGGACTGCTTTCCACGTTGATCCATCCCTGGTGGTTTTTTACTATGCCGTACACGGTGGACAAACCCAACCCCGTGCCTTTGCCTTGTTCCTTTGTCGTGAAAAACGGGTCAAACACCTGTTCTTTCACGTTCTCGGTCATTCCGTGGCCGTCATCTCGGACAGTGAATTCTACGTATTCGCCTGAGTCGCAATTCGGATATTCGACGCCTTCTTTTTCTCCGATGCTTATGTGTCTTGTCTTCACGTAAACATTTCCCCCGTCGTCTATAGCGTCTCCGGCATTGTGTACGAGGTTCAGGATAATTTGCTCCATCTGGCTTCTATCGGCTTTGATCATGCAGGGCTCATCCGCGGGATCGATAAACAAACGCTTTTGCTCGCCCAGCATGCGCTTCATAAGATCGGACATGTCCACCACGATTTCGTTGAAGTCTGTCTTTTGGGCTTCCATGTCTTGGCTGCGGCTGAATGAAAGAAGTTGCTGTGTAAGGTTAGCTGCTCGTTCTGCCGAACCGTGGATTTCCTGTATGTGTTTTCGAAGGGGGTTGCTTTCTTCGGTGCGCTTTAGAAGCAATTCGGCGCATCCTATTATACCCGCCATGAGATTGTTGAAATCGTGGGCCACTCCCCCGGCAAGTCTGCCGATAGCGTCCAATCTGAGAGATCGACGCAAACGCTCTTCGCTTTCTTTGAGCGCTTCAGCCGCCTGTTTTCTTTCGGTGATATCCCTGGATACAACACAAAGAACGTTTTTTCCGCTGTAGGAAATCATGGATGCATTGACTTCCACATAGACGATTCGACCGTCCTTGCGGCGGTACTTGCGCTCTCCAAGGAAATATGACCTGGAATCCTGAACCTTGCCGATATTTTTTTCAATGTCTTCGCGCGGATGATCCACAAAGTCATGTACCGATATTTCGGCCATTTCTTCTTTTCTGTAGCCGAGAAGCCTTCTGAGCGAAGCGTTGGCTTCGATAACGCTCATGTCTTGCGGATCCAGCAGGAAAATGCACTCAGCGCTCTGGTTCATGACCGCCTTATATTTTTCCTCGCTGTGTTTCAGTGATAAAAGAGTTTCCCTGTGTTCGGTGTTGTCGTGAAAAATGGCGAACGAGCCTGTGTAGTTTCCTTCCTTGTCCGTCCAAGGCGTGGCAGTGCATACGAGTGAACGGATTTCTCCCGTTGCACGGATGATTTCCACTTCGTAGGTGGATCTGGCGCCCTTTCGGCGTCGCGCGGTCTGCTCTTTGATGGCCTCGAAAGTTTCAGGGGCCATGAATTCTCGTAGGTTTCTGCCCAATAAGTTGCCGGGCTCCACTCCAAATATTTCATCCGCTATGGGATTGGTGAATGTGAAAGTTTCATTTTGATCCACTATCCCCAGTCCATCGCCCTGTCGTTCAATGAGGTTTCTGTATCTCTCTTCGCTTTCCATCAATGCTTGCCGGGCAAGCACGGTTTCGGTGATGTCTTGTACACTGCCTTGGTAATATAGAAGATTGCCTTTTTCATCTCTTACTTCCGCACATGAATCCCTAACCCAGATAACGCTGTCGTCCCAACGCCGAAATCTGGTTTCAAAGTTGTTGACCACACCCTTACGGGCCACTATTTCATTGCACTTCTCTCTTTCGGCGGAGTCAAGGTAACAATCACCTGCCATGGTGTTGAGGAAAGATTCTCTGTCGGGATACCCCAACATCTCCACCATAGTCAGATTGGCTTCCAGGATCTGTCCGTCTTTTGTGGTGCGGTAAAGCCCGACCGGGATGTCGTCAAGAAGAGCTTTTCGCCTCTCGCTTTCCTCCTGCGAAAGATCTCTGCCCACATTGGGAGCAAGTCCCGGACAAACATTGGAACCGGATTGCTTCTTTTGATCAGGCTGACTGGGATCTTCAAGAAAGTCGGCAATTCTTTTCAGTGTGTCTTCAGATGTACTGATCGCTGTCTTGAGGATTTTGCGAATGAGCCTCATGGATCGTTGTCTTTTGCTCGCGCGCTGATGCTGGTTGCAGATTCGTTGGAAATCCGGTTTCTTCTTTCGCCTATTGTTCTCAACATAAAAGATTTTTATATTCGGGCGCAGGGCCTATCTTCAGCTATCATCAAAGGGGGGCTTTGCGCAAGGAAAGAAGCGGTCTTTTTGACAAAGCGAAACATTGAAAGAAAAAACCGATTGGGTTTTGTGGGGAGGTTCGTGGACAAGAAACCAGAATTTGGTCTTTGGAGCTTGACTGGATCCATGATGGAAAAGTATCGTTGAATGGAGTGAAAAATAATCTTTAGAAAAGGCAGCCAGGAAAATGATCGGCAAAATATGGTTAAAAGGTTTGATTTTTTTATGGCTGGTCTTCTGTAGACCGGTTGTTGCTCAGGCCTGGAGCGTTACCGACATGGAAATACGTGTCTCGGGACACGTTGTCGTTTATGAATTCAGGGTCTGCAACACCGAAGACGGCCCGAGTTCCGTTTACGTTGATCTTTTTTTTAATTCCGAATCTCAACCAGCCGGGGGAGCGGGGAACAGGAGATGGTTCGAAACCATCAGCAGTGGAAATTGCCGGAATTTCCAGCACTTGCGCGACCCGGTGGCAAACGGCCATTACAAGGCTTGGGTCCAAGTCAGCACTCGTCCGGGTAATGAGCAGTTGTTCGTTCATGGACCCGAAAACTACCGTGTCGGGCCGGATCTTTACGTTCAGTGGGCTGGTTACAAGATTGACGGGGCTTCGATAAAATACATGGCACGGGTGTGCAACATTGGAACCGATACGGCAAGAAACTTCAGGGTGGGTTTTTATTACGACCTATCACCTTCGGAGTATCCAAACGGGCCTCCCGACGGAGTTTATTCCGACAAGTTCAAGTCGATTGAAAAACTCGGTCACGACTATTGGTGGTGGTGGCGATGGGAAAGGATTCCCAGGCCGGTATGCAAGGATGTGGAACTTGACAGACACAATACTCCGAACGGAGTTTACTGGTCCTGGGTAAAAGTGGATTCAGGCCAGTTCGTGGCCGAATCGAACGAGGACAACAATGTATGGGGACCTATGTTCATTTACATGGCGAATCCGGACCTTGAGGTTGTCGAGTTCAACGCGACCATGAGGGCGAATCCTCCTCACACGGTAACGTACTATATCAAGGCTCGCAACAAGGGGGCCGCGAACGCGAGGGTGTTTTGGATCGATCTCTATTACGACCGGAAACCGGTAGACGCTCCCCAGATGGGTGAACCCGGTGATCGCCAGATCAGGGTCGACAATCTCGGCGTCGGAGAGGTGATCGAAAAGTGGGTCACATGGATTCCACCCATGACGGATGAAAACAAGAGGTGCGCGAACTATGACTACGACTGCGCGCGCGAGGAATGCGCGCTGAACTCGGATTGCCTCTGTGATCCCGGAGACACTCCGTGTTTGACTCCGTACTGGAAGTTTGATTCCTGGGTTCAGTTGGACGCGGATGAGTTTGTCACCGATCCCGATAGATCGAATAATCTGGAAGGGCCTGAGGAACTGGTTTATCCTGTCGGCTACGACGAACTCCCCCCAGGATGCGTGGACAAAGACGGAGACGGATTCGGGGTCGGAAGGGATTGCGAAGGGCCGCAAGATTGCGATGACAACGATCCGAATACTTATCCGGGCGCGCCTGAGTTGTGCAACGGCAAGGACAACAACTGCAACGGCATAATAGACAGTTGTTGTCCAGGAACATATTGTTGTGATGAAGACGGCGATGGATACGGAGTGGGTATAGGATGCCCCGGGCCGCAGGATCCCGACGACAACGACCCGAATGTACCCGATGAATGGTGGCCTGCCTGGTGGGATGGACCGTGCAGGGATTATGACGGTGACGGCTATTGTGCGGGCGTAGGTCCGAACGGTGAGGATTGCGGCGTATCCGATCCGGCCTTGTGTCCGAACGGGGGCGGCGATTGCAATGATTACGATCCCGAGATTTATCCAGGCGCGCCGCAGGTATGTGATGGCAAGGACAACAACTGCAGCGGCACGATCGACGATATAACCGCCGGCGATGAGCCGTGTCCAAAGCCGAACTGTGTCATGTCCTGCGCACAGATGGATTGCATAGAAGAAATTTGCCCTCATGCTCAACCTTCCTGCCTGTATGAATGCGGGACGCGGAACACTTCCTGTGTCGAACAATGCAATGTTGTAAATTGCGTGGATCACGACGGCGACGGATTCGGCGTCGGCCCTGACTGTGTCTGGGAGGATTGTGACGACACCGATGCAGAGATATACCCGGGCGCGCCCAAGAAGTGTGATGGAAAAGACAATGATTGCACCGGGACCATAGATGACGGAACTCCGGGCAATCTTTGCCCCCAGCCTGAATGTGTAAGAGACTGTGCGGCAGGACTCTCCTGCGAGGCTCCTTGCGGAGGAGACGAGCTTTGCCTCTATAATTGCGGTGCTACCAACACGGCTTGCGTGGAAGGGTGTGACCCGGTAAATTGCGTGGATCATGACGGCGACGGCTGGGGGGTCGGGCCGGACTGCGTGATCGAGGATCCGGATGACAATAATAGGGGCGTGCATCCGGGGGCCGCGGAGATCTGCGGAGACGGATTCGACCAAAATGGGAGCGGAATACCGGACGAGGGGTGTCTCCTTTGCATTGATCTCAACGGGGATGGATACGGTGTTGGTCCCAATTGTCACGATCCATACGGGAGAAAGGCGCTGGGAACCACAGTAACGGAGAGCAGCGGATGTGCTGCTGCGGCCTCCCGAAAAAACCGTGATATCGCAGTGACGCTCCTTTTCTCCTTGTTAGCTCTCGCGGGACTTGCTTTGCGCAGGCGAAAAGTATAGTTTTCCATTCCATAATGCGTTTCAGGGACATGTTGCCGTGGCATATCTCTGGGGCGATTTCTTGAAAAACCTGTTTTATGCGCTTGCCGGATTTCCTTGCGGGGATTTTTCGTTCGGCAGGTGGTGGGAGTCAAAACATGAATGTCCGCTTATGTGTATCGGCTGCAATGGCCTTGTCCCTGGTAGTGTCAACACCCGTTTTTTCGGGTTGCAGAAAAGGCCCCGAGGTGCCGGATTTTGAACTTCCCGCGCTCGAGGGGGGAGATTGCAAGCTTTCCCAGGAAAAAGGAAAAGTCGTTGTGTTGTCATTTTGGAGTTTCGGATGCCCGTATTGCAGGGAGCAGATAGAAGAATTCCGTGAGCTGATCAAGATGGTCGACATGAACAAGGTTGCAATCGTCGCGGTTCACACACGGGGTGGCGTGGAAGCGGCCGAAAGACTTCGCATGTTCGAGGGAAACCCCGAGATCCAGATCTGCCTCGACGATGGAACCGTTGCCAAGAAGTACAACGAACTGGAAGAGCAATACCGCGGCAGAGGAGTTCCACACAATTTGATACTCGACAAAAAAGGCCGGATCAGAAAAGTAAGGCGGGGGCGCACGAAGGCAGCGGACTTGAAAAAAGACATAGAAAGTCTGCTTTGAGATTGCTCCTGATCAGAAGATGAACTCCATGCCTACGCCTGTGTCGAAAGCCGTGTAACCTGCCCAGCGCCAGTTTCTATCTTCCAGGTACGAAAACCCAAGGCTCAAGTTTGATTCCACGCCCACGCTCACATTTGGGGTGAAAAAGTATTTGAAACCTCCTCCGCCCCGGCCGCCCATGGCGAACCCCCATTGATGGGGCCAGGAAAGCACCGCGAGCATACCCCCTGCCTTTGCATAAAACATGAATGGAATTTCGAACGGAAAAAACTTCCATTTTACGCCGCCCACGAATTCTCCGGAGGAACCGCTGTAATACCTGCTATCGTAACCTCTGCAAACAAGCCGGTCGCGATCATCCACATAGCAGCGCTCTCCGTATCCCCATCTTCTCCCAAAAGTCAGGTTGAATTGAAAATTCAACCAAAGGTCGGACGTGAGCTTTCTTCCATAGTCGAAAAACATCTTGAATCCGCCAGGCGCCCACCCCCAAATATGAGCCTGTCCTCCGATGTGAAATGAGATCTCATTGACCCCATCGCTTACCGCCGGATGTCCGCCGGCTTTCTTTTGAGCCATGCAGGAAGCGGCATGGATCAACATGCAACCTGCTAAAACCATCGAAATGAAAAGAATGCTTGGTTTCTTCATGATGGCTTGATCCTCCTTGTTAAGGTTCTGAACTATATTTACGTTCATGAAATTTTTTGATCTAGCGTTTTGCTATACTGCTTTAGAAAACACTTAGTGACAAAAATATTTTTGATTTTCTGAATTACGAATCATCCCAGTCGCCCCAACCCTTTTCCGGAAGAGATTTTTCCAGTTCATCGAGCGGGTCCACGCCCGTTTCCGCCCGGTAGCTGGGAATTCTTTGTTCGTATGGATCTTCCATGTTGCCTTCTATTCCATCCAATCCTTCCGGTTCGCTTGGAACCCTACGAGGACGAGTTTCTTCCGGCAATTCATCCTTCACGCCCGGTTCGTCGTCTTCGCCCGGTTCGTCGTCTCCGCCCGGTTTGTCGTCTCCACCCGGTTCGTCGTCTCCGCCCGGTTCGTCGTCTTCGCTTGGTTCGTTGTCTTCGCCCGGTTCGTCGTCTCCGCCCGGTTCATCTTTTTCCAACTCTTTCTTTCTTGCTCTTGATCGGGACACGAAAAACGCCACAAGAATACTGAAAACATACATGAGCAGCATGGGACCCGCCATGAGCCCTTGGGTGATGATATCCGGAGGTGTCAAGACTGCGCCGATCAGAAATGCAACCACCACGAAATAACGAAAGAATCTGATCAGGTGTCTGTGTGTGACAAGGCCTATGCGGGCCAGGAAATAGATGAACAGGGGCATCTCGAAGATCAAGCCGAAAGCCAGCAGGAGTTTCATGACCAAGCTGACATAATCCTTCATCATTATAGTGGCTTGCAGAGCTGCAACCGGGAAATCCAGCTTTGTGGGATCCACCTCGGTACCCAGCCATTCCGCAATGCATTGAATCAGGCTGAAGTTAGCCGGCTGATTGTAAGCGTATTCCAGCAAAAAAGTGAAACCCAGGGGCAAAACGATGAAATAGCCGAAAGCTATACCACCGAAGAAAAAAACTGCCGATGATGCCACAAAAGGCAGGACCAGCTTTTTTTCCTTTTTGTACAATCCCGGAGATACGAAGGCCCACAAATGATAAAAAATAATGGGAGCCGCAAGTGCAATTCCTCCAATCAGCGCGATTGTGATGTATGTGAAAAAAGGCTCGGTCGGGCTCGAAAAATGAAGGCGCTCTTCTCCCTGGAACGCAATTACAAGCGGTCTGGTCAGTAGATTGAAAATGGGTTCGGAAACAAAATACGCAGCCAGAAAACCCCCTACAATAGCAATTAAGCACCACTTGAATCTGTTGGCCAATTCCTGGAGATGATCCATGAAAGGCGCGTGCTTTTCGTTTTCAGGTTCTGAACCGCTGGATGATTCAAGTTTCCGGTTCTTGCTTTCGGGTGAGCCGGTTTCGCGGGAATTCACTTCGCCCCGTTCGCGGGAAGCTTTTTTGATGTCGGATGATTTTTTCCCGAATGGCATCTTCAATCCGTTTTTCCCGGTTTGATCATAATACGTTTCCCCGATGCAGGGGTTTGCTTTGTGTTCGGCTTTTCTGCTACCGCAGAGAGTGTTTCATCCGTTCCTGTTTCAACCCTGGATTCGGAATCTGAAAGCATGTCCTCCTTAAGCATTACCTCCTTTGTTTCCATCTGTTTTTCCAATGGTTCTTTTGTTTCCGCCTGTTTTCTTTCAACCTGCCGTTTTCCGTTTTCCTGACGCCGGGTTTGTCCGGGCTTGATCTGTTTTCGTCCCGTTGTTCGTCCGGAAGCGGGTTCTTTTACCTGGGGTTTTCTTTGTCCTTTTTTGCGGACCTTTTTTTGCGGACCTTTGGGAAGATCCACCGGTTTCATCTCTTTTCCAAGGTCGGCATCTTCAAACAGCTTTTCCGGAGATAAGTTTCTGACTTCTTTTATAAAGTCGAGTTCTTCATCCAGGTCTACCTCCTTTTTCATTTCATCCACGGAACGTCGCAGCTTGGCAAGCGCCTGTGCCAATGTCTTAGCTACTTCAGGCAGTTTTTTCGGGCCTACAAGCACGAAAAGTAGGAGAGCCGCCAGCATCAGCTCCCACATGGAAATTCCGAACATTCAAAGCCTCTCGGGACATTTCTCAGGATGAGAGAGTCTCATTTTCCATTACGCTGCAAAGATCGTTCAAGGATACCGCCAAGTCTCCGGTCTTTCCTGCAATCGAGGAAAGTTTTTCCACCGCGCCCAGTATTTGTTCGCCGCCTTTAGCCTGCTCCTTTTGGGAGATGTTGAGCCTATTGATCATTTGAGTGATGTTTTCGATAGAGCGGGTCACCTGTTGGCCCCCCTTGGTTTGTTCCCGGCTGGATCTTTCGACGTGCTGTGTTATGGAGCGCATTCTCTCCGCGCTGTTCATTATCTGCTCGGTGCCGCGGGCGTGCTCGGAAAGCGAGGTGGCCATTCCTTGCACTTTTTCCGCGGTCGTGGTTGTTGCCTCGGCCACCCGGTTTGTTCCCTGAGCCTGCTCCAGTGTTGCCTGGGCGATTTGCTCCACCATCCGTGTTGACTTCTTGGCGCTTTCCAGGATTATCTGAAGAGCGTTTTCCGCTTTGTAGGAAACCTTGACGCCTTCATCAACGTTTTTCGCGCTTTCTTCAACAGCTTGTATGGCACGCATGGATTCTTTTTGAACCCTTTCGATCAACTGTGCGATTTCTTTTGTGGATGCAGCCGATCTTTCAGCAAGATCCTTGATTTCATCGGCCACGACGGCAAATCCTTTCCCGTGTTCTCCCGCCTGCGCCGCTATGATGGCAGCGTTGAGCGCCAGGAGGTTCGTTTGCTCGGAAACGTCGTCAATCACCGTCAGGATTTTCCCGATTTCGCTGATCTTGTCTCCCAGGCTGGACATTATGTTGACTGTATCGGCGGAAGATTTTTTTATTTGATTGACGCTTTCGAGTGTCTGCATGATGGCTTCCACTCCGGATTGAGCCGATTCGGTCACCGAGGAACTGAGCCTGGCGCTTTCATTAGCAAAAGTTTCAACCTGTCGTATGGATATATCAATTTCATTCATGGATGCTGATGTTTCTTCAGCAGTGGAAGCGATCTCATCCACGCTGCGGGCCATCGTCTTAATGGACTTGGTCATCTGTTCCAGAGCGGAAGTGGTTTGCTCTACCGATGCTGCCAAGGCGAAAGTGTTTTCAGCGACCTCATCGTTGGCCGCTGCCATTTCCAGAATGGATGCAGAACTCTCTTCTGCATTCTGGGCGAGGTTGTCGACGCTGTCGCTCAGAGACTTCAGCACCTTGTTCATCTGTGTCATGGCTGCCATGGTCTCTTCTATAAACTGCTGTTGGTTGGAAACGCCCGAACTCAAATTTTCGGCGATACGCTTGATTTTTTTTGTATGATGAATGAACCGAGCCTCTCTTTCCTCGCCCCGGGTTGCCAGCGCTGTCATGTGGAGCCTGAATTCTTCTAAAAAGCCGCGGATTGATCTTTCACACGGGCCGCCCGAGTCCTTGTCTATTTCCTCCCCGCCCTCGTTTTTCACCATGGTTTCTATGTCATCGAGCAGGTTGTGCATGGTTTTTCTGCTGCATGCACGCAAGGCGATGGCTACAACCGCTCCAACCATGCCGAGCACTAACGCTGAAGGCCACATATCCGCGTTCTTGATCAGGATGAACCCCGCTGCCGCTGCAATGGCGGCAATCGCCGCCGTGGTTTCCATGTTTAAAAACGGGTCTTCCTTTCGAACTGTTTTCGCCATCATGTCCTGCCGTTTCTATACCTTCGTTGTACGGGTATGAGGCTCTTTATAGCCTGTATTGAGCAAAGAGATCAACAACGGGGCTTTATCTTTTCCTTCTCTCGGATGTTTTCTCTGTCGCCTGTTTCTGCTTGACTGCTGTTCGTTATTCAAGTTCGGTTCGATGTTTCACGTGCGGGGATTGGATCACGTGCAAAAACCCTGAAAATCACCATCAGAACATGGACAACTGTGTGGGTTCCAGGATTTCCACGTCCTTGTTTGGAAGATGGTCGGCCAGGATGTGTGCCCGGCCCGGAAGCAAGGCCACGCGCCGAGCTCCAACCCGCTCCACGTAGTTCACAATGGACGGAAAATCAGCGTCATCACTAAGAATCACCGAATCTTCCGCCCCAAGCCTCGAAGTTGCCTGGGGACGGATCGCTTCTCCCGAAACCAATATAAAAATTGGATTTTTCAGCTTTTTCAGCGACGGAGCCTTGTGAGCCGTGGCGAGCCATATCACGGCTCCTTCGACAGGTTTCGACGTGTTCAGCCGCCTTGGATTTCCTGTCGGATAACCGAGTTTTCGCAGCCTTCTTGATCCCTCCGTAACGCGGTGGTGCGCCTGGACGGGGATTCCTCCTTTATCCAGTTTTTCCGCAATCACTTGTGCTTTGCCCAGGGGACGCGACACCAGAAGGACCGGAGTGCGATCAACCGCCACAAGCTCTTTGCACTTTTCTACAAGTGATTCCAGTATCTCCACCCTGTCCTGCGGAAAGACAAAATCAGGGTGACCGTACCGGCTCTCCATTATCAGCACGTCTGATCGCCGAACCTGGCAGGTTTCCTCGCCAGCCGCCCCCTTGGGGTTAAAAGAGCCGGTGTATATAAAACTTCCTTTGTCCCATCTAACCAGCAAGGCGGCTGAACCGGGAATGTGACCCGATGGAAACAATTCCAGGTCCAATTTGCCTATGGCAAAAATGCGATCATAAGGAGAAATCAGAACGCTGTGTTCAGGCAATCCCGCCAAGGCGACGGTTGTTTTTGTGGCGACCATCTTGGCTGTGCCCTGAGAAATCCGGACATGCGCGTTAGAAAGAAATCCCAGGCCATGAGGTGGAAAACCGTCCATCCAAAGCACGGTTCCTTGCACGTGAACACCGTGTCGATGGCTGTAGGTTATCGAAATCCTGTTTCGCTGCTTTACTGTTCTACCGGAAAGTTTCTTTTTCGGCCTTGTCACTTTTGTTTCACCAGAGACTGACCTGGAGGTTGAAATCTCCGGTTCCCCAGGGTCCGTAAGCTTCTACAATCAAGTAATATTCGCCCGGAGGCAACCATGGTATGTTCGTGACTACAGGAAGACCCGAACCTCCACCTTCCGTACATATATGCTGGGCAGCGTCACAGTCCGCGCCCGGGCCGCCCGGTAGAGCAAGGGAAACCACGTGGTCCGAACCGGAAGCCTGATGCATCCTTATCGTCACACCCGTTTCCTCTTCGAGCCTGAACGAATAAACGCGATCCTTACCGCCTCCACCTATTGCACATATGGTGGTGAACCTGTCGGTCGACGTTTGGGTTGAACCCGTTACGTATCCCGGACTGAGCGGGCCGATGATCCCGATGTCCCTGTCGACCGTGCACGCCGGGTTGCTGCACGCCGGCGTGCCCATGCAATCCAGGTCCGCACAATCAATGTGTCCGTCGCCGTCATCATCCAAACCGTTGTGACAGTTCGTCTCCGGCATGCACAGTGGAGATTCCGCGCACGCCGGATCTTCACAATCAGTCAGACCGTTTCCCGTGTTGTCTACGCCGTCGTCACATATTTCCTTTTTCGGATCGTAGACCCGGACACGTATTTCTCCCATACCGGTCGCCTCTTCGGTTTTTGCTTCAACCAAGACAAAATACCTCGCGGCCGGAAGCTTTAGCGCCCTGTGTACCGGAAGTCCCAACCCTCCCGGATCCATGCAATCAAATATTGCATCGTCGCACCAGGTTCCTTCTCCAGCCTCCGTGCCCAAAGCCATCACGTGGTATCCTGTCTGGTGCATGGAAATCCGAACGGTGGATTCATGCTCAAGCCTGAATGCACCGACGAGGTCGGGTGTCCAATCGCCTCCACATGGTATGTGATTGTTGCTTGTTGCATAAGAAGTATCGAAGTTCCAAAAAACCTCGTCCCCGCGGGACAACACCCCTAGCGACTTGTTGATCACGCAATCGCTTCCCGTACACCAGATGGTTCCCATGCAATCGATATCTTCGCAATCCGTAAACCCATCCATGTCCTCGTCCACTCCGCTATCGCAGATTTCCGGCGGCAGGCATGCCGGGTGGTTCCAGCAATCCGGATCTTCGCAGTCCGTAAGCCCGTTTCCGTTGTCATCGATTCCGTTTTCACAATCTTCGACAATGCAACCGGGCCAGTCCGCGCAATCCGGATCCTCGCAATCGGTAAGTCCGTTACGATTGTTGTCCACGCCGTCATCGCATCGATGCTCAAGTGTTCCGTCCTCGAGAGTCATTTCCAATACACCCGCCCCGCCGAATCCCTCGGATCCGGGTTTCGCGGTCAGGCGGTACGTTCCGGGCGGCAAAGCATCCCGCATCAATTCGACCTCCCCCGAATTCCCTGTTTCATTGCATGCCAGTTCAAGCTTTTTGCACACAACATCAGGCATAGCCTCTTTCAAAAGCCCCAGCCCGGCCGCAAAACCCTCTGGAATTGAAAGCATTGCATGAACATGCATCGGTTCTTCTATTGTAAATCGAAGTTGCACGTCGGGCATGCTCCCAAAAGGACAACTCATTGGAGATAAGTCGCCCGAAGGCTCCTGATCAATTTCCAGGACAACTTCCGTCCCTACTCCTACAATCCCCAGGTCTACTTCAGGATCACATGCTCCGCAAATAGGCAAATCCTTACAAAAAGGATCCTCGCAATCCGTCAACCCGTTTCCGTTGTCATCGATTCCGTTCTCACAATCCTCTTCGGGTATGCAAAACGATGTGCCCCAACAAACCGGATCCTCGCAATCCGTAAGCCCGTTTCCGCTGTCATCTATCCCGTTGTGACAATTCTCGATCGGCGGATCCTGTTCGCACACCGGATGTCCGAAACACGCGGGATCCGCGCAGTCCGCAAGGCCGTTCCCGGATTCATCGTCGTAACTGCCACATATTTCAGGGCTTTCCAGCCGGCAATCCGGGGTGCATCCCGTGCCGTATTCATTGATTCCGTTGTCGCACTCCTCCCACCCCTGCACTATCCCATCCCCGCACCGCGGTGGCCGAACCCCTGGTTCCCTGCACCCCCCGCTAAAAAACAACCCCAAAAAAACATAGGCAAAAAAACGGATCCCGGAAAACCCGGGGGATTTGGCATTCATACTCATAACAAAACTCACGCTATCGTCTAAACCGTCCTTCACAACTTGCAAAAAGTATCGCGTCACCATGCGGTTTCACAACCAGTTATCTTCCGAGGATGATAACGATAACTCAGAGTAATTGCAAATAGGGGAATAATCTCGGGTGCGAATCCTGCGATGCGACATCCAAAGAGCACCAAGGTTAAATAAACTCATATCCCACATGACTACATGTTGCTGTTTTATCGATGTTTTCTGCATTAACTATGTTAAAAGGCAAGCAGGAAACATTGTCTGCTTTCAGTTTTGTGTTGGAGAGAGTAAAAAGCAGACAGAAAAGCATTTGTAAATCATCGAAATAATCATGTATGGGAGAATGCAGATGAGAAGATTCATTGCCAAAACACTTGTTTCAATGGTTGCCTTGTTACACATAGCAACTCTTTCGGGATGTTCGGGATCCAAGGACAAGGATGAGAAGTGTTCATGGGGAGGGGTTTGTTCTCCCGGAGAAGTCTGCCACGATGAAACCGAGCAGTGCGTGCTAAAGTCCCAGGTTGAGGCATGTCGGGACAAGAGTGATTATGATACATGCAGCTACGCTGGGTCCCCACCCGGCACAGCATGCCGACAGGGGATTTGCATCGTCCCTCAATGCGGCGACTCCATCATTGATCCAGGGGAAGATTGCGAGGGGGAGAATCTCGGAGGCGCTATATGTGAAAGCCTCGGATTGGGCGAAGGCACGCTTGAATGCAATGCAGATTGCACCTTTGATACGAGCGGTTGCGAACTGGGTTTGGTGTGCGGGAACAATTTGAGAGAAGGCGACGAGGTATGCGACGGGGAAGATCTTGCTGGAGAAACCTGTGTTACAAAAGGTTTCTACGGAGGAACCTTGGGGTGTCTTGCAGACTGCTCAGATTTTGATACATCAGGATGCGCAGGCTATTGCGGGGACGGGGTGATCAACGGAGCCGAGGTGTGTGACGGATCGAGTTTAGGGGGAGAAACTTGTGAATCGTTGGGTTACCAACAGGGCGGAGTTCTGGCCTGCCTTGAAGATTGCACGGACTTCGATACAGCAGGATGTGAGGGAGGCTATTGCGGGGACGGGGTGATCAACGGAGAGGAGGTGTGTGACGGCGAAGATCTCGGGGAACAAACTTGCAAAGCACTAGGTTTCGACTATGGAGAACTTGCTTGTCTTCCGGATTGCACCGGTTTTGACACTTCGGGTTGTCTCGAACCTGAATGCCCGACGGGGTTTGTTTTTATCCCGGCCGGGAATTTTGAAATGGGATGCAACGACGGAGATCCTTGTTGGGAAGGAATGCCCAGGGAATCTCCCAGGCATACGGTAATGCTTTCGGCTTACTGCATGATGCGTACACAGGTGAGTGTGGCACAGTACCGGGAGTGCAAGGTTTCCGGAGGTTGCTCTGGCACACCCACGGAGACAAGTTCCGACAATTCTTGGTGCAACTGGTCTTCTACCGCAGCAGATCGGGAGGACCATCCAATCAACTGCATTAACTGGTCTGAAGCTCGCGAATACTGCCAGTGGGTGGGCGGAGATTTGCCCACCGAGGCACAGTGGGAAAAGGGCGCCAGGGGAACGGATGGACGCACTTATCCGTGGGGCGAAGAGGAACCGACCTGTGATAGATGCAACTGGAACTATTCGAGCTTCGGCTTGCCGTACGGTTGTCATGATGCCGATGAAGGACCCGGAACATGGCCGGTAGGATACCTTACAACCACGGCGGGAGATTCGCCGTACGGCCTCAAGGATATGTCGGGCAATCTTCGGGAATGGGCTCTGGACTGTTATGATGAGGATTTCTATGCGACTTGCGCCGGCGGTTGTACGGATCCGGTAAACAATTTAGAAAGTTGTTCGGATCGGATCACTAGAGGCGGTAGTTTCAACGTTAACTGGAAATCACATTTCAGAACGGTTCACCGCGACAACTTGTTCCCGACGGGTCGCACCTTCAGCGTTGGTTTTCGATGTGTGGCGACATCTGTTGAATAGACAACCAAGCCAAGACGCTGGTACTGAAACCTGTCGCTGCAAATCAATCACGAGGTGAAATATGTTAAACGGCGTATGTCCCGGATGCAACTCGCAAACAGTCTACAGAAAAACCAACGGAATTTCTTGTTCGGGAAACTGCAGCGCTTATGTGAAAACGAGCCGTTGGGGAAGCCCTTCTTCTGATCGGATTACGTACGTATGCACAACCTGCGGGTTGTACCAGCAATTTATTGCGGACAAGGGCGCGCTGGCCAAGGTAGCCCAAAAGTGGGACAAGGTCTGACACTCTCTCATCATGGTCCGTTGTTTGCGGGATCCTTGAAATCTGCCAAAGATTCTTTGCGGCAATCGCGTCTTCAGCCCCTCAAAAAAAAACTCATAAAATCATCCTGATAACGCTTGATAAATTATCGGTCGATATTTGGGCGAAGGAATCAGTTTACCTTCAGCTTTGGCAGCCTCTATCCAAAGCTTTTTGGCTTTTTGAACCTCATGCAGCGCTTCATCGGGAGTCTTTCCGAAAGCCGAACATGCTTCAAGATCAGGGATGTCGGCAATATAGCCCTCATCATCATCAGAATAGAAAATGTTTATATGATAGTCCCGCATTTTATCTCTCCTTAATTTCCAAATTGTATTTTTCTACAAGCTTCAAAAACTGCCGAATTTGATATGGTTTAGCTTGGCCTTTAACATTTTGAATATTGACAAGTTCCGGAATGTCCGTTCTGGAAAAAATGTTGTGACTACCCTCCGTTCTTGAAAGGGTGAATCCGAATCCTTTGATCAGGTTTACCACATCAGAGAATTTTACGTTCTTTGATCCTCCAAGTATCTTTTCTAGTATTTTCTTTCTGTTCATTTGATTCTTACTCATGTGGAAATACTCAAAAGACCATCAGCAAATATCATTCCTTGGATATCCTTTTTGAATCTCAAGCAGCTTATAACTTAGATTAAACCAGTTTTACTCGTTCGGTTTTTTTATACAAGCAAAGAACAATACTTGGCTTGGATTACGGAAAGATGTTAGTCGAGACAACTGAAGAAAAAGCCACAACTACTTCGGTGGCACGCTACATTGATTCCCGTGTCGAAAAAATCAATTGAGTACGTCTGCAAATTTCAACCAATCTTCGGCGCGGCGCTGGTGCAGAATGCCGGATTCATTTTCCACCGGCAGATCTCTGACTACCTGGATGCCGGGGAATCCATACTTGTTTGAGAAATAGGAAAGGCCATGCGACAAACAGCGTTTGGCATCTTTGGTTTCAACCATGAACAGTGGGCGTCCGTCTTCCGTGATAATAAAATCAACCTCTGTTCCTCCTCGCGTACGCAGGTAGCAAAGTTGCCTGAGTTTTCCGTCGCGGTCTTCGAGAAGATATAGCTGCCGCAACAAAGAAACAGCCACTAGATTTTCGAATTTCACGCCATCATCGCCCTTAACCATTCCATTGTCGAAAAAATAGAATTTGGACTGCTTTTTGATAGAACGGGCAATGGAGCGGTGATACGGGTAGACACGAAAAACAACGTAGAGTGATTCCAGGATATCCATATAATGTTTAACTGTATTTGGAGCGATGCCGATATCTTCCGACAGAGACTGATAGCTCAACGGGGACGCAACGCGATTGCGTAACAACTCTACAAGTAAATTCATAGCTTTCAACTGAGAAATATTGTCGAATGTCAAAACATCTTCCCTGATCAAACCATCGGCATATAGTCTGCGCCAGCGCCCGGCATCATCGTCTAATGGTTCCAGCAAAGGCTCAGGGAAACCGCCTCTTTTCATAAAGTGAGAGATAGAAAAGCTTTCATTGACGTAATTTGCTTCCGCCGGCGTGACGGGTAACAGGCGATGATGATAATATCTTCCGGCAAGGCTGTCTCCTGATTGCCGGAATGTTTCCAGCCGGGCACTGCCGGTAACCAGTATTCTCAAATGAGCCGGCCTTGAATCCCAGGCGCCTTTTAAAAAATTCTTCCAATTCGGCATCTTGTGGATTTCGTCAAGCACCAAAAAGTCGGTCCGTGTACTCCAGCCCTGCTCTTGGATCACCTTACGTTCGTTGACATTGTCGAAATTCAGATATACCGGCCGTTCATATTGAGCCATGATTTTCTTTGCCAAATAGGTTTTGCCTACTTGTCGCGGCCCCGAGAGCAAAACCATCTTGCGCGCTAGATCACGGGTAACCGGCATGTAAATCTCTCGTTTCATGATTACAAATTGGCAACTGATTGCGGATTTGTCAAGACAAAACATAAGCGCATTGCGGTTTTGTCAAGACAAAACCGCAATTCACCGCAGAAATGTCATGTTCAGAACTTCATGATTTGACGTCGAGGCACAAGGCAAAATAGTCAATCAGCCCTTAATTGGCGGAAGGTGACACATTTTCAAATATGCGGAAATAGTTATTCCGGGTGATTAGGGAAAAGACGGTATTAGGGTAATCCTGCTCAAAGCGCGCTCTTACACTTTTCTTGATGGAACCCTTTTTCCATTTGAATTCGAACGCGTCAAAACGACCCTGGTGTTCCTCCAGGTAATCTATTTCTTTCCGATCATGGGTTCTCCAGAACCAACGATTAGGATTTTGGCCCGTGTATTCAAGGTGTTTTAATCGTTCCAAAATCATCAGGTTTTCAAACATTGCGTCTGCATCATTACGAGTGTCCACTGGTTGAAACGAAGAAATAATGCTGTTGCGAACGCCCAAATCATAAAAATAGATTTTTTCCTTGCGCGCTATTTCATTTCTTTGGTTTCTGGCCAAGGGTTTCAGCCGATAAATCACAAAGGTTTTTGCCAAAAGATCCAGGTATCGTTCTATTGTTTCCCGGCCGGTGCCGAGCTTGTTCGCCAACTCATTGCGGGACACTTCCGAACCGATTTGAAAAGCCAGTAACTGAAGCAGATTTGTCAACAGTTCCGGTTTTTTGAGGTTTTCCAGTTCCAGTATGTCTTTGTACAAATATTTTGAGGCAAGGTTCTCAATTAATATCTCAGCCTGCCTTTCACCTTTTTGCACGATTTCAGGATATAAACCGTAACGCATGAAATAAGATAATTGCGCATCAATTTCATTCGGCCGGTAAACGGCTTCAAGCTCTTTTAGGGAAAACGGATATAACAAGAATTCGATTCCACGTCCGGTAAGGTGTTCGTTTATTGTATTGCCTAACGAAAAACTGCTAGATCCGGTGGCGATCACCTGAACTTCGGGCAAGGTGTCATGAATGATTTTCAGAGTCATGCCTATGTTTTTGACCCTCTGCGCTTCATCAATCACAACCAGTCGGGCGTCTCCGAAAAACCGTTTAAGAAGCACCGGTTCCGGATCGGCAAATCTTGCAGCTATAGATGGGATATCACAGTTAAAGTAGTTTTGTTCTTCTCCATATTTCGAGAGCAGCTTTTGGGTCATGGTGGTTTTGCCGACTTGCCGGGCGCCGAAAACCGTGATTATTTTTCTCTTGAACAACCATTTTTCGATTTGTTTCTCCAGCATCCGGTCTATGATTTTCATGTTTTCGCCCGCTGTTTCGCTGCTTTTCAATATGTTATTCCGTTGTTTTACACAAAAGCAATGTTATCTTGGATAACTCGATAATCAACAAAAATCTAAAAAATGCAGGTGAACCATCGTTATTTAATAAAAAAACGCAGGTCACCCTTCAAGATTAAGCCAAAAACCGCAGGCATCCGTGGGAAATCAGTCCTTAATTCTTGATTTGCCTTTGCAACCTAAATGTTTACAAGATGTTGAACGTTCTTGATAGTTGAGAATTCACAAATTCACATCGCCGGCCTGTCGATGTTTGTGCCGGTGAACCCGCAGCGGTTTATTTGTAAGGCGGTTATTACCAGTGCTTGGTTATGGTCTCTGGAATTAACACTGACTCTGAGTTCAGCTCAGCTAGATTCTATTTTAATTGCATTCTTGTTTGCACTGGTGGAGTTTCCGGACAAACCGAATATTCCGAGCCGGTACCGCATGATTCTCCGCAAACCGGATCTGTGCCACACTGCCCGGACCCAAAAACACGCAAAGGGCCAGGCATTCCGGGAAACGGTTAAGATTGGTGTAATGCTGCGTACTCTTGAACAGATGGGATACGTGTGGGCAAAATTTTCGGATCTCCCGGGCGGGTTGCCTCCCAACCAAGACAGGCCAGCCAGATATGCCTGGGTACAGGTTTTTCGCCATCGCGGTAATAGATAAGCATCCGGCGTGATATGCCTAAAGCGGCTGCAGCCTGATTCATGGTCAATCCGGTTTCATGCAGCCAGTTCCGGATACGTTCATGCCCTATGCCGCCGGCCTGTTCGACAGCCAGGTTGCGCAAATTGTCAGCCGCAAGCTCCAGCTCGTCCTGGATCCATTCCACCGACGCTTGAGCAAAGCCAACCCCGGCTTTTGCAAAAAGATCGGGATCCTTGAGGGGACTTAGTGCATGGGAGCTTTCAATCCACTCAGCCAAACTCAGATCAAAGGTTGTTTCGTCGGCAAAGGTTATCCGCAGCTTATAGTCAGGCAACGGCTCAACCAAACTGATGCGAAAGTGTTTCTTGCTCATTTTTGAAACTCCTCAAATTTGTTCAGAAGCATGCTGCGGTTGTTTGCAGCCCATTGCAACACTTCTGAAAGTTCCCGGCGAGGCACATTCCCCTGAAGGATTTCCAGGCCGGAAATCTCTATTAAAGCCTCTTTTCCGTCCCCCATGAGCACATGGAAGTGAGGCGGCGCATGATCCTTTGGATTGATTCGCACCTGACAGTGAGCAAAGCGTTTTATGAGAGGCATCTATTAACATTATGTGCAATGGTTGCACATTGTCAAGCTGCAATAGAAATCAGCTACGAGAGGTGAGGTGCGGAAAGTAAGACAGTGTAGTTCAAACAAGGGCCAATTTTTGCAAAAGAAAGGGAGAGTGTGTTGTGAGTTGCAAATGAGAAATTGATCTTTGGAGATGTTGGGGTAGGAATGAGTATTGGTCGCGTTTCAGTTGGTCGGAAAAAGCCCGGTTTTTTTTGAGGGAGGGGGGTGGCGGTCCAGGTTGCGGAGGTGTTTTTGGGCTTGGGCCGCGGTGTCCGGGTCAAGGTCTTTTGCAAGTGATATGGTGTTTTGGAATTCCTCTCGCGCCCGGGCGGTGTCGCCGGTTTTGAGAAGCATTTGCGCCAGGGTCAGGCGCACGGTCGGGTTGTCGGGTGCGAGGGCAGCCGCTTTTTCGATGTGAGATAGACTTTGTGAAACATTGCCCAGCCGTGCGTGAATGACGCCGAGGTTGAAATGGGGCTGGTAAAAATCGGGCTTGATTCGCATGGCTTTTCTGTAAGCTTTTCCGGCATCCCGGTACCGGCCGAGGTAGGTGAGCGAATTGCCTTCCTGGATCCAGGCATGGTGGGATAACGGGTCAATTTTTCGGGCTTTTTGAAATCGTTCGAGCGCGTGTTCGTGGCTGTCTATGTTTTGAAGAGCGATTCCCTCGTTGAACGCGTCGATGAACCTGTTGTTTTCAGGAGAGTCGAGGATGTTTGCGTGAAGGGAGAAGATTACGGCGATAAACGCGGTTGCGATGAGAAGGTGTTTTTTTCCGAAACTCGGGGTTTCTACGATGAGCCGGTGGACCGACGCTGCAGCGAAAAGGCACAGAACCGGGACCACGGGGGCTCGGTATCTTGTGGAAACAAAGAAAAGCACCCCGGTGAGCAAGTGAACCAGGATGTAGATCTTTAAAACAGCGGTGTTGGATCCGGTTTTTTGTGGGGAGCGGGATCTTGTCAATATTGCGAAAAGAGCCAGCATCGCGATTATGGGAAAAGTCAGGGGGGCCAAGCGGAGACTTTTTATTTCGGTTTTTTCCGACGTGAAAGAGTAGCTCGAGCGGGGTTCGGAAGCATGGAAGAAACGGTAGATTTTGAGTCCTGCCAGTTTTGCTGTTTTAAGGGGGTTTTCGAGCCACCATTTGAAAACGCTTCGGGTCAGGATGGAAGATGTTTCATACGGATCCAGTTTATGGGGTGGGGTCTTGGAGATGCGGGCAGCGATACGTCTCGCTTCCAGGGCCTGGTGTCTCTTGTCTCCGGTGAGTTCCTTGTATGGGGTGTATGTTCCACGCGCCGAGGGGTTGTTTCCGGAGTAGAGAGTGATGCCGCCTGTGGCGGGCAGGGGGGTGAATTTACCTGTGGATGCATAAACCCTGAGGGATCCGATTGCAGGGAAAACCAGGAGTGAGATCGCCGCTGCGATCAGGGGTTTTACTCGAACCGATAAACGGGGGGAGGTTTTTTTTCGGATCAGGTCGAGCGCTACAAGGGACATCGCACCGATGATGATGAGCACGGCGTCGGGACGGATGGCAACCGCACCGCCCGCCAGCAGGCCGGTGAAGGTTCCGTGTTTGATGCTTTGGTAACAGTCTTGTTTCCACTTGATGAAACAAAAGAGAAATCCGAGGTTGAAAGTCATTCCCAGGATTGTGGGCATCAGCTTGGTTTCGTAAAAGAGAAGGGGGCCGTACAAAAGGGTCAAGAGAGCGGCGAGGACGCCGACGGTTGTTCCCCACAGGAGTTTGCCGATCGCGAGGACAAGGAGGATGTTTAACATACCGAGCGCTGCCTGGATGCAGGTGACGGCCAGGGGGTTTGGCCCCCACCCCTTGTAGATCATGGAAAGAGCGAGGGGGTAGCCGATGGTGTGGTGAACGCTTCGTTGATCGGCCCAGAGGTTTTTTTCCGCAAGATCCCGGGCCAGTTCATGATACGCGGCCGCGTCGGAGACCGGGCTTTTCGCAAACACCGAGACCCTGTTGTATTCGTAGTGATACGCGAATCTTTGGATGATAGCGGCCGACAGAAGGAGGAGAATCATTATCGTCGTGGACTGGAACCGGAAAGGGATGCGGCGTGTTTTTTTACGGGGTATTGATGACGGCTTGTTGTTGGGTTTTTGGAGATGGGATGCTTGTTTGCCGGATCGGGGTCTGTATTTTTCCGCTTCTGAACTCATGATCCATATTGTTAAACTATTTTGACCTTATCTGGAAAGAAAGTCGAATGCATCAATGCGGATTCGGCAGCGGGATTGGATTGGTGGGAAGGAGGGCCGCTTTGCGGATGCCCCTTAATGAAACCGTCTTCCCCTTGTTCCTCCCCTGCGTGCGGGCGCGCGGCGTGCGGGTGCCCTGCGTGCGGGCGCGCGGCGCCGCGCCGCGGGTGCGCGTCTGCCCCTGCCTCTACGATAAGCGGCGCTTCTGAAATGTCCGGCCTGATACCTGCGGCCCCGGTAGCGATATCCGTAACCGCTTCGGTGCCATCGCCAGTAATGAGTGCGGTGACGGGCGTAATAGGAGCGATATGGTCCCCAGTGCGTTCTTGGTACGTAGTACCTGGCAGATCCGATATAGTAATAGGGAACCCCCGCTTCGGTGTAATAGACTACGTAGCCGTTGTAGAGCATTGGCGTGTAATCGTATTGCACATGTGCTGTCGGTGCATCGACACGCACGTGCGCTCCGACCGGCATGGGATCAGCGTGGATATAACAACCCGCAGCGCCCAAACTTAGCATGGCCACAGCCAGACCGACGATTAAGGTTTTTTTGACATTCATTAGAGATTCTCCTTTTTGATTAAGTGCCGATGCATGATATTAGCATAGAGAAATACGCTTGGTTATCAAAAAAATCCCCAAAAAATAAAGGGGGACGCTTTTTTGTCAGGAATTTCATTACATGTAGCTATTCCATGCCTTGACGAACTATATGAGTTGCCCGGGTGTCTGAGTTCGTTTTTGTGGTCTGGGGAGGGAAGAACCGGAAACACTGAAAAAAGTGAAAGCAGGGGTGAAAATACCGGAGGAGGGAAGGAAGAGAGAGAAATGGTAGATCGGGCGGTGTGGAGAGATCCGGATATTTGGGTGTGTGTGAATCAGCCGGAAAGCTGGTGGGATGATGACGACGAGGATAAGCGGGAGATCTGCCGGCGGAATCAGGACACGATTGACATGCTCAGGGCTTTTCGCGGGTTGAGGATTCATGTGATTGACAGGAGTTCCAGAGGCAGAGGTTGGCCGCTTGGAGGGGTTGGGGTGGGCGCTGCGAGAAGAGAGATCCTGAAAGAAATAATGAAAGATTTTGATGATCAGAGTCTTGTTGTCAGCATGGATGCGGATGCTGTGGTGGGGCCGGGATATCTGAGGCAGGTTGTCGAGACCTTTTATGAATGTCCTGGAGCCAAGGGGATGGTCGCGCCTTATTATCATCCGCTTTCAGGAGATGATCGTTTAGACAGGGCGATTCTTCGCTACGAAATATACATGCGGATGTATCTTATTGGTTTGTTAAAGATTGGATCGCCATATGCTTTCACTGCCTTGGGTTCGGTTTTGTCGTTTTCCTTGAAAAGTTACAAGGAAGTTCGAGGGTTTCCCGCGAAGGAGGCGGGTGAGGATTTCTATTTGGCGCAGAAATTGCGCAAATTGGGGCCGCTTTGTCTCTGGGGAGCGGGACCGGTTTTTCCTTCTCCAAGAGAGTCGACGCGTGTGCCTTTCGGCACCGGGCCGGCGGTCAGGCGGGGAGTGAGAGGGGATCACTCAAGTTACCCGTTGTTTCCTTATGAATATTTCGAGGAAGTGGCGCAGACCGCGGGCATGTTTGAGCAGTTTTTTAGAAAAGGCTCGGCTACTCCGATAGATGGTTTTTTCGAGAAGGTGTTTGGAAGATCGGATCCTTTTGATGTGTTGAGAAAGAATCATAGAAACATGGAGTCTTTTGTCAGGGCATGTCACGAACGATTGGATGGACTCAGGATTTTTCAATATCTGCGGTTGAGGAGAAATGGACAAGAAGATCTCAGCGATGAGGATATTGCGGCTTCGTGGTTGAATGGTCCCTTGAGAGAGGATCTGGATGCTTGGAACGGTGGATCGGACACCGGAGGGAAAAAGGAACCGGATGAGGTGGGGGGCGCGTGCGCAATGGGGGCGTGCGGTGTGGGGACGGAACTTTTCGGGTTTACTCAGAGGGGATGGAGTTTTGTAGATTGCGACTTGGGTGCGTTGTCTGAATTCAGAGAATTTCTTTATCATGTTGAATCTTCTCTGCGCAGGGAAAGGCAAAATTATATCTCCAAAAATCGAGAGGTTGGGTGGTTTTGAGAAATATTCGCGCAACAAATGGTGTCCGGGTCCGATGATAGTAGCGGATCGGGCGAAGGCAGTTTCGTCCATTGACATTGACAGGAGAGACCCGACATGTTTTCGACCGCAAACCATGCAACAATTGAAAAGACTTTCAGCAAACCCGAATCGACAAGAGCCTCCGGATCCCAAGGAAAATGGAAAAGGGGTGGAGAGAGAGTGGGTGTTTCCAGGTGGTGGCGTGTTTCGTTCGGCCGAGCGGTAAGCATTGTTGTCAGCACGCGGGCAAGCATTGCAGGCGGCGGTGTCAAGAGAACCGCTGTAAAGGTCGCCCATTTTGTTGTATGTCTTCTCCTGATCCATCTATTTTCAACAGCATGCGCTTTCCGGGAAACAAAGCCTTCTCCACAAGCTCAGGAGTTGGTGGAAAGGGGCGCCGAGTGGCTCAGGCAGGGAGATCTGAACCGGGCCGAGGCAGCTTTTTCTCTTGCACTGGAGTACAGGCCGAAAATGGCCGAAGCGCACAACGGTGTCGCCCTGGTGTCGCTTGAGAGGGGCGAAGGAAAACGGGCATTGAAACACTTCAAGAAAGCGCTTTCCTTTAACGAAGATTTGGCTGAAGCCCACAATAACTTAGGGGTTTTGTATTTCCGCAGGGGTAGGCTGAAAGAAAGCAGGCTTCATTTGATTTCTGCGTTGGCTGTGGATCCGGGCTACGATGAAGCGAGAGGCAATTTGGCTCGCACTCTTTTGAAAATGGGAAGACTTGAAGAGGCCAGGCGCCACTTGGTAAAAATCACCGCGCGCACATCTGATGATGCAGAGGTCTGGGCACAGCTGGCCCTGGTTTGTGTTTCCCTGAACAGGCTCGCCGAGGCGGGTCGCGCAGTGAGCAGGGCACTTGATTTGAACCCTCGTCTGGCCGCAGCGCATGGGGCTCGGGGAAGGCTTCTCTATGCCAATGCTCATCACAAGGATGCATTGGCTTCGTTTGAGCGGGCGCTGAAATTGGATTCCTCGGATTGGCGTTCGCGACATTTTGCAGGATTGACCTTGTTGATGCTTGGAAGACACAATGAAGCATTTCAGCATCTGTCCCGCGTTGCAGCACGCGAACCGTCGAATCAGGAAGTTCTTTTCGGGTTGGCATTTGCCTTGGCGGGCATGGGACGATATCATGAAGCTCAAAAGAGGATTGAAGCGGTTTTGGCTTCGGAGCCCGATAATCACAAGGCTCGGTATCTTCTTGCAGTTTGTTTGCATGGGCTCGGCCGAAATAGGTGCGCGCAAAGAGTTTTGACCGGGTTGATGGATCGGAGTGATCTGCCTGAAGATGTTCGGCGGCTCGTGGCTGCAATGCTAAGGGAGCTCGGCTCTGCATCCGCTAATTCCGCTCTAATTCTGTAAATGATGGTTGGTTCCGATAGGAGTTACCGTTAAATGAAATTGCGCTTGAAGGTGCGCCGAGCCGGCTCCCCGCCGGGTGAGTCGGCATCGTCCGATGAATGGACGGTTTTTGACTGGGATTTCGAGAAGAATTCATTTCTCGTGGGCGGCAGGGGTGACGGCACGGGGATCGTGCTTCCACATCCGACTGTAAGCACGGAGCATTTCTGCATTGAACCAGGCAATGGGAGGTGGATTGTTACGGATCCGGGAAGCTTGAACGGCACTTTTTTGAACGGAAGAAAACTTGTTCCTTGTCAAAAAAACGCACTCTCGCCCGGAGATGTTCTTGGTGTCGGACCTTTTGTGCTCTTGGTTTCAGACCCCCGAACAGAATCTCTTGAAAAAACAGGTCTCAACACCCGCAGTCTTGCGATCCAGCTCGCCCGCCGGATGATTGGAGATGACCCCGAAGAACGGCCATATGTCACAGTGGAAAAGGGGCACCAACAGGGAGCGCGGTTGAGTCTCCCATTGGGGCAACCGGTGGTGATTGGAAGAGATGCGGGTTGCCATCTTTCCATCGCGGATCCGGACGTCTCCAGGAGACACGTCAAAATTTACAATACGATCGATGGATGCTGGTTAAGCGACATGGAGAGCAAGAACGGCGTCTTCGTGGATGAGAGGAAAGTAACCGGCGCCTGGCGTCTTGAGAACGGTCGGCGGATAAAGTTGGGTGAAACCGTATTGCTGTTTTCCGATCCCGCGGAGGTGTACCTGGAATCTCTTGAAAAAATGGCGGATCAGGCGATCGGGGAAAACGGCGGTGTTTTTGAAACAGGTATTTTCGATGATTTCATTACCGATGCTGGTGAAAAGAGCGAGGAAATTGATGATCTTCAAAACAGGGTTGAAAGCATAGCAGCTGAAAAGGACGGTGGATGTGATGACGTAGAAAACGGAGAAGATGAGAGTTTTGGCGATGAGAGTTCCGGAGATGGAAATTCACGCAATAATGAAGAGGTGATCAAGGGAGGGGAAAACGAGAATTCCGTGGATGATTTTGAAAGCAGTAGAGAGGAGTTCCATGGAGAGGGAGATAGTGAGAGAGAATCGGATCTGGAAGAAGAAGCGGGTCTCGGATGGATTTTGCTCCTGATTCTCGGAGGGATCGCTGCTGCAGCAGCGACAGCGGCCCTGATCTTTTTGATCAGAGCGCTTTAGAACTTGCATTGTTTGATGAAGATTTGTGGAGATGGATCCGGTTTTGCTCCGGAATATCACTTGGATTTTTTTGATCGCTTGCGATCTTTTCTGGCGGCTTTTCTCTTTTTTTTGCGTTTCGCCTTGTCTTTTGACGTGATGAACTGCCTGGTTCCGCCGCCGCCTGAAGGATCTTGTCCCGGTCGACTCGGTCCGCCGAATTGACCCATGCCCTTCATAATGCCTTCCATGTCCATGCCCGCGAGTTGCTTCATTTTGGCGAGGTTCTTGAAGCCTGGTATTTTGCCCAAAAGCCCGGTTTGGCTTCCGATGGCCATCATCATTTGTCGCATGGTTGCGAATTTTATCAGGAGCTCCTTGACCTCGCTTTCCTTTCGGCCGCAACCATTGGCCACCCGCCTGACCCGTTCCAGATTGTAATCGCTTACCTGTTTTCGACCTTTCTTGCGTCCTTTCTTATCTGTGATTTGTTCGAAACTGGTTACCACGAACAATTCGGGATGACTTCTTTCCTTTTTCGTCATGGAGTTGATGATGGCTTCAATTTTAACCAACTCCCGTTCGTCTATAACCATGCCTTCTGGGAGTCCGTCGGGAAAAAAGGGCAGTTTGTCTATCACATCCTTTAAATCGCCCATTTTCTGGAGGGTCCGGATCTGTTCCACGAAATCCCCCATGTCGAACTTACCCTTGAGCATACGCTCAGCGTCTTTTTCAGCCTGATCCGTATCAACGACTTCTTCGAAATCCTTTACCAGGCTGACCACGTCACCAAGGCCTAGAATGCGGCTTGCCAGCCCTTCGGGGCGGAATTCTTCTAGGCGATCCAGGGATTCGCCCATACCTACGAACTTGATGGGCTTGCCGGTAGTTTCCTTTATGGACAGAGCGGCTCCGCCGCGGGCATCGCCGTCCAATTTGGTAAGAATGACCCCTGAAAGATCCAGCCTTTCATCAAAGGATTTCGCTGTGCCTACCGCGTCCTGCCCGATCATGGCATCGATTACGAGAAATGTGTTGGCAGGATGCACCCGTTCCTTGATGTCATCGAGTTCCTGCATCAAGGGTTCGTCAATTGCCAGGCGGCCGGCCGTATCGAAAATAACAACGTCACGGCCCTTTTTTAGAGCTTCGTTGACAGCGTTTTCGCAGATGTCCGGCGGATTCTTTTCCGGTTCTGCGTAAACCGGCATTCTGAGTTGGTTGCCGAGGGTCTGCAATTGTTCTATGGCAGCGGGGCGGTATACGTCGGCTGCCACGAGCAAGGGTTTTTTGCCATCTTTTTCCAGCAGCCTGGCGAGCTTTGCAACGGTTGTTGTTTTACCTGAACCCTGAAGACCGACCATCATGATGCCGGTGGGGCCTTTTTTTGAAAAGTGGATGGAAGTGTCCACCGGTCCCATAAGGGATTCCAGTTCATCTTGGCATATTTTGATGAAGTGATCTCCCGGGGCGAGCTTGTGTTTTTTCCCCTTGTAACGAACTTTTGTCTTCACCACCTCGCCGAGAGCTGTTTCCTTGACCTTTTTGAGAAAGTTCTTGGTGACGCGAAACTCTACATCGGCTTCCAGCAAAGACATGCGCACGTCTCGAAGCGCTTCGTCGATATTTGATTCCGTAAGTTCGGCCTGGCCGGAGAGGCGTTGCTTGGCCGAACGAAACCCTTTGGTCAGAGCTTCAAACATGGAACACTCCAATCAATTTAAATCAATGTGTGGACCCTCCAGCCTTTTGGCTGTGCTTGCGGCCGGGGGCCGATGAGCTCTATTTTTCTCCGGACCCGGTTGTCCGGTTTCCGGTTGCCGTCATTGGGCGTCGATTCATATCACACGGAGTGCCGGTAGACAAGCGACCCTGTTTACAGTAAATACTTCAACGTCGCGTAATCGGCTTCGATCGGAGATTGAATCCGGAATTTGTTCTAGAGTCAGTCTTTGGATGTGTCGATTCGGTGATGGAACGCGATACGGCAAAAAGCCAACGTCTCGAAATGGAGGAGCCATGAAGATTTTAGGAATGATTTGTTTTATTGCCGTTTTGTTTTCGGTATCACCACCTGTTTGGGCCAGAGCTGTGTTGTGCAGGCAGGCGGAATCCGGCTCGGTGGTCGTAGACGGCCTCTTCAGTGACTGGCCGGATGGTGCAATAACGAGGTTTTCCGGAAGATCCGGGCTGATTGACCAAAATGTGGCCAAGGTACCTGGAGCCGCGGATTTTTCCGTGGAGTTGAGTTGTTTGTACACTGAAAACCGGGTATATTTCAGGGTTAAAGTCACGGATGATTACATCGTAAGGTTCAAATCCCTGGATTTCGAGCAGGATCACATGATCCTGGCTTTCGGGGATGGCGACAATGTCAGAAAAATGGCGTTTTTTCCTCCAGATGGGCGGGTGAAGCCGCAATTCGGCTGGGTTGGCTACAAGGGAAAGGGGCGTCGAAGAAAGGTCGTTCTTTCGAGACCGAAAGGGGTAAACGCTGTAATGATTCGCTTGAGGGACGGTTATGCGTTGGAAATGTCGATGGATAACGCTGTTATACCGGGTTATGGGTTCGGATCTCCGGCAATGCGGATGTCGCTTGCAGCCGCGGATGTGGACAGCAGGGCTCATCCGGAGGTGAAAGCGAGAATGGGCACTGGAGGTCTTGAGCCGGCCAACTTGGGAATGATCGAGTTCGAGGGGGCCAAGGTGCTTTTGAGCAGGTACTTGGATGACCACGGGCTTAGGCCTGGAGACATCAGGATGAGAGGGGTAGGGAATATCATTTCAGGAAAGAGCAGAGAAACCGTGGTGGTCACCCGGAAGAAAATTGGAATTCTTGGCGGAGATGTTCCCGGAGGGGGGTATTTTTACATGCGGTTGCCGGTGTACAAACCGTCCGATATTTTGCGCTTCCTGATCCGCGATATGACCGGCAACGGGCAGGACGAGATTTTGTTGCGGTTGCGCCAGATGAAAGATGGTCACGGAAGAGAGATTTATGTGATCTATCGTTATTACAATCGTGGGCTCCATGTTGTGTTTGCACACGAGGTTGTGCATCAATCGGGCGACAAGATCTTGACCAACCATTACAGGTACATTCGTCGCGGAAAAGGTTGGGACCTCGAGTTTACCGTGGACAAAAACTCGGGTTTCACTGAACAAAACCACCGGTCTACCCAAGCGAAAGACATCGAACCGTTATTGGTCCCATGGAAAGGAAGACAAAAAATTCGGTACAGGTTTACATCGGAAGGCTACATGGAGGCTGAATAAAAAAAAGACCGGCTTAAAGCGTTTCGGTATTTCAGTGACCTGGTTTATGGGCTGAAAGACTATTTCTTTCGGGAACCGCCTTTTTTCTTTCCGGCTTGTTTCTTTTTTGTCGGACTCTTTTTTCCACCCGTATTCGACGGCTTGCCTTTTGTCGCTCCACTGCTGCTTTTTGTTGTTTTTCGGGTGGCAGGTTTTTTCCCGCTCACCGGTTTCTTGTTGGCGGGTTTTCCGGTTGTTTTCTGTTTTATCCAGTCCCACACCGAAGCTGGTTCCTCAACTTCTCCAAAAAGATCCGTGAAGTCGTCCGAAACCGGTTCAGGTTCCAGATCCTGTTCGAAAAAAGCTTTTTCCAGGTCAGAAAACGCATTTTTATGAGCTGTGGATTCGTCTGTGCCGGGTGATTTCAATTCAAGCACTTCACCCTTTATGCCGGTGTCAGCGGGAGGCGCGGGCAACGAGTCCATCTCCATTTCAAAACTGTCATCCATTGCTTGACGCAGGGATCTACGATCCTCGTCCGGAAAGATTTTTTCAGGCGCGGCTTTAGGTGAAATCGCTTTTTCAGCCGGTTCCTCTGCCTGTGTTTTCGCGATTATCAATTCTTCAATTTTTCGGGCTTCCTCTATGGCGGCCTTTTCAGAGGTCTTCGTATCGGCTTTTGTTTCTTCCTTCACTCCTGCCAAGGGTTCTTTTGGATGGTCTTCTTTTGCAACAGATGTTTTCTGTATTGCAGCCGCCATGTTTTCCTTGGTTTCGGTTGAATCTTTAGCCATAGGAAAGGGTGCGGGGTGAATGAGCCTTACTTTTCCCGTGTCATCCACGGTTTTTTCCGGGGCCATTTTTCGGCAGGTGTCATCCAGCCGGATGCCGGTCTTGTCTCTTGGAGCCGGGATAGCCCAGGGTGAAGGAGGAGGAGGAATTTTGTGAAGAGCCAAGCCCATGGTCTTCTTTTCATTATCGTCCAATTCAGTGGCCAATTTGTTCAGTGACAAGGACGAATCCGGTGGTTCGGTGGGAACTCCGGCGGAAAGATTATCGGGCGGAGGAGGTTCTTCGGCTGCACGCGGCGGCGGGACCTGTTCGGGCGGAGGAGGCTCTTTGGCTGCAGGCGGCGGCGGGACCTGTTCGGGCGGAGGAGGTTCTTCGGCTGCAGGCGGCGGCGGAACCGGTTCGGGCGGAGGAGGTTCTTCGGCTGCAGGCGGCGGCGGGACCTGTTCGGGCGGAGGAGGTTCTTCGGCTGCACGCGGCGGCGGAACCGGTTCAGAAGGATCGGTTTCCTGTGTTTTTTCTAGTGCAGGGGATTCCGGTGCATTTGATTGTGCCTCGGGTTTTTCGCCGATGTTTTCCAGATCCGGAAGGTCGGGTATCGCAACTGCGCCGGGGACCTTGTTCTCTCTGGAAATCGGAATGGCCAGAGGGGTGTTGTCCCTGTCAGGGTGGGTTGCGATCTCTCTTTCAAAAGGAAGACTCGGCAAAACAGGTTCACAAGCTTTTTCTTTGTCTTCCTTTTCTGTGCTTAAATCTGTTTTCTGAGCGGTGTCTGCTTTCTCAGCGGTGTCTGTTTTCTGAGCGGTGTCTGCTTTCTCAGCGGTGTCTGCTTTCTCAGCAGTGTCTGCTTTCTCAGCACCGTCGGTATCTTCAGGTTCGCGGATGTCTTCGACAGCACCCTCTTCCACGAATATGGTGGAAGCGAGTTGTTGATAGTTTTCATCCACCATTACTGATTGAGATTCTCCTCCGAATTGAACCGACAGGGCTGGATTGGTACGGAATTCATCCGGCGAACCGTCCTTGGAGCCGATTTCTCCTGAAAGAGACGAGCAAATGTTTCCTTTTGAATCCGTTTTTTTGTGGGAATCTCGCAATGACGGCTGCAAAACCCAGACAGCGTCTGCCTCCAGGCGAAGGTATCGGTCGGTGATTTCATCCTGGTATTCGGATGGTTCGTCGGTGTCTTCTTCGCTGATAATGGGAGCGGTAACGTCCGACTCCGGAGGTGCTACAAGGGGCATTCCGGGATGGGGTTCTTGGATTGTTTCATCTTTTTCTATGGATAAACTCTCCGGCGTGGCGGGTTTTGTGTAATTTTTCACCAACTGCGAAGAGTTTTGGACAGGGATAGATATTTCCCCGGCAACTGTTTCCGAGGAAGACTCCTTCTTGACCTCTTTTGTTTCTGCAGGTTTAGGGGAAGTTGTAGTTCGCTTCCGCCGAGTCTTTTTCTTGCGAGCCAAGGGATTTAATCTTGTGTTTTGTCCAGGGAAGGGTCGGCCGGCGAAGCCCTCCGGTTTTCTTTATCCGCGCCCGCCGGCTGGGCGCCAAAATCATGTTTCAAATCCATTCCGTTCGCGGCGGAAAGGATACCACAAAGATGTTTTCGATGTCTTTAGAAAACTCTTATTCAAACCATAAACAAATGCCATGAATCACATTACCAACTTTGGCGCAGCGGTCAACCTGAGAGATTGTTTCCGTGTGTAGTTCCGGCTTCTCGGGGTCAGAAACGTCCGGGTTTTAGTGCCGGGTTGAATTGGGGAAAGCGGGATTCGATGGATTTGACCACAATGGGAACCACGACAAACTGAAGCGCTACTCCGGGCATGCTTTTTGCCAGGCTGTAGACTCCGTATACAACGCCCGGGATGTAGAAGATCTCCGCCAGCACGAACTTGAGAGCGAAGCCGAAGATGCGGTTTGTCAAAATCGTGAAGATCAGGACCGGCCAGAATTTCCATCCGAGCCTGCGGTACAGAAAGGAGGGCATTACGCCCAGAAGCAGCAATTCGGCTGTCATGAGAAACGCAATGGGGGGCATAAACGGGGGCATGCCGGTAAGAAACGCGGACATGAGGGGAGCTGAAAAACCGACTGTTCCCGCTGTCTTTTCGTCTACCAGGAACCCCAGTGTCAACACCGGGAGAAACATCGGCAGCATCACGCTTCCTGCAGCGAACAGATGAAAAAAGGGTGGAAGCGCAAGAGCAATAGCCAGGAACAACCCTCCAATCGCTACCCTTTGAGCGGGTGAGAGGGGTGATTTGTTTTTAGCCCCTTTTGGGCGGTTGTTAGACGTTTCGGCTTTCATTTCAAAGACTTTTAGTTTGTGTCATTGGCTCCTGCAGTGGGAGAATCCTGTTCGCGAAGTTTGTTTTTTCTGAGCCGGTGGAAATGTGAGCACAACTTACAGTGTTCAATGTTAATCGTTCCAAGTTGTTCCGGATCCGCTGGATTCGAAATGAGATCTTTCATGCTCGTGATTTCCGCGATTCGTCCTTGCTCCATGACAACGGCTTTTTTGCATAGAGACGCGGCGAACATCAAATCTTGGGTGATGAGCAGAATCGTTCCTTCGTATGCTCTGAGAATTTCCAACAGGTCGCTTTTTGATTTTGGATCAAGGTGTGCTGCTGGTTCGTCTAGTAATAGAAATTCCGGATGCATCGCCAATACAGTAGCCAAAGCGGCTCTTTTTTTTTCGCCGTGGCTGAGATGATAGGGGTTTTTTTTTCGCTTTTCCCATAAACCGAATTTTTTGAGGGTTGTTTCCACTGTCGTGTTGAGCTGTTCTCCCTTTTTACCCATGTTTTTCAGTCCGAACGCGATATCTTCTTCAAGGGTGGGGCAGAAGAGTTGATCGTCCGGATTCTGGAAAACAATTCCGGCCCTTTTTCGCATGATGTTCAAGTTGTCGGACGTCAATTGTTCGCCGAAAAGTTCTATAGATCCTTCCGATGGCCGGATGAACCCCATGATGAGCTGAAACAAGGTGGATTTACCGGCTCCGTTCGGGCCGAGAAGCGCCGTGTTTTTCCCGTAAGGTATCTGCAATTCGACCCGTTTGACAGCCTGGACACCGTCCGGATAGCTGAAAACAGCGTTTTTGATCTCAAGAATAAAACCACTGGGTTTAAGCGGACGGTTTTCCGGGGTGTTCGATTCTGGAGAGGATTGCGGTTGGGTCATCTTGTCACGTATTCACCGAGTCGCACTGCGAGCAAGCACGCGGGGTAAAGCGTCAGAAAAGCAATGTCGAAGTGAGTCAGGGGTTTGGGTGTTGTCCTCTTGTTTTCAATGGAACCGTAGCCCCGGGCCTCCATTGCCTGAGCGGTTCTGAGCGCCCGGGCAAAACTCCTGTGAATGACCGCGCCTGTGATGCGGCCCAATGTTTGAAAATTCCACCACACGGCCCGTTTGGTCCGCTTGAATCCACGTGCGCAAGCAGCGCGGTAGAGTCGTTTTCCTTCGTCTCCGACAACGCGGAAGTAACGCAGAGCCAGCATCAGCATCCAGACAGCATCTCGCGGAAACCGCAGGCGCTGCAATGCCGACATCATTTCCATCGGATGCGTGGTGGTTACGATCCAGTGGGTTGTCGCCAGCCCGAAAACGGTTGCGGATACAAGAAAATAGAACCTTTGTTCCTGAACGGAACTGGAATCCGAACCAGCGTTGAAGATGAAAACAAACACGAACATCAATAAAATGAAACCAAGCACAAAGTTGAATCTACGCAAAAAGCTCTTCAGATTTGAGCCGGATGCCAACACTAAACCAAGGGGAAAAGCCGCCATGAGCGCGGGCCAAAGTGGATGGGTATTGTACGCCGTGGCGGTTACGACAAACCCCGCGCATCCGCCGATCAGTTTCGCCCGGCCATCCAGGCGACACATTATCGAATCTTGTTTTTGCGTTGCATGCACTCGCAAGTTCATCTTAATTCAAACCTTCCCGGCGGGAAGGAATCGCCGGCTCAACGCGTTTTCCTGGCTGTTACGAGATAACGCGTTTCATCATCCACAAGATCCGTGATTTCCAGGCCGGTTTTTTTCATCATCGCGGCCACATTTTCGGCAGGAGGCAGAATGTCTTTATTCACGCAAGGCCCTGCGTCAGCGTGTATCTTGTTTATGGTTTCTTTTGAATCGGTATGCCACACATGAAGAAAACCTCCAGGTTTCAGGTACCTGAGGCTTTCGTATAAAACCGCTTCAGGCTGGTCGAAATGCGGCCAAACCGAGTAGAAAATCGCCCTGTCCGCGATCTCATCTTCCACGGGAAGTTCGACCGCATCTCCGTTGATCCAGCAAACCCTTGTATCCGAAATCTTTCGCTTTGCTTCTTCCAACATCCCGGGGGAAAAATCCACAGAGAAAACCCGTCCTTCCGGACCAAGGATGGATAGAATGCAATGTGTAAGATTGCCGGTTCCGCAGCCGATGTCGACTATCTTTTCATGGGGGGCGACACCGAATTCTTCCAGGCCGGAGCAAAGTTTCTTGCGGACTTCTTCCGGGTCGATCCAGTCGTCCCACTTGGCCGCGATATTGTCGAAGAATTTGATTTTGGGATTTGTCATTCCTAAGTATCCTTTGCAACCTCGGGTTTTATCGTTTCCGCAACCAGGACGGAAATCAGAGTTTCAACCTGATTCCGGCCGTTATGTTGAAACCCGGCATTGTGTAACCCTCTATGTACGCGTAACGGTTGTTCAGAAGGTTTCTCAGCATTATGTATGGCTCCAGCATCCGATCGTGGGAATATGTGTAGCGGTAGTTGAAAGACGCATCAATGAAAAATACGTCTTTTATTGGATCCCGCTTGTAATTGTTCATGTAAAGACCCCGAACCCACTCGCCGCTTATCGAGCCGAAAAAGTGATGTTTCTTGTAACTGTGTTTTGCATTCACCGCGAAATTGATCTTCGCGTCCGGGTTTTGCTTTGTATAACGGCCGACATCCTGCCAATTTCCGGTTATCCTGAAGCAGAAGGGGCCGATGTCCCTGAGTCGGGCAACTCCTTCCACACCCCATACGATGACCCGATCGATGTTTACCACTTCCGCGGACGGCCAGGCGCCGAAATATTTAATCAGGTTTCTTACCGACGAATAGTAGACGGTCGTGGAGATCTCGAAATTCTTATACTCCCAGGCGATTCCGAAATCCCAGTTAAGAGACACTTCAGGTTTTAGATCCGGGTTTGCCGTGGGAAAGGGAAGATAGAGTTCGCGCAAAGTGGGTTGGCGGAAGTTGCGCGTAACCCTGGATCTTAACTTCAATCCCCTCCAAGCCTCCCACGTGGCGCCGCCCTTGGCCATGATGACTCCGCCGTAACGGGTATTGTACATTTGGCGGCTTCCCGCGGTAAGATGCAACGATGAAAACGGTCGGTAATCGATCTGTTGGTAAAGTGACAGGTTCGTGAAACCCCGGACCTCGTGTTCTTCATCCTGAATTCGGTTTTCAACTTGACCGTCAATCCGTTCAGCGCCTATTCCCACTAGCACGCCCAGGTTTCGCACGATTCTGAAGTTCCATTCTCCAAAGCCGCCGGTTGTGAAGTCCAATGAATAAAAACCGTCATACAGACGGTGTACTCCGACGTTAGCGTAGGTAACAAAGTCCAGTTGATGCTTGGCCTTCTGAACGCTGAACTTGAGAGACGCGTTGTCTCGAAGCACATCATACCAGTGATCATAATTGGGATGTGTCACCGGACCGGGATCCGCTCCGGTCAATTTGATTAGTTTGTTTCTAAGCGTCAGGGTGTAACCCGGCCTAATGTGCCAATTGAGTGTGAACGTTCCCACCTTGTTGGAGCCGCCCGCGCCGTCGCGGTGACCATCGCTCTTGTGTCCGTGGAAAGCAGTCGCAAGTTCCAGGTTTTTCCATCGAGCCAGAAAAGCATTGGTCTGCCTGAGCGTGTTGTAACTCCCGAATGACGTGTCGTTGTTGAACTCCCAGCCCTCGGTCGTGAGCCGCCGTTCGTTAATGATGATGACTCCGCCCACTGCGTTGCTGCCGTAAAGAACCGAATCGCCCCCCATGATCACCTGGACGTCGTCGATCAAAAAAGGCACGTAAGCATCGGGTATGGGGTGGCCGAAAATGCCTTGTGCATCGGGAATCCCGTTTTCCACAACCAGGACCTGGGAATTTGGGCTGCCTCCGAGACCGCGGATATAGATGCCGCCCGATGCACCACTTGCTACTCCGTGAAAACCCATTCCGCGACCGGTTACGTAAACACCCGCCGATTCCTGTGACAATGCTTCAACCGTACTCGTTCTGGTTGATCGGCGGATGTCTTCGCCGTGTAACTTTGTAACCGCGGCTGTACGATCTTTTGGAGGGGGTTGCCGGACTGCTTTTACAACGGTTTCCTGTATGGGAGGTTCTTCTTGAGGTGTTTCCTCTCTTTCGCCTTTGTCATCTGTTGTTTGCGCGGATGTTTTCTCGCAATCCCCTCTTGTCTCATGTGCTTTCGTGTCATGTGCTTCTGCTTTGTCCGCGGCTGATTCATCCTGAGAATCTGTGTTTCCGGCAGGGCTTTCTTCCCTCTTTTCGTCACGGGTTTCTGTTTTTTCTTCGTCCGGGTTCTCTTCTTCTTCAAGGTCTTTCAGCGACTCTTCTTCTTCATCTTCCGCGGTTGCATTTTCCACTTCGCCGGACTCGCCGGTCCGGGAAGGGGAAGAGACCTTGTCTTCATCTTTTGATCCCCATGCGCACAGGGAAAAAAGCAATATGAAAAGAAAGGTGTTCATGGTTTTTCCATGAAGAGGTTTCTCAATGCCCGAACGGTCCGGGCGCTGAAAAATCCTGCTCTTGATCTTCGGCCGTCAGGACGAAAACATGAAAACGTCCATATTCCGCCTTTCTAGAGCGGATGGTTTGGTACCTGAACCACAAGGGGATGTTTCTGATGAGGGTTGGGTCTCTTTCCGGTTCATCACATAGGCAGATGGAATCGATATAGCCTTTTTCAGCCTGGAGCATGCAGTATTCTTCGGCATCGAATCTTTTGAAACGAATTCGATCGCTTCCCGCAAAGCAGCGTTTCGGACTTGTCGCTTCTCCATATGGAAGGACCGTGTTCCAGAGGCAACCATTGAAGCTGATATCTTTAACCAGAATCTGGCTGTCTATGTCGTTTATGATGATGATTTCCGGTTCGAACTCTTCGCATGACAGCAAGGTGCAGAATGAAAACACCGTACATAAAAGGAAACACGGTATTTTGGCTCGTTGAATCATGGAACACGATCTCCGGGTGTTTCACGCGGGCTGGCTGCCGGCCGGCGCGGTTCAGGTTTTCACCTTTGGCACTGTGGGTTTTCCATCCTGTTTTCATAAGGTTCGAAGCCATACTCCGGCCACAGTTCCAGGATCGTGTTGTAGAGTTCCTCCGGGATTGGTTCGACTCCCTGGGGTGGGCAGGGACCTTGATGGTTGGGTACGTTCAAGACGATGGTGCGATTCTGTCCGGGAACGACCTCTTCTTCATTTCTGGATGCCACGGGCAGGCAGTGTTCGGGATTGCAATCAGGATCATCCCATGCAAGGATCATGTAAACATATCCAAGCCCTGCTTCAACTTCCAGCTCTTCGCCGATTTCTCCGATCTCAACCTTGTCGAAAAAAGTTCCATTGTAATAGGCTTTGCATATGGTCCATGGAGGATTGGGAAGGTCCGGGTTGTCGAAATCGTTGTGCAAACTTACGTATGCTGTTTCAGAATCTCCGTCAGTGTTGCATCCAAAAGAAAAAGCAAGCATCAGGGCCAGAATCAAGATCACCGGTTTTTTCATAATCAATTCTCCTTTTCCGCGCGGTGTAGATTGAAAAATATTTTTTTCGATTTCGTAATACGGCCTTTAGGCGAAACCTTGATGCGTGTCAACTATGAAAATGTGTTTAACGGCAAGCGAAGTCATGTTGAAAACGAATCTTTGTACCGTGGTGCAATCCGGTTATTTGTTTCACCGGATCTCCCTGAGTGGATTTGTTTTTGACAAATCCCGGTTGTTCATGCTTTGTCTATGGAAAGGCTGTGCGGCGAGATTATTCTTAAAACGCGTTTCGTGCAGCTCGATACAATTTGGGAGGCTATGAAACATGAGTTCGAATTCTTCATCGCGTTCTGGAAGAGGCTCTTCCCTGCCTCCGCCCGGAGGAGAGTCCAGGAAACATTCTTCAGGGCGAAAATCAAGTGCTCTTCCTCCTCCTGAAGGAAGAATAGCGTTCGACGGGCGAAGTGGACATCCAGGAGAGACACATCCTCCTCCGGGTGATGTGCCGCCTCCTCCGGGTGATGTGCCTCCTCCTCCGGGTGATGTGCCTCCTCCTCCAGGTGATGCGCCTCCTCCTCCAGGTGATGCGCCTCCTCCTCCAGGTGATGCGCCGCCTCCTCCGGGTGATGCGCCGCCACCTCCGGGTGATGCGCCTCCTCCTCCGGGTGATGTGCCGCCTCCTCCGGGTGACGCGCTTCCTCCACCACAAGACGCTCTTCCTCCTCCGGAGGATGTGGCTGCCGGCGCAAAAGACCCTTTCGGAAAATCAACGGACGGAAGAACTCCCTTTGGAAGATCGTCATATCCAACAATGGACAATCCGTTTCCCTCGATCGCTGAATCGCTGCCGTCCGGTGTTGTGCCGCCTCCGCCTGGAACAACACCTTATGATGAGCCGGCTTACCCGTCTGTTGAAACCCGGCTGCCGTCGGGTGATTCGGATGCCGATCAGTCTGCCGAAACGGTATCCCCCGCATCGATTGAGCAAGAAGTCTTTTTCGGCGAAGCCGGAGACACTCCCTTTGATGGTCAAGCCGCTTCAACCACTTTGCCCGTGGATGAGGGAGATCTGATAATCGAGGATGCGCTTTCCGAGGAGGCGCCTGAATTGGCCGACAAACTGGATAGTCCCCCCCCTGTTCCCAAGGCCCAGGTTAAGAGCGAAGGCGTGTGCCACGTGTGCGGTTGCAATCCTGTTTGGTCGAAAGAGCGGCAAAGATGGTTTTGCGAACACTGCGGCTGTTTTTTGTAGACATTAGTCGTGATCACATAATTGATCGCAAGGCGCCTGTGATGTGAAGTCCGCTCCAGTCTTTTCTTTTAGGATTAAGTTGTCCGGGGTTTTGATGTTTCTCCGCCGGAACGCCCCGGAAGTAATAGGCTTTTTTACGCTCGTCTTTTTCGGCATTTTGCTCCTGGTGTCGATGCGTTTCAAAACGCCCACCTGGGACGAGCCGATGCACTATTCCTACGGGGCCAGGATGTTGGAAAAGGGGCGGCAGACTCAGGTGACCCTATCTTCAATGGCTGTAAACCAACTCAACGTTTTGCCCAATTTTTACTTGAGGGGCGATCGTGTCCACAGGCCGGCGACAGTTCGGGCGTTGTTTGCATCCCGGGTTCCGACAGTGCTGGGCGCTGTTTTGCTGGGCGGTGTTGTCTTCGCGTTCGCCAAGAGGCTTTTCGGTCGTTGGGCGGGCCTTGGAAGTTTGATTGTTTTTTGTCTTTGTCCGACGGTTCTGGCCCACTCCCGCTGGGTCACAAACGATGTCTATTGTGCTTTGTTCATGATTTCAACTATTTACGCTTTTTGGCGCTACATGGAAACGGATCGTTATTCATGGCTTGTGATCTGCGGCTTGTTGTTCGGCGCAGCACAGGTATCCAAGTTCACTTCGCTCTTGCTCATTCCCATTCTCGGCTTTTTGTGGGCTGTGTTCAGATTTCGAAAAACCCGGATTTTGAGTGCAGACCAACCTGTTCCCGGAAACAAAGCGGAAAGCGAGGCCGAGCCTGACGATGATGCGCACAAGAAAACCCTCTCTGAAAAATTGCGAGGTCCGATGTATCGCTTCGCTGTTTTTGCATTGTGCGGCTGGCTTGTTTGGAACGGCGCATATTATTTCCAGGAAACGTTTTCTACCTGGCGGTCCCGTGATTTTGACAGCGGTTTCATGAAGACCGCGCAGAAAATGCTGGGCCCGGTTCCCGCGGGATTGCCCGGGCCTTACCTGGACGCTTTGGATGTAACTTTTGCGATCAACCAGGCGCATACCGGCCGGGGTTTGATCTACATGCTGGGAGAAACCTCCAGGGAAGGCTTTCGCTCCTACTTTTTCGTTGCGCTTCTTTACAAGGCGCCGTTGGGGTTTTGGCTGATTTTCTTGCTTTCCTTATTCTTTGCGTTTTATCGAAAAAGGAGTTGGGGACCTCCCTCAGCTCGCATCGCGGATGTCGTGTTGTTGACGCCCGCGGTTTTTCTTTTGATCTATTTCGTCTTTTTTTGCACAGCGCAGATAGGCGTAAGATATCTCATGCCGCTCCTGGTGTTGATGCAGGTTTCCACGGGAAGGCTTTGGAGTCCGGACGCTATGGGGAAAACCGGTGCTGTGAGTCTCATGGTTTCCGGCGCTGCCGTCTTGTGGATGGGAATTTCCTCCCTGTCTTATACTCCTCATTACTTGTCATATTTCAATGAGCTGGCCGGAGGACCGACACGTTCCTACAGGATCCTGGCCGACTCCAACCTGGACTGGAATCAAAACGATCTCTACGTGCAACGTTGGCTGAAACGGCGGAATCTTACAAAGGATGTTTTGCATCCTTCACGCCCGGCTACAGGGACATGGGTGGTTTCGGCAAACAGGCTTGTAGGTATCCATCGACCGGCTGAATACCGCTGGCTTCGAGAGTTGGAACCGTCTGAACACATCGCGTATTCTCATTTCGTTTTTAACGTGGACGAAAAAGATCTTCGACGAGCGCTTCTGGTTGACCAGGGAAAACTTTTCCCTGCAAGGTTTACGGAAAGCGACAACACAGCGAGGGGGATCTGGCGTTTCGGATATGATAGAACATCCGTATCCGGGCGGTTTTGCTCTCAAAAACCTGTTTCCTTCTTGAATATCCGCAGGATATGCGGAAGAACCGAACACTATGCAGCCAGGTTTGTAGGGTTTCTCAAGATCCCGAAAACAGGTGAATACACGCTTTCCTTGGGGTCGGATGATGGAAGCAGGCTGTTTCTGAACGGAAAAAGAATCATCGATCTTTGGAGCGACCATGCTCTCATGTATGACCACGCTGTTTTGAACCTTGAACAGGGATTCCACTCTATTGAGATACATTATTACGAACGTACGGGCGCGGCAGCGCTTCATTTCAGGCTGAGCGAGTTTCCGGAAGGCAAGATTTTGCCCCTCACTACGCTGTTTTACCGAACCCGCACCCCTCCACAAATTCCCCGATTCATGTTCTTCGGACTTCCGGTTCCACCGGCCTTGTATGATGCGCCACCTCGCCGGCATAGTATGCAACACCTGTTCCCGCGTCGTCGCCGGACCCGACGAACAGACTTTTTACATGACAACGCCACCCAATCCTAAGCAACAGCGTCCATTCAACCTGCTCAAGACCATAGAGGTGCAGACAGAACGTTGCGCCTCAGCTATCAACAAAACTTTGAATATTGCAGAAGAAGTTTTGCTTTTTCTCTCCGGCTAAACTTCAGATTAGAACATCTACCCCCAAAAAACACCATGCAGCTATTCCGGGTTCTTCACCGTCATACCGTAAGAAGGAAGAAAAGAAATGTCCAAACCGATTCCAAAAACAAATACCCTTCCCTCCCTTGTCACCCAGGCAGGTCTTGCAGGATCACCAGGAGGACCACTCGGTGGACCATAAAGTAAGGGTACTGTTTCCCAATCTCCATCACTCGGCCTCTCACCGCTACCGCCGAACCCCCAGACCGTATCTGAGTCAAAACCTCGTACCCCTGAAATGAAAGCCCATTCATGCCATTCGCCATTCAATCGCACCAATGTATGACGATGTGAACGTTCCTGACCCCAATAAAGTGTATCATCATTTTCATGGCCCCAAATAAAGCGGCTATGCCTGAGCTTGTCACCCTCGATTACGCCGTTGTTCAACACATTCCATTTTTCATCTTTCCATAAATATAATCCGGGGTTGGAAGCATAAACTTTGTTGGGCGGACTGCACCACAAACTCTTCGCTTGAAATCTTGATTCTTCACCATCAGGCGGCGCTATTTCTTCCCACCCGCAATTCCCTAAGCGAAAAAGCCGTCCAATTGAGGTGATGAAAACTTCATCACAATTCACCCCGCAGATACTGCCTACCCGTACAGAACCGAGATCTTCACGAAACGGAATTTCTTCCCAATCTGAATTCACATATCGATAGACCACTCCGTTTGAATAATTGTCTAAAGCCCCCACGTAAACACAGTTATCATCAGCCCACATGGGAAAATCAGGAAAATTGAATCCCGGCACTAATGAAACCGGTACCCATTCAGCCCCGTTGAATCTAAGAAGATAACCCCCCGATGTGACGGCAACTACATCTTCTCCTTGCTCCCATAATGAAAGCCTCTGTTGATCCCACGGTGGAATGCGGTAAATATCTTTGTAGCCGGTTTCTTTGCTGAATGAAAATGTGTATCCTTTAGAGCCGAAACCTACATGCGATTCCCCTTGCTTTTTCAATATTGTAACCAAATATCCGCCGATGTTTTCCGGTCCGAAAATTCGCTCCGCCCCCATTTCTTCAGAAATCTCCCATATGCTATTATACCCACTCATCTCGTTTACATGCACGGTCAATGTGCCTTCTTTATCAACATACGCCGGGGTCAAGAATGGGTATTTCCCAGGAAGGTAATCTACTCTCGGTTGATAAGAAAAGGGCACCCTTCCCAGTTCTACAAAAGTCTCATCCTCGTTCATCCTCGCAAACACTCCGTCAAGCGCATATGCGTAAAGCTCTCCGTTCTTCCACCAGATGCGCGCCCACGGATGCATCGGCTCGGGAGCGACTATTCTCCATGAATCGTTCGAAGGGTCATATACAAGAATGTTGCCTGCAGCCAGAGCAAACCAAACCTCTCCCGAAGGTGAAAACGCTAAATCATTTATTATCGTAGATTCATCATAAGGCGTACCAATGTCATGCCATGTATCGTTTTCGAGATAAAGGACCAGAGAATCCAGCTCTTGCGGAGGCGCCCCATAATAGCCTTTTACTCCCACCGCCCACAATCGCTCTTCATTGCCCTTGATCCTGTGAATGAAACCATGGTCTTCCCCGACCAACTCGACAACAGGATCAGTCTCTTTCTCTAGTACTCCGTCTTTGTACTTGAATATCGCCGGGGAGTTCTGTGCAGCGGCTGTGTGCCCACCAACCCATAGGGTGCCATCATGCGCTTTCCAGGAGGTCCATAGATTATGACCAGCGGTCTCCCCTCGTCCGAGAATGGATGGTTTTCCCTCTATTGGCCACTTCAGGATTGTTCCATTGTACCCAACTGCGTATATGTTTCCTTCACCATCAACAGTACCGCCGTACAACACTGCGCCCGTCGGGTATGGCCAATGCCAGCACCAGCCATCTTCCCTACATACAGCGTCTTCGATGTTGAAAGGGTCCGCGTTGACCGGTCCGGTCTCAATGATTTCGTAACGGCAATCCACCGGCGACCCCGAATCGACCGATGCGTCAGGTTCGGCTTCCGTTTCCGTGCCCACGGATCTTTGACAGCCGCAAATAGAGACCATCAAAAACAATACAATCAAGACTTTTTTCATCCCCGATACCTCCCACGACATCATACCGTTTTCAGATGCAAAAGAAAACGGATGCGTAATGGATTATTCTTCAAGTTAATCACGTTACTGGTAGACTATTCTTTCACCTTCCAGAGGTTCTACCAACTGTTCCACAGCAGGAACAAGAATCGGCATTCTCAAGGCCGGCGTTCCTTTCGGAAACGCAAAACAACCCGGTTGCAGATGATTTTGATGGTTCAACTTATTTGCTTCTATATATCCGCAGATGATCTTGTCTTCTCCGGAATCAGTCTGAATATTCAAAGAAGATCTTTCCTCACTTATTTTTTCCCGTACCTGTTCATCACTCAGAACAGGTACATTTTGACCGCCGGACAATATGGGCCTCATG
>SLPX01000149.1 GCA_007131745.1 Myxococcales bacterium
CCGGTCCGGGAAGCATTGTTTCGGTCGGACCTCCGTTGTCGCCCAAAGGCTCCAGCTCGGAATCCGCCCAAGTGATGTCCTCGGTGCACGGCCAATCATCGCGGGCATCGTTATGCGTCCGAGTGGGCCACTGGAAATTATTCTCCCCATTGAAAGGTTGAAACCAGCACGTCTGGGGGTTCCACGGAGCATTGGTGGTGTTATGGCTGAAAATGGTGTTTTGAACTTCAAGGCCGGCATCGCCCCGTATGGCTGCTGTGAAAACCGTTTCGCCTCCTTCGACCTTGTTATCAGCGAAAGTGCAATTGCGGACCCGGCCGCTTCCTCCGACCGACAACGCTGCGGCAAGACCGTTGTACGTGACGTTGGCGTGAAAAGTCGTGTTCTCTATATTCACCTGCGAATTGAGCTCGGTGCGTACTCCGCCGCCGAGACCATCGGTGTAGTTACGAGCGACGAGAGACCGCGAGAGAATGAATTCGGAGTTTGATATGTAGAGACAACCTCCTCCCGCGTCCGCGCCGTTTTCAATCATGGTGCAGAGATGAAAAACAGCCCTCCGTTGATCCCTGTTTGCGGTGCGAAACACGCAGCCTCCGAGTTCGTTCGCGTGATTGTTCTTGAACACGACTCCACAAAAATGCTGCTCAAGGTCGTCGGCTCCGTCAATGGCTACAGCGCCGCCGTTTCCGCCCGCTCCGCCCTGGTTTGCATGCCCCACCCCGGGGCAGCCTTCTGCGTCGCCTCCCGCGTAGTTTTGTCCTGTTCCGTTCGCTGAGTTGTCCTGGAACACCGTGTTTACGAACGTACCGGTGGTCTGCAAAAGACCCACCGCTCCGCCGTTCGAGCCGCTGTTGCCTGCAAACATGGATCCCACTATCGTGATATCCAAAGAACCCAGAGCATAAATCGCGCCGCCGCCCGTGTCGGGTCCGGGAGTCGCGGCTTCATTGTCCAGAAAAGTACAATCAATTACATGCAGAATCCCGTCTCTTATCCTAACGGCTCCTCCAGCGCCGTCGGCATACCCATACGCGCAGGCAGGATTGTTCGGATCGGGGGGAGTGTAATCCTGCCCTTCGGCTCTTCCGTTTTGAAAAGTCAGCCTCTGCAAAACCAACCTGTTCGTGTTTACCCTGTAATTTGGATGGTGAAACTCAAGGATTCGCACCTGCCCCATGCCGTCCAGGGTTATCATGTTTTCGCCGTCGATTATGGTGTCCCGGTCGGTCGGCACTTGCACTGTTTCGCTCAATTGAATCACCACCGGGTCCGGGCCGCAATCAAAAGTGATGATCCCGCCCTGGGCCACTGCGGCAACAAACGCGGCCTCGTCGCAACCTCCCGGAGTTCCGTCTCCAACCACTCGGTCAGGGTTGGTTATGTCCACAGGTTCTATGGGAGAATCGCAGAGTTCACTCGGCGGCTCCACCGTACCTCCATCCGGGCTTGGTCCGCCTCCGTCAGGATCATAAACGTCGCCGTCCATGTCGCCGTCCACCGCGCCGTCAGTATCCGCCACACCACCATCTCGACCGTCATCTCCGCCTTTTCCGCCGCAGCCGGCCGCCGAATGAACGAAACCGATTACGCAAATCACGAGAAAAAAAGCCAACCCGAAACCGGCAATTTTAGAGCGATGATCGCCGTTCCGTTGCAATTTGCCGGCACACACCTTGTTTTGTCTTGAATCTAAAATCTTACATTCCATCATACATTGTCTCCGTTTCCATTTTTCTGTTGAAATGCTTCACCCTGTAGAGCCGCAAAAACAAGCAACACTTCCGGATTGTTAGGGCTTTTCTATTCCGCTTTAATAATTTGTTTATTTCCGAATCCAGTCTATATTATAACAAATCGCCGGGCAACGAACATATAGCTCGTGCGTGATTTTTTTTTCGACAGGCATAAAAATGAAAAATAAATTTCTTTCTGCTGGTCGGCTTTTTTGGTTTCTATTCCTGTTGCCCGCGGCTGTCATTTGTCACGCAGGGTGCGGAAGGGACGAAAGCCGGATGGATCCCCATCCTGATGGAGGAGTCGACGGTCATGTGGTCGACGGCAGGGTCGACGCCACGCCACCCGACGGTCCCCCGATAGACGTTGGAGGCTGCGCTGAGGGAGCTCTCCGCTGCAGTGGGGCAACCCTGGAAATTTGCAGCGGCGGAGTTTATACAACGCTCGAAAACTGCGAATTCGGTTGTGTTTCCAGCCCTGAACCGCGCTGTGGATCGCCCGTGTTTTCCAACGGCATCACAATGGAAGACATGAAAGGTGGTTGGAGCGATTTTCAACCGGAAGCCGGTGAAACTATTATCGATTCCGACCTGGTGACAATTACGGGCCCCGGATCCCCGGCAGCCGACGACTTCTATTTTCGCATCCGGAATCGGGATGATCTCGGATTGCCTCCTCTCCTCATCCTTTCTTTCCGCAGCGTATTCATTCCTGAAGGTGCAATTATCAAAGTGAAGGGTGAAAGACCAATTGCATTGGCGGCTGAAGAAGAGATCGTCATCGAAGGCATTGTAGACGCAGGAGTAACAACCCAAGGCGTGCCGGGACCCGGCGGCTATCCGGGCGGGACGGACGGAAACCCTGGGATGGGACCGGGCAAGGGAATCCAGGGAAATGTCGGCGCTCTCAATATCCTGGAAGGGGGAGGAGGCGGTGGAGCTTTTGGAGCCGGCGGAGGCGCGGGCGGCGCAGGAGGAACAGTGGCTGGAGGCGCCGGTGGAAACACGTATGGAAATCCCCAAGTGAATCCGCTTGTGGGGGGCAGCGGCGGCGGCTCAGGAGGCAAAGGAACGGGCGGGAATCCCGGAGGAGGAGGCGCGGGCGGCGGAGCTGTCATGCTTGCATCCCTGAACTCAGTGCGAATCGCCGCTGTTGGGATCATCACTGCAGGTGGTGAGGGTGGTAAAGGCGGAGCTTTACAGGAGGCAGGCGGTGGTGGTGGCAGCGGTGGAGCAATTGTACTGGCCGCTCCCGTTGTAGATGTATACGGTATACTCGCAGCCAACGGAGGAGGAGGAGGAGGCTCAGAGACTTCCCCTCCGGAAGACGGAGAAAATGGAAGGCTTGACGGAATGGCGGCACAGGGAGGAACGAGAGGAGGCATGGGCGGCGCGGGAAACGAAATTTCGGGTCAAAGTGGAGAACCGGCTACAGCCCACGGAGGAGGAGGAGGAGGAGGAGCAGGGCGCATCAGGATTGAAAGCAGGGATCCGCCCGATCTTACCGGCAGCATACTCAGCCCCGGACAATCCACCGCACCATTCAGCATTACGAATCTTGGGGTCGAGTGAACTTAGGGTTGACTCCAGATTCCGACTCCCAGATTCCGAGCGTAATTCTCCATTTCAATGTATTCGTCTTTTCGCCCAAAATCACCGTATGTATAAACCCTGGCCAAACCGACGGCAAGCAACATCAATCCCAGGTCCTCATCCCGCGATGTCCGTATGTAGGCCAACAGGCGATCATAAACATCGTTACAGTGTTCGGGACGAACCGCTTCCGAACAGGCTTCATCGTCGAATTCAAGACCAATCCAACTCAAAATGGGAACATGATGTCGTACATAATTCTCGGCCTCGCGACCGAAAGGCTCGGGTTCAGGGGTCAATTCGGGAGCATCCACGCCGATGAATCGAATTGTGGTAATCTCCCCGTGAAAACTGACCCTGATAGTATCTCCGTCGATTACCTGTAAAACCCTGGCCGGGTGATCAAACATGCTCAGATCAGCGTCCACTGCAAGTTCCGCATCCACCGAGGCATCCTGCCCTTCAACACCGTTACCCCCGCCGGAACAAGAATAGGATACAGACAAAAGGAATATCATACCGAAGGGGATAAATTTCGAAAAACCAAACAACAATATTTTCATGAATACACCATTTCGACGAAAAGCTTGAAATATGCGGCCCATTACAACTCCGAAAACGAACTCTATGATACCATACCATGGGCTGCCTCAAGAACAACTTCCGGATTGGCACACGGAACCATCCCACTCCATGCAAAGAATCCCTTCCCAAAACCTTCAGCCGCGGCTCAAGAAACAAATTGACACGGTCTCGGCTATCCATACGCTCTGATAGCCGGTGAATACTTTGAAATGAAGCGCTTAATAAGAAACTACATAAGAATCGCGGTCAAACATCCTTTCCTGCTCATTCTGGCCGGTGTGGTGATCACAGCGATCGGCGCAACAGGATTGCGAAGACTCAGGCTCACAACGGATTTCGCCAAACTTCTTCCAGAAAACACTCCCTCGGTCAAAGCGGCGAGAAATGTCGGAGAGGCGGTTGGAAGCACTGATTTTCTCGTGGTGGCCGTGGAGTCTCCCGATCCGGCGAACAATATTGAACTCATAAACACCCTGGGCCCAAGGTTGGAGAAATTACCGGAACTGGGAACCGTGGTATGGAAGCTCGACACTGGTTTTTTCTCTAAAAACGGATTGCTGTACCTGGACGTGGAAGACCTTGAACGTTTGCACGAGGTGCTTCAAAGAAAAGTATCAATGCGGACACAGGAAGCAGTCGGGCTGTTCGTGGATCTTGAAGACGATTTTGACGATGATAACAGTGACACAGACGAATGCCGCCCTCCGGAAAGAGATGATCTGGATCTACTCATCGAGCGATACAGAAACAGGGGATCACCTCAGTCCATAGGCTTTTACAGAAGCCGGCCGGAAGGCCGGTCCGAAACTCCTTCGGGCTACATGACCACTCCCGACGGAAAGATCGCTGTGTTGCTGGCTAAACCTGTTCAGGAATCGCTGTCACTTGACTTTGTCAAGCACATGGTGCGACGCGCGGAAGCTGAAATCGAACAGGTGGTGAAGGAAAAGAATTTCGAAAACATGCGCGTGGAGTTGGGAGGAGCTTATCGCAACAGAGTCAGGGAGTACAACGCGGTCATCGAAGATGTAAAAAAATCCGGCCTGGTATCAGCGTTGCTGATCCTGCTCGTAGTGACCTTGATGTTCCGACGCGTCCGGCCGATTCCTCTCATTTTCATCCCTCTTACCTCAGGAATCATATGGACCCTCGGCGTTTTTTCCATTACGCCGATGAGGGAGTTGAACATCATCACCGCTTTTATCGTAGGCATCCTGCTGGGGTTGGGAATCGATTTCGGAGTCCACCTTTGCGCCAGGTACCTCCAGGAAAGAGCGGACGGCGCCCACCTTCAGCAAGCCCTTGAAAACACGGTTTTCAACACGGGAAGAGCCATCCTGGCATCGGCCGTTACCACCGCTGCCGCCCTGTTCCTGCTGGCCGTATCGCATTTCAAAGGATTCAGCGAATTCGGAATTATAGCGGGCGGAGGAGTTCTTATCTGCCTTGCATCGTTTTTCTTGTGGTTTCCACCTCTTGCCGCTGCGCTCGAAAAACTTTTAAAACCCAAGACATGGAAACCTTTTCTTTCGCTTCGAAAAAAAGCCCGCGGAGAAAAAGGGAAGTTTCCTTTACATGCAGCACTTGTCCTTGCAGGCGCTTTGGGTTTCACGCTTTATTGCCTGACCTTGGCGCCGGAGTTGAACTTCGAATACAATTTCCAAAGACTTTCAGGCAGGGACACAAGCACCACGATCCGCTACGGTGATGCTATAGGAGATCGCGCCAGTCCATCGGTGGCGCTTGCAGATGACCGGGAGAGCGCTAAGGAGTTCTATGAACTCTTGAAGGATCGCACTTCGGGCGACCTCGGGGATCCAATCATAAGGGATTTCATGGCCGTTGATATGTTCATTCCCGAAAGACAAGATGAGAAACTCAAGGTTCTGGCGCGCATCAAGAAGCTTCTCGAAGAGGCTCTTGAAGAAGCCGTATCGGAAGAGAGAAGAAAATCCATCGAAAACGCGATGGAAATGACTTCTCTCTCTACCCTGACAGTGGATGATCTTCCCTCCTGGGTGAAAGACCAGTTCCGTTTGAAGAGTCCTTCTGAGGGAAAAGAGGGCGAGCTGGGGAGGTTTGTGCTTGTCTATCCGAACATTTCACAGTGGCATGCGGCTGAAGTACTCAAATACAAGGAAAAATACAATCACGTAACACTCCCCTCGGGCGGGGAAATATTCCTCGCGTCCTCGTCCTTCGTGCTTTCGGACGTGATCCGAGCGGTTCAGTCAGACACAAAAAAAATGGGTCTGCTGGCGGCGATTCTCGTCTTGCTGGTGCTCATAGCGGACGTCCGCCACCCGTTGAAAGCTCTACTCGTTTTTATTCCGTTGGCAACCGGACTCATCTGGATGGTGGGTGTACTTGTACTCATCTATGAAAGACTGAGCCTATACAACATGGTAGTCGTATCGACCATTGTAGGCGCGGGAATAGACGCATCAGTCCACTTATACCATTCGTATCGAGAATCCGGCCCGGGGTCTTTGAGAGAGGTCTTTTGCCGGACCGGCCTAGCCGTAACCGCCGCGGGACTCACGACAGCGGTGGGATTTGCAGGAATGATGCTCTCTCACCACGGCGGCCTGGCCTCCATAGGAAAACTGGCCATGGTGGGGCTGTGCACATGCTTGCTTGCCGCTCTTACAGTCCTTCCTTCCACGCTCGCGCTGCAAGAATGGTTTTTAGCCCGGAGGTCGAAAAAAACCGCGGATACGAAGCATTGATCTTCCGGCCGGCACTCTTGTTCAAGGCCCACGGCCCTTCTTTTCCCCGGCGGGTTTTCGCTTGGAATCTTTCCTCGCCTCTTCATCATCCCCGGTGGTGAACCCATC
>SLPX01000060.1 GCA_007131745.1 Myxococcales bacterium
GACAATTATCGCAGTTGTCGTCTATTCCGTCTCCGTCCTCGTCATGTCCGGAGAAACATTCCGACATGTTGTACGTGCAGTTGTTTGTGCATGTGACGATCCCGGTTACCCGGCAGCCGAAATCCGCGCATGTGTGCATTCCGCCGAGATTGTCACCGTCACATTCTTCGTCTCCGTTGATGACGCCGTCTCCGCACACGCCGCAGCCCGAAGTGTCGAAACCCGAGCAGTCTGAAAGACACGCCAGTTCTCCGCTGTGAAAACCCTGAGAAACACAGGTCTCGCCGCCGAGATTGTCACCATCGCAGACTTCGTCTCCACTGATCACACCGTCCCCGCATCCAGTGCAACCCGATGTGTCGAACCCTGAACAATCCGGCAAACAACCGAGTTCTCCGCTGTCAAACCCAAGCGATATGCAGGTTTCACCCCCGAGGTCCTCGCCGTCGCAGATTTCGTCCCCGTTGATAACGCCGTCTCCGCAAACACTACAGCGTGATACATCAAAATCACTGCAATCTTCCAAGCATCCAAGAGTCCCGCCTTCAAAGCCCATGTCAACACAAGTTGTTCCACTGAGGGCCTCGTTATCACAAACCTCGTCGCCGTTTATGATCCCGTCGCCGCAAAACCCTTCACAGCCGGACGTGTCAAAACCGAGACAATCCAAGGAACATGAAAGCTCTCCACTGTAGAAACCCAGCGATAAACAGGTTTCTCCGCCGAGATTGTTTCCATCGCAAACTTCCGGACCCTCCACCTGGCTGTTTCCACACGTGTGGCATTGAGACAGGTTCAGCTTGCAATCAGAGGTGCACACCAACGGGCCGTCTTCGTAATTGGTGAAGTCCATGCAGGTTGAACCGCCGAAGTCGTTTCCGTCGCACATCTCACCTTCTTCCATAATGCCGTTTCCACAAACGGGTCTTCTTGATCCGAATTCAGTCGTGCATCCGATATGTAAAGAGAGGAAAAAAAATAGGAGGAGGTAACAGCGGTGATAACGAGCGGAACACATCGTTGAACAAAGCACCATCAACCTCCCGTTGTCACCTGTTACTAACCGACCGAACTTTAACATACATGCCTGGTTTGCATCAGGTCAAGCCCATCAGGCAAAACGACTTTCCAGTGGAAGATGTTTTTGCCGGTTATCCTAAGCAAATGAAACCCGCGGGTCGTGGAAGCCTTTGATAAAATGCAATGATATCGGTTGTGTACACAACAGGAAAGTTGCTCTCGAAAGTGGTGCTTTTATTGCATGGTTTTCGTGCATATTACCGGAGGTTTTTTTGAGAACATTTGAATTGAAACAAAAGGATTAAGGGGACGACAAAAATGAAAAACTCAATCAATATCAGATGGTATATCGCCTTCCTGGGGTCGGCGATGCTCTTGGGTGGATGCCATGGCGTGGGTGATGAAACCGGTTCCGGCTCGGAAGTGTCCAACGACGACGCTCTCACTCCAGGGGGTAAAGCGGATTCAGGTGGTGATACCGAACCGGACGGTGGAGAGAATTCCGGTACGTTCAAAACCATGGAAGTATTTTTGGTTAATGATCAGAACCCCAATGAGATGAGGAATTTCACCAATGCAGCTTATGACGGGCAAACACTCGTTTTGGGTTCTTATGAGAAGGCCACGGCTCTGGATAATGATTTTGAGTTTTATCTCTACATATTTAAGAAACAAGGCGACATCCAGGACTCGACGTTTAACCTCCAACAACGTTTAGCTGTTCCCCATTTGGCCACTTCTTATGGTGCTTTCAACTCGCTGCTTCTATTTGATACAAATAATAACGGTCGAAATGACATTGTGGCAACGCATGGGAGCACGCTCCTCCTCTTCGCCGAACAGCCTGACGGTCTCTATGAAGGGTTTGAGGATTTGGGCCCGGCTTCAAAAATCGTGGCCGCAGACTTAGGCGGCGGCCCTGGGGTCTTGATGGTTGATGAAGACGTTGATGGTTATTTCCATTATCATTTCTTGAGTTCAAATGACTTCACACCGTCAGGGTCGAATAGAGTCGCAAGCTACTTCTTTATTGATTACGGCTTCGTTCCAAATCCGAGCGTAGTTTGGGATAGTCTATGCGTGGCCGATATTACCGGCAATGGAATGAACGATATTCTCGTTGGTGGAATGGGTCTGCTTCTCAAGAACACATCAACCGACGAGGGATATTCATTCGAAGTCTACGGTCCGATTGTAGACAGCACTATTGGCGGTACAATATCTGTTCTCACCGTCTCTCCCCTGAGAATCGTCACCACAGACACTACGCACTTCATCGATATGCCTGGTACCTATCGGTTTTATGAAGGGGAAGACTATACGAGTCTCAGGTTGATCCAGGAGGCATCCCCTCTTGATCCTCATCCACAAGGCCTTTTCACCCTGAAACTAAGCGAACGAGCGCCTGTTACCATGACAACCAATTCCGACGGAAGCGGCTTTGCTCTCTTTGATCATTTTGACGCAAACGGAGAACTCCGCCAAGAGCCGCTCTCTGAGATTACAAGTGTCGGTCCGCCATATGTTGATGATAATGGCAGGGCCCTGCATTCAAGAATCCTCAAAGAGGACGATCGGTCGATATATACGATCACCCTCGGTATACGACCTTGGATTACGGAATTTCGAAAGTAGAATGGATCTTTATGTGCTGAGCGGTTGCACGAGATTCTTCAGTCTGCTTACGGGGACGATTCGATTCAGGCCGGGATTTTGTTTTCCGGCCGGATTTGAGTCGCATTGTCAACAGGAACATGATCCCGAAAAACAGCCCGCTGCCCAGATAGGGAAGATGAATATTGATGTCAAAAACCATGCCTGCAAAGATGGGACCCATGATCCTGCCCAAGCTCATGAAAGAATCCGCGGTTCCCATGGCCGCGCCCCGTCCGTTTTCCGCGGAGCGGGAGATCCGGGAGAGTGCCGCTGGTTTGGCAATCCCGGTTGAGAGCGTGAAGAGGCCTATGGAGAGCAGCAATGTAAATGTATTTGATGCGGCCGCCATCAAAACGAACGCTATTGCGATCAGGGAAAACGCGGCCCGGATGACCGTGGTTTCACCCCATTTTCTTGTCATCGGGCCGACCAGCAACCCCTGGGCGAGAGCATAGATGCCGCCCATTATCCCAAGAACGAGGCCGACTTCTCCTGGGCCGTAACCGAACTTTTCCAGGGCGAAGAGTCCGTACACCCCGGAAAAGCCGGATTTGCCGAAATAGATTGCAAAGCAGGCGATCAGCCCGAGGGCCATTGGTGAAGACAATCCTTGCCGAATATTCCGGAAAGAGGGGAGGAGTGACCCTTTTTTTCCCTTGTCCGGCCGGTTTTCGCGGTCCAGCGATTCCTTTAGCCGGAATTTCATCAGCGCAAAGGTGAGAACGCAGAAAGATGCGGCCGTAAAGAATGGAGTGGAAAGGGAACGAAACGCGAGCAAACCTCCGATTCCCGGGCCGATGATGATGCCGAGACCCGCGGCGGAACCGATTCGCCCCATGGCCGCGCTGCGTTCATCTTCAGGGTATGAATCGCTTATATAAGCCATAGCCGCGGGGTAGATTGCGCAGGAAAGCGCGCCCGAAAGAACCTGCCCTGCATAGAGCATCCAAAGCCTGTCGGCTGTACCCATCAGCGCCATTCCCGTTGCGAGGCCGGCCATGCCCACGAGCAAAATGGGTTTTCTGCCGTAGGTGTCGGAAAGCCCGCCCCAGAAAGGAGCGAACAGAAATTGCATGATGCCGTATGCGGCTATTAGAAGCCCCAGGTGGATTCCGCCGCCGCCCATGTTTTCGATGTAGAAGGGCAGCAGCGGCATGGCGATGCCGTATCCTACCATGGCGAGAGCGATTCCCATGTAGAGGATCAAGCTTCCGTTACTTTGTTTTTCTTTTTTCATGGCGAACCCCCCTTCCTCACGATGGAGATCCCGCTGATTCCATCAATTCAACACTGCCGGTTTCGCCGTTGATCCGGACCATCTCACCGTTTTTCAACAGCGTGGTGGCGTTTACGACTCCGGCTACGGCCGGGAGGCCGTATTCCCGAGCCACAACGGATCCGTGGGATATGGGTCCGCCCGTTTCCATGATCAGGCCGCCCAGCTTGAGAAACAGCGGTGTCCACGCGGGATTGGTGCCTTCGGCTACCAGGATGTCGCCGGTTTGGAGCTGTCCGCTCTCTTCGGGGCTTGCAAGGATTTTCACCCGGCCTTCGTACACCCCCGGAGAAACAGGTATCCCCATGAGCGTGTTTTCGCTCGCTTCCATCGAAGCTGAGTAGATGCTCTCGCCCGTGCTTGTCATGATGCGGGGTGCTTTCAGGTTCATTTCCTTTCGGTATGTCTCCTTGTTTTGAACGACCGTTTCGTGCAGGTTTTCTCCGGAACGGATATCGGCAAACGTCACGAAGAAAACGTCATGCGGATCTTTCATCCGGCCCTCCGCACAGAGTTCTTCACCAACTTTGAGAAGCTGTTCCCGGTAGATAGACAGGGCGTGCCTGATATAGAACTTGGAAAGCTCCCTCACGCCGAACATGGCCCGGAAATCTCTGAGCAGTTTCTCAACCTTTTTTCCCTTGGCTTTGTAACCGGCCGCTTCCATCTTTTCGCGAATCCGGGGTATGGCGGCTTCTGCCTCCCGTTGGGCTGATTCAAAACGGTTGAGTCCGTCGGCATAGGTCCGGTTGTCGATGTAGGTATTGACAAGATCCACCACGTAGGAAGGGTCTTCCTTCCATTCGGGAATTCCCACGTCCAATTCAATGGTGTTTCTGTGGCCGTATTTTTCCAGAAAGCTCATCATCTCGGGACAGTCGGGGGTTGCTCTTCGCCCTTGCGAATCCAGGTCTGCGGCCATTTTCAAGATGGCCATGCCCATCTCCGTGGTGACGCTGTGGTCCACCGCTTTTTCCGCGGTTGCCAGGTCGGAAAAATCGTCAAAGCAGCAAGACATGAGCTTTCGTGCTTTTTCGATATACCTGGATGAGGCGGATACAAAGAAAACCACCTCGAAACATTTCAGGAACAATTCTCCGACGGACCGTTCGATGAAACTGAGACGATCTTCGATGGTTTCGAGTTTGCCGCTTTCTTCCCTGCATTTTCGGATGAGTGCGTCGCCGTACTCGATTGCAGCCTCCCGGGCGTTTACAGCGGATTTTTTGCCCATCCGGAATTTGCGGGCCGCGCCGACCAGGTAGCGAAGAATTCGCAGGTTTAACACACTCAGAAAACCGCGGCTCTTTTTGCCGGTTACCTCTTCTCTGTTACGTTCGAGAAGCTGCAAAAGCGCAAGCGATGTTACCGGATCCTTGTCTGCCGGATTGTTTTCGAGTTTTCGCCATGTTTTGGGTTTTCTGACCACTTCGGTCAGGTCCAAGAAGATTCGCCCGCCCACGTTTTGAAACCACCAGAGTGTTTCTTCGGCATCAGGATCCTTTCGTCCCATGCGGCGGATCAAATCCCTGGCCATTTCCCGGACTACCTCCGCTCCCATGGGCGTAAAAGGTTCTTTCATCGCCTGGGAGTAATTGTTGATATTAAGGTGTATCCTCAGCCCATCTTTTCCAGGAATCTTCTTGGGAAGCGGATAGAGTGAAGTTATCGGCCGAGACTGAACGAGGTGGAAACGTCCGTTTTTGTACGCCCACTCGATGTCCTGGGGACTCCCGAAATAGTCCTCTGTCTTGATGGCAAGGTCCAGTAAGGTTTTGCACTCTTCATCGTCCAGAGTCACTTCTTTTTGCTTTTCGTCGGGAACCTCCACCAGTTCGATCCCATGTTTTCGGCGAAGAGTCATGACCTTTTTTTCGGCCGTGACCGACTCGACTTTTTCGCCCGTGTCTTTTTGTATCACCCATTGATCCGGTGTCACATCCCCACCAACGATAGCTTCTCCGAGCCCCCATGACGAGTTCAGGAGAATCTGGTCCCGCCGCCCGTTTACCGGGTTCGCTGTAAACAGGATTCCGGATTTTTCCGCGTCCACCAGTTCCTGTACAACAACCGCGTGCGCCAGGTCATGGTTTCCTATGGATTGCTTTTTTCGGTAAGAAACAGCGCGGCCGTTCCAAAGTGACGCCCAGCAATTCTTTACCGCTCGATGAAGGTCTTCTCGGCCGGATACATTCAGATAAGAGGAGTATTGACCGGCGAATGACATGCCCGGAAGGTCTTCGGCCGTGGCAGAGGATCGAACAGCGGTGACCGGTTCGCCCAGTTTTTTGTAAATTGCATCGATCTCTTCGGCCACTTCCGCGGGGATGGTTCCATTTTTGAAGCCTGATTTGATCTCCACCGCGGCGGCCTCGATTTCCTCGGGTGTTTCCGGGTTTTTCTCAAAAACCGCGCTGATCGTTTCTTCAAGACCGTTTTCCCTGACGAATTTTCGATACGCATCGGTCAAAACCACGAAGCCGCCCGGCACCGGCAATCCGGAACCCAACATTTCTCCCAGGTTCGCTCCCTTGCCGCCCACAGAGTCAAAATCCTTTTTCCTGACATTTTTCAATTCTTTTACGTAGTGAAACGACATTGTCACTTCCTCCTTCTTTTGCTTGGTTTATCGTTCATTTGGGTTTTTTGCATCCGTTTATCCGCGTTCATCATTGTTTCGTTGCCATTCTCCAAACAAACCGACCGCCGGTTTGTTGTGTTTCCAAAAAAAATCCATTCAACCCCTAAGGGTTCAATCGATGAGATCGTTGAACCTGACCATCCA
>SLPX01000175.1 GCA_007131745.1 Myxococcales bacterium
CCGCTGCAAAACAGCCGGAATACAGAGCTGCAGTCAAACAAAAACTACCAACTCCACCGCCGCCTCCAGCGGCCGATCCCGAACCCGCTGCAAAACAGCCGGAATACAAAACTACAGTCAAACAAAAACTACCGCCGCCCGCGGTCAAAGAAGAAAAACGGAAAAGCGTTACGAATAAAAACGCAGGAGAAAAATCTGGAACAAGAAAAGGCGGAACACGTTCTGTCCCACAAACAGCCGTTATAAGAAAAAAGCGCGTTCGCAAGGCAGGTGTCCCGAACAAACGAGTACGAAAAGCCCGACAGGGTCGAACCCGGAGAGCAAAGTTGGCGCTTGGATGTATTTTTGTAGTTTGTGTGCTTGGGGTCGGATTTCTCATAGCAGATGGACACATGGCGGGTGCAAAAGAAAGAAGAGTCGAGGGATTCGGGGAAAACGCGACAGAAAAAGCTCTCGCCAATACCAAACGATCGTCCCGGAAGTCCGAAGAACGCGAAGTTGCACAAAAACCCTCCAAGCCAAACAACGAAGGAGAAACACACCAGACCTTTGAGGACGCTGCACCCAAAGAACCGAGCTTGGATCCGAATCCCAACGACTTGGAGGCAATGGCCCGCGCATCAGGCATTCCCCCCGAATCAAGAGTGTTTCTTTTCCAAGGAGGCAAGGTGGAAGTCGTAAGCGCTGATGAAGCCGAAAAGCGGGGTTTTTCGACCATCAACCTGAGTGACGATTTTGCCCCCTACATTTTTTCGGAACGCACGCCCGGCAGGATGAATTTTAAGCCAAACAATTACCGGAGAATCTACATGGGCGTCTCCGACGATCGCATCGATGAAGACGGAAGGCGGTTGGAAAAGGATCAGCACAACTATGTGGAACTTTTCGGAATACCCCCAACCCTGTCGGTAATTCAGAGACGCTTCATCACGGATGCTTCCAAGGATTGTTATAAAAAACTGAACTCGGAACTTTTGAAACGTTACAGAGGAGTGATTCGCTTCAACGGCAGCGCAAGATCCGGAAAATATCTGGATCGATATGAAGAACTGAGAAAACAGGTTCAGGCGGCCAGAAAAAAACACGGCAATATTTCCGTGGATCAACTCGCCAAGCGGAAAAATTATGCTTATCTCGTTCAGCAGTATCGTATCGCACAAGTCCGAGTTGCAGTGATTCACCAGGCCCAGCTGAGGCTCAGATGCGAAGGGTTGATCGACAAGGACGATCGCTACAGGCGGAGGCACATGGACCATGTGACTCACAGGGCTATCGCCCGTTTCGAGAGAAAGCACATGATTTTCGGCTGGGGACAACTACACGGAAGCACCGTGAGATACCTCGGCTCGGATCCGCAGACGAACAACCACAGGGCGCTCAAGAGAGTTCTGCGGGAGCGGGTCGCTCACAGCCTGGGGATCTTGGAAGATGGAACCGCGGACAAGCATCCAAACGCTGTGTATGAACATGAAGGAAAGAAACACAGAGTTCCAAACCTGGTGCAAACATATACCGACATGCTAGCCGAAGAACTGGGTTGGGAAACCCCACAGAAGGCATACGAGTTTTTCCACAATTATCCCCCGGAATTTTTCGCCAATTTTCATGTCGGCGTAAAACTACCCGCCCGTCCGCCGTATTACGACGGCCCCATGACATTCTCGGTTGAACTCGACCGAGGAGACGTATGGTTTGACTACCCCTATGACGCAGCAGGAAACAGGAGATCACAACCCAGATCCCGCCTGCCGCATATCACGCTCTTCGTACACTGGAGAAATCAAAAGATCGCGCTGATTCACTGGCCCACTACGATCGGAGGTTGGCGCAGAGAGTACAAGGACGGCAGGTTGTACCTGGCATACAAGGAATCTCCTCCGGGGTTGAAATCCTGGCGCAACATTGTAGCGGCTCCGGTTTGGGTGCCCCCGGCGACAACTCCGCCTTCGGCTCTTTTAGACAGGGAAGCCGGCCTTCAAAACGGGCGCTACAGAATCAACCGAAAGGAAATGGGTCCAAGCTACCGAAGCGCCTACGGACTGGTGGTCGCCTATCATCTTGAACACATCGCGGACAGGCCTGGAGCGTGGATGGACGGCGGAATCAGAACACACGGTTCAGTTAATTACATGTCCATATTCGGAGGATTTTCAAACGGATGCCACCGGCTGCACAATCACCTTGCCGTCCGCTTGTTTTCCTACATTCTCCGGCACAACGCCTATGTAAGAGACGGGCAAATCCCCTTGGCATACGCCAGGAATTTCAATTACCGGAACCGAAAGTACAGAATCGAAATGGACACCCGGGGTTACAGGTATTCCCTGCAGACGCCCATCCAGGTAATAGTCACCGAGGGCAGAATCAGAGGGCGACTCCAAGAACCGATCAGACATTATATGCCGCATCCCAGAGTGAATTATCCAGCCGACGACCCCAACCTCAAGCCCGAAGCCGACATGAAAGAAGGCTGGGCGCCCGAGGAAACTTTGCCCTCGGATGTACCTCCCGAAGATGACAAGCCCATTCAACCTGCATCAAGCGACATTTCCGCGGAAGAACAGGATGATCAGGATCAAGAGGATCAAAACGGGGATGGACCGGACAAGGATAGATCAAAAGTTTCGACCGATAAACCAGCGGAAAAGACGGCTCCAGTCGAACAAGAAACCAAGAAAGACGCCCCTTCGACCGAAAACAAAACCCCACGCAAGAAAGACGGGGAAACAAAGGACGAAAAAACCGGTTAAAGCGGTTATCAAACACGCTGTTTTTTCCGCATCCGGAGATCAAAAGGCTGCGGATTGTGATGTTTTTCTGTCTCTATAAGAAAATTTTCTCGGGCTAAAGGATCTGCAGGCTATGCCTTGCCGTGCTTGACAAAAGACATGGTAATAGGTGAAAATGTAGTAGATTATAAAAGCGTGGTTTTATGAAAAAAGTGTATTTTAGATTTCTTGTCTTGGCGTGTGCGCTGTTTCTTCCGTTTTCCATATGGCAAGAAAGCGCGTTTGCCGACGGAGGGGTGTGGCCCGATCCCGATGCAGGGGTGGAAAACGGTGAGTGGAACCCCCTGGATTATCCGGACGAAGTCCGGTCTCCCGTGCGTTTCGAATACACCGATTCGCTGCTGGAAGACGTATGCGGCCTGGATATCGATACGGGTTGGGTTCCCAGTAGTTCCCCAATTCAGGTTCGTTTCAGGTTTCGCATCGGATGCGGCTATTTCATGGAAATGGACGGGTACGCTGTTTTAGACTGGCCGCCCCGGCCCGGACCCAACCTGAGCTTCAGGGGAATCAACCGCGGTGGGCGGTATGAATTGGACTATTCCATATTGATGTCGGGGCGGGTGAAACTCTATCTGGATCTTGGCGGGGGAAATGTGATCGACGAAGAATTCAACCTCCCATGGATACCTGATTTCAACGTCGGGGTGTTTGCTTCAAAGCGATTTACCCCGTTTTTGCTCCAGGGAAATCCCGAACGTCCGCTCATAGTAGAAGACCAGATTCCTCACACCATGTTGTTCCAATACGACTTGATGGAACTCCTGGTTTTGATGGGGGCAATTCCGCCTCAGGACCTGGTTCGTGCATGGTTGAGGGTCTATATTGATGGCTACGTGGGGAGTCGTTTTGAAGGCCGTCGCATCCTGGTGGAAGTCGGGGATCAATTCACGGAGTTCCCCATACCGGACCTTGTCTTTACACATGAAGGCCAGGTGGAGCGCCTACCCGTCTCGCCTGAAGAAATGGATTTTGGCATGCGCAAGGCTGTCTACGAAGGAGCTGTCAACCATTATGCCGGTATTTCGTTTTACCCGGAAGTAACGATCGAAATTCTGGGATTCGAGATTTTTCACATGCCCTTGTTCGAAATACCCATACCAATAGACGATACGGAAGATTACTGGGTGTTCGAACCCGAGTATTTTACTTTCTCCTTTCCCGACATAAAAGTCCCAACAGTTGTGCTGGTGCCTCCTGCAAACATAGGCTCGGAATCCATGGTCTACATGCAGATCATGAACGTGGGCGGAAAGCTTTTGCGAGGAGAAGCCCTGGTGGATGCACCGTTTACGGTCCCATATCCCAACAAATTCGAAGTGGAACCGGGCGAAGCGGTTTTGATGCCGATATATTTCACTCCCACGGTTATCGGCCCTGTACGCAAGTACCTGGCTCTCTATAGCAACGATCCGGATGAATCACCTTTCCTCATTTCGGTTGAGAGCTACGGATGCAGCCCGGACGGTGACTGCGCCATCCCCGGAAACCTGGTTCGCATATGTACATCCGGTGGATCCGGCTGCGGATGCAGGTTCCCCGGAGAAAACAATCCGGATCCTTACGGGTTGATTCTCCTGCTTTTCGGCTTATGCGCTCTGGCGGGATGGAAAACGCGTCGAAAAAGGACTTAAAATCCCCGAAGAACCACGGATGTCGATTGATCAGGGGAGACTACCAGTCTACCCGCGTTTCGGATCAATAAATCCCGGTTCAAGTCTTGCAGAAAACGTACCGTTCGTTGTAATCTCCCCGGAAACAAGATGCGGTTCCGGGTAAAATCTTACGGCATCTTTGGTCCGGCATGGAGTAATTAACCGGCAGTGCGGTAAAAAATCGCTCTCCTTTGCATCCCGTCGGCGGAAAACAAAGACAGGAGATTAGACATTCATGGCTATAAGAAAAGTCGGAATCATGACAGGGGGTGGAGATTGCCCCGGACTCAATCCGGTCATTCGCGCTGCGGTGACCACCGGTTTGAGAAAATACGGCTGGGAAATACTGGGTATAGAAGATGCTTTCATGGGATTGATTGACTTGGAGTACAGATCCCCCCATGGAAATTTTTGGCTGGATGAAAGATCAGTCCTGGATATCTTACCCAAGGGGGGCACGATTCTGGGCACTTCCAATCGCTCTCATCCGTTCAAGTATGCTGTTGAAAAAAACGGCCGGGTCGTGGAAACAGACATATCCGATCGGGTAATGGAAAATTTTGAAGAGCTGGGCCTTGATGCGCTTATCTCCATTGGGGGCGACGGTTCCATGGAGATCGCTCAGGGGTTTGTGGAAAAGGGAATGCGGGTGGTGGGAGTGCCGAAAACCATTGATAATGATCTATCCGCGACCGATGTAACCTTTGGATTTGACACTGCGGTCGGGGTAGCAACCGACGCCCTGGATCGCATCAGGGATACAGCCGAAAGTCACGATCGGGTAATGCTCGTGGAAGTAATGGGACGCAACGCTGGATGGATAGCTTTGCATGCGGGTCTTGCCGGTGGAGCACACGCCATCATCATTCCGGAAATACCTTATCGCATGGAACCTGTTGCCGACCTTATTTCGAAACGTAGAAAGGAAGGTTTTCCTTTCAGCGTGGTGGTCGTGGCTGAAGGAGCCAAACCGGTGGCAGGGGAGGAGTCCATCCTTCCCAAGCTACCCGGCGCAATGCCAAGATTATTCGGAGCCGCTGCCAGAGTCGCGGATAAGCTGTCAAAACTTGTAGATTACGATATGCGGGTAACCGTTTTGGGGCACATCCAAAGAGGCGGCAGCCCCTCCAACTATGACCGGGTTCTTGCCACCCGGTTCGGCCACATGGCCGCGGAACTGACGGCAAGTGAAGATTTCGGCAAGATGGTAGCCTTGAGAGGAACAGAAATCGTCGCCGTGCCTATAACCGAGGCAATAGGCAAACCGAACCGCGTGGATCCCGGAGGGCAACTCATCTCTGCCGCAAGGGACCTGGGAATAGTTTTTGGAGATGAATAATGGAACAACCGGAAACACAAATGGAATCCGGCAATCTTCGCAAAGAGGGGAAAAGAGCTTTTGAAATCGAAAGCGATGGAATTCCGTTCGGCGGATACCGGCTGATCCGAAAAATCGCGGTCGGCGGCATGGCTGAAGTTTATCTCGCTCTCAGCTTCGGAGAGTTCGGCTTTCAGCGGCAGGAAGTCATTAAAGCCCTTTTGCCCACGCTCGCAAAAAACGCTGATTTCGTGGAAATGTTCATCCATGAGGCAGTCTTGTCAGCGGAGTTCCGCCACCCCAACCTTGTACAGGTATACAACCTGGGAAAGGTCGGGGGGCTCTATTTCCTGGCCATGGAATTTGTAGACGGCGTTGACCTTATGAGGCTGGTAAGGCGCTGCCGTCATATCCACAAGCCGATTCCGGTTGACATTGTTTTGAATGTAATCTGCCAGGCAGCCGATGGACTGGCCGCTGTTCATGAGGCAAAAGGGGTGGACGGAGAGCCTCTCAACGTAGTTCACAGAGACGTAAATCCCCAGAACCTTATGATCACCTTCAACGGGCAAGCCAAACTTGTGGATTTCGGTGTAGCACAGACATTGCTCGTTCAAGCCGAAGCCGAGCAAGCGCTCATGGGAAAAGGCCCGTACATGGCCCCGGAACAATGGCGAGGTGATGAGGTGGACAAGCGGGCCGACATATTCGCTCTTGGTACGGTTTTGTATGAACTAACGGTGGGCCGAAGACTTTTCCGGCGCACTTCCGCTGATAAAACCAAGAAAGCTATTCTTTCCGGAGATATTCCCAGGCCGGCAAAGGTAAGACGCGGATTTCCTAAAGACCTGGAGCGGGTCATCCTGAAATCCCTCGCGCTGGATCCTTCAGATCGCTACAAAGACACCCGGGCGATGAGACGCGACTTGGAAATGGTCCAGAACAAAATGGGGGGCGCCCTGCATTCCGACGATGTGGCCTTTTGGATGCAACAAACGTTCAAGGGTTTAAGCAAAGACGAATTGTGGCCAAAGCTGGATCTCACCGCGCCCGGCCAACTCACCGAAGCACAGGAAGTGCTGAGACGATCCCTTTGGAACCTTTCCGCTTTCTCTGATGGAGACCCCACGGAAGGAGAAAGTGAAGAAGATCAAAGCGAAGATCAAAGCAGCGAATCGAAGCCGGACGATCTCGAAGATGCTGCAGCTAAACATCCGCTCGGTGAACAACAAAAGGCCGGCGAAAAAAAAGCCGAAGATCTATCCCATCAAACAACCGCCCAGCCCATAGAGAAACCTGAGTTTTCCATGTATGCAGCCATGATTTTTCTGGCCGGCCTCGTAACAGGATCTCTTATCACCGCGTTGATAATTCGTTTCGGCTGAAGTGGAGGCGCTTCCACCTCTCGAAAGGATCTTTTACACGCTCTCTTTTTCCGCTTCCTTGTTGCCTTCTTCTTTCTCTTTGTCTTTCTCTTCCTCTTGTACTTCCTCTTCGCCCCTGTAAGGTATTTGTTTCACATTGAGCCGCTTTTCAAAACCTCTTTGGGAATCACGGATATCCTCTTCATGCTTCAAGACCTTGACGGATTCACCGGAAAAACGCGCCAGAAAAAGCGCTCCTGCCAAGTCCGCTGCCACGTTTATCGGACTGCGAAACATATCCAGCAGCCGATCCACGCCGATGATGACAGCTATTCCGGCAGGGGGGATTCCCACCGCGGAGCATATCAGGGCCAGGGCGACCAACCCCGCGCTCGGAACAGCGGCCGTGCCTATTGAAGCAAGAAGCGTTGCGACAAAAGCCGTAACGAGCATGGGACCAGTCAACTCAACACCAAACACCTGGGCTATGAACACGACCGCCACAGCTTGAAAAAGCGCGGTGCCGTCCATGTTGATAGACGCGCCCAGTGGAATCGCGAAACTGGTTATGCGATTTGAAATACCCAAATTCTCTTCCGCGCATTCCATCGTAACAGGAAGAGTGGCCGAACTCGACGCCGTACCGAAAGCTATCAACTCAGCCGGCCATATAGCTTTCCAAAAATCGCGCACTCCCACCGATGTAAAACGAGATATGATTACGCTCATCACCACGAGTGCATAAATACCCAACCCGGCAAGCACAACCAACATGTAGAGACCCAGTGCGTCGAGAATTCCCAGACCGGTCGAACCCACGGTCTGTGCTATCAAACAGGCCACCCCCAACGGCGCCAGGTGCATGAACATGTGAAGAACCATCGCCAGGATGCGCGACAACTTGTCCATGAGCCCCACCACAGCTTCGGATCTTTTCGGAGGAATCATTGTCAGAGCTACACCGAACAATATTGCGAAAAACATTATTTGCAAAATGTTGGGAGGGTTTGACGCCATGGAGTGCAACGGGTTGTCGGGGACGATGTTTACGATAAATTCCACGATATCAGGCGCTGTTCCCGCAAGCGCGACCGTATCCGTGGTCAGAAATTTGAATTCGCTTGCCAGGAGTTCAGCCGTGGCAGGATCCACGTATTTTCCCGGCGCCACCAGCAGGGCAAGACCTCCACCGATGATAATAGCAACGGATGTGGTGACAACAGCATAAACAAAAGCCGTCAAACCAAGTTTTCCAAGCGATTTTATGTTACCAAGCGAAGCCGTCCCCACAACCAGCATCGTAAAAACCATCGGAACCACCAGCATCAGAATCATCCTGAGAAAAATTTCTCCCAAGGGACTCACCCATTTCATAATCGCTATTCCGATGGATGAAGATCGCGGCGGAGCCTGGTATGCCGGAATATACCCTTCCACCCTGTCACCGGCCTTTAATGTTTTCGAAGGAGACAACACTGCTGATTTATCGGGGTCCAGGAGTTCCGCTGCACTTAAATTCCAGGAGACCCGGTACCAGAGTTCTCCATCGATTGTTTTTTTCTCTAAAATTCTGAACTCAACGGTTTCCCCGGATTCCAGGGTTACGAATTGTCCTCCGGGAGTTTTATAAACATCAAACTCTTCCGTATTTCTTACTTGAAGAGTGTTTTTTTCAAAGATCACCGATTGCGGACCAAGAAAAATTCCAAATAATATTCCGGCCGCGATTCCGATGAGTATTTTTTGATACATCTTCACGGTCAAACCTCTTGATGGCATTCCACGCGGCCGCCGTCTTCATCCGGCACGTAGGTGCATTGTGGAACTTCCAGTCTTTTTTCAAAACCCTTCCTGTTGTCGGCCATGTCTTCATCGGATGTCATCACCCGTGGAAGCTTCCCTTCGGACGCTGAAATCACGACGGTTGCCGCAAGGTTCCCCGTCACGTTGACGGCAGAGCGGAACATGTCCAGGATCCGATCCACTCCCAGGATAAGAGCAACTCCCACGCCTGGTATACCGACAGCGGTCAACACCATCGCCAATGTGATTATCCCGACACCTGGAACCGCGGCCGCGCCTATCGATGCCAAGGTGGCAGTGAAAATAATACTGAGCTGATCCCCGAACCCAAGCTCCACCCCGAATACCTGAGCGATGAACAAGGCGGCCACTCCTTGGTAAAGAGCCGTACCATCCATGTTTATCGTGGTCCCGAGAGGGATAACAAAAGAACTCGTCGAAGAACTCACACCCAAACCGTCTTTCGCCGTTTCCATAGCCACCGGAAGAGCTGCGGCTGAAGACGAAGTTGAAAAGGCGATGAGCTGGGCCGGACGGATCACCCGCCAGAACTCGCGAATCCCCAACTTGGCGATGAATTTGACAAACACTCCGTAAACAAAAACCGCATGAATGAGCAATCCCGCTACCACCACCAATGCATATACTGCCAGAGCGCCCAGCACCGTCCATCCGGAGGTTCCCACAACTTTTGCAACCAATGCGGCTACTCCGAAGGGGGCAGCGAACATGCACAGGTGTATCATCATGATCAGGGCATCGTTCGCCTTGTCCAGCAGCGTAACGACTTCTTTCGAGTGTTTTTCCTTAACAAGTGTCGCGCCCACGCCCAGGATGAGAGCGAAAAAGATCACCTGCAACATGTTAGGACTCTTTTCAGCCATTGCAGCAAGCGGAGCGTCTGGAATCATGGCCACAATATTGTCTCTCGTGGAAGGCGGTCGAGTGTCATCGACCTGCTGCACCCGGGTCGTCTGGGCCTTGAGCGCTTCCTTGTCCCTGGAGGAAACCAAAGTTCCCGGCCTGGCGATATTACCCAGCAATACCCCCACGGCGATGGCCAAAATAGTCGTAAGCATGAAAAAACCCAGGGTCTTTCCACCCATGCGTCCCAAACTTCTTACATCTCCAAGAGACGCTACTCCCACAAACAAGGAGCAAAAAACCAGTGGAACAATCAACATCCGTATCAGCCGCATAAATATCCGTCCCACCGGATCGAGCATCTCAATAACCGTTAATCCGGGACCCCAGACGGGTTCGGGCGCATCTTTTACCGCCAAGAGCAAATCCAGAGAATCGCCAGCCTTGCCGAGTTCGGGATTCGCCAACGCCTGCCGGGAGGTAAGCTTTGTTCTCAAGATGTAGTAATCCACGTCGTCCTTTTCGACCCGATCCACGATATCAAGCCGAACTTCGACATTTTCCCCCAATGCAACTTCCCGGCCGGAATCCGGGTCCACAAAGCCCAGGGAAGAACCGTCAGCCGTTTCGATGGTGTCCTTGGGAGCTACCAGGGAATTGGGTCCCAAAAAAAGCCCGGTGACAACTCCTACTGCCATCCCGATGAATATTTTCGTGTAAAGCTTCAAATCCGAACTCCGCTGAGGTTTCCGCCGATCGCCGGCAACAGACAAAAACTTCGTTGAAACCGTTTCGATATTCGGTGCCCCAAATTATTCGGGGCGCTCGGTGCGCTCCAAGGCGCTGATTTTCATAGATCGAACCCATAGTCCGAAAGCGCGGCCGGGTCAGCCGAGATCAAGGCTGAAGCATTATGGTGAGAGCCGCTGCGGTGTTTTCCCATTCCACATTTTCCGGAACGGGTCGGCTGTCCGCCAGGTTTATCTTTTTCACGTCGTTATCAACGATCACATAGGCCATATCCGCGACGAAACTCACATCAAACGGCAATCCGTTAAATAAAACGGTTTCTTTTTCCTCCAATGAACCGTTTTGGCCCACACCAAAACGAACAAGTGATTTAGACCTTCCGCACAACACGATCAAATCCGAACCGCTCGGTGTAAGACGCACCCTGACAGGATCCGCATGTTGAACCTGCTTGTTTTCATCCAGCTGTTCCAGGGGAAGCGATACAATGGCCGAAACACTTGCATCCGTGCTCGTTATGTTTACATGAGTAATCGTATCATCCGCCCTGTTTGCAACGTAGAGATGCGACCCGTCTCTGGACAACACCATGTGCCCGGCGCCTCCTGTAGTGCCGCCGATATCCAAAACCTGATCCCTAAGCTCGGGACCATGTTCTTCGAGATCAACGATGTATATTTCATTTCCCACATCGGTGGCGTCAATTGTGGGCGCGGCAAGCGCCAAGACCCTTTCATGTCCCTCTCCACCCGCAAGTCCCCGAAGGGGTGGAACATCCAGAAACTCTTCTAAAAAAGTTGCATTGTGATTCAACTGCTTAATGACTGCAAGACCCTGATCAACAGCGAGCAGAGCACCCCCCGGAATCAAGACAGCGTCTACGAGCGTTGTTCCGACCCTCTCTATCGCCGGAGCATATGGTCTGAGCCCGTCGCCGTCGAAGCTTAGGAAATGCACTGCGCCATCTTGCTGAGAAGTGGCGATTATGCGGTTACCGTCGGCCGCAAGACGAGCCGTGACAGCTCCGTCGCCGATCTTCGTAACACTGATGGATTGACCGGTTGACATGTCAATCACATGGATGTCTCCATGTTCATTAAGCAAAGCCGCCAGCCGGACCACCTGCAAATCTATTGTGTATCCTTTCGATCGCCCCTCAGCTCCCAGGTAAAGACTTGCCGGCCCAGTGGCAACCCCGAACGGAACGGTGAACACTATTTCCTTTTCACTTTCAAACCTGTAATTCAGTTCGGGGCTGGAATGCCTGTAAACATTGCCCAATGCATCTTTCAACTCCAGGTCATCCCTGCGGAATACAGGACCCTGTTCAACCGATACCAGAATTTCCTGTCCCACGGTCACGTTCCTGGATCCGTTTATCACCGGATTCGGTTCACACGCCGCCATAAACAAAACCAAAACAGCAATGCAGAAACACAACAGGGATCCGGTTTTTTTGTACAACCGGACGTAACCCGTATCCTGTTTTTCACACAATATCCGTTCAATGATGGTCATCGACATGTCCGCAAGGTTTCATGTTTCTTTCACTCGGCTTTTAAAACACATCCTACTTGTCTCCGAAGAACTTGGCAATCCCTTCGGCCACGTATTCAATTTCTTTTCTATCAAGCATCGGATGCACAGGCAGAGCAAGCCCCCTGCGTGCCGCCTCTTCAGCCCTCGGAAAATCACCTTCACTGTAGCCGAGATAAGAAAAACAGCCTTCCAAGTGAAAAGGTTTTTCGTAATACACTGCTGTCTGCACTCCTCGTTGGGCTAAAAAGCCTTTCAGTTCATCGCGGCTGCGGGTCCGGATGACGTACTGGTTCCAGACGCAGGTTTCATCTTCTGAATCCATGGCCGGCAACACCAAATCCGCGTGGATCCCGCCCAACAAACTGTTGTAAAAAGCTGCGTTTTGCCGCCGTGCATCCGACCATTGTTCATGGTAAGGCTTTTTGACCAGCAATACTGCCGCCTGAATCGGATCCAGCCTGAAATTACCGCCTATCACCGGGTGATCCGCCTTTGTCTTGCCGCCATGAGAACGAATCATGAGCAGCCTTTCATAAAGTTCCGGCGAATCAAGGGTCACCATACCTCCATCCCCCAAACATCCCAGGTTTTTCGTCGGAAAAAAACTGAAGCAGGACATCGTTCCTGCAGATCCGGCCCAAAGACCGTCCCTTCCGGCGCCGAGGCTTTGAGCGGAATCTTCTATTATCGGCGTTTCGCCTGCAACCTCACGCAAGCCCTTCATGTCGGCCATTCTCCCGTAGAGATGCACTGGAATAATCGCCTTTACCTTTTTCTCCTTTTCCAGTACGGCGGCCACCGCTTCGATGTCCAGGTTGAAACCATCGGGTTCCAGGTCAACAAAAACCGGCTGGGCGCCTGTCCTGACGATCACCTCTCCAGTGGACACAAAAGAAAACGCGGACGTAATCACCTTGTCCCCCGGCCCTACACCCAGCGCCATGAGTGCACCGAGCAGCGCATCCGTTCCCGAAGAAACCCCGACTCCATAACGCGCTCCTACATCCTTGGCCACCCCGTTTTCGAGTTCCCGGACAACCGGTCCGAGAATATAAGCTCCGCTCAGAAAAACCTCTTTCAGTCCGTTCATGATCTCTTCTTCCAACGGCTTGTGCAGAGCTTTCAAATCAATGAAATCCACTTTCATCCCGACTTCTCCTCAAAAAGAAAGTTTCATCCCAACACGCATACCCGTTCAGGTCAAGAAGCTTTGCCTACCCGAAAAAACCGAACTGAAAAACTTGATATTTCACCAGTGGCAGGTTATCCTACATACACATACAATGTAGTCATGACGCGGCGTGGGTTCGCGGAATTGAGGAGTAACATCTTGTCGATATCCACCATTGCAGGTCTTGTTTTTTGGATTGCATCTCGACTCATCGTCTACGAAACCGTCCTATCCCCTACGGGAGATCCTGGACAAAAAGCGACCCGCACAAGGGCTCCTGACCGCAACAGGGACAAAGAACCCATGTTTGTGGTCGTTTTGGATCCGGGGCACGGCGGAAGCGCGCTCGGCGCGTGTTCTCCCGCGACAAAAATCTGCGAAAAAGACTTTGTCTTGCATCTGGCTCTGGAAGCCGAAAAAACTCTTGAAACCATACCCGGCGTACGGGTTTTTCTGACCCGTTATGACGACATTGATCGCTCTCTCCATCACAGAACCGATATTGCAGTGGAATCGTCCGCGGATCTTTTCATAAGCCTCCACGCCAATGCTTCACCGAATCGAGATCAACAAGGATTCGAGGTGTATGTGTATCCTCCCTCCCCCGGGTTGGGTGAAAACACAACTCCACTGCCGCAGGATCCATTCGCCATGGATGGAGGGGACTGGCACGTCAACCTAATACTTGGAGATCTTGAAGGTGAACAGACGCGGGGATGTTCGATTCTTTTCGGAAAACTCCTGCTCGAAGAAATGGAAAGGAACCTGCCGGGGCGGGAAAACAGGGGATTGAAACAAAAAGGATTGGCTGTTCTTTCAAATCTTCCGATACCCGGAATCCTGGTTGAAGTGGGTTTTTTGGATCATCCATCCGAAGGTCGGCTTCTGCTTCAAAGAAATTTTCAGGAAAACATTCTCCATGCCTTGAAAGCATCCATATACCGCTGGATTAAACAGGACGAAGAATGCCGGACTATCCGAATACGACAGGCCGCCGATTCAGCGGATGATCCGGATGAGTACGATTTCATGCCTCCACCGTTCCGGAGGGAATACCGCCGCAGGAAACGAGAAGAAAACCGCCTACGTCTTCACGACACTACACGGAATGCTCCCTGGCTTCTTAGCCCAAGAGAAAGAAGCGGTTTGCTTGGTTAATTCCCCTTCGCTCCACCGGTTTTACATGTGGAACATGGTTGATGGTCTGTGCGGGATTCACCGGTTTGAGCGCAACAGGCGTGTCCGATTTCGCCCTTGTGAGCGCAGCCGCAATGGAGTTCGCGGCCGCTCAGAATTTTCCTCAAGCCCAATCCCAACATCGCCATACCGAAAAACACGAAAGCCGCTAAAATGGTAAATATCATTGAACCGCTTTGAGCCGGCAGGGGGTTTTGAGCGGAAGTTTTCCTCTGGAGTCTTTCCTTGAAACCAGGGGTCATCATTCGAACAAATTCTCCAGAGTCTTCCCGGACCAACAACAAAAGGGGAAGGTCCAACGATGATCCCAGCTTCTTTGCTTCGCTGGGTTCCAAAACCATCATAGCAGTGGCAAAAGCGTCCGCGGCAGCACATTCTTCGTGAAGAACCGTGGCCGACACAAGCTTCCGGGTCTTGGGCAAACCAGTCCGTGGATCTATGGTATGGGTAAGAATTTTTTTCTCGGTTTCATGGTAGTTTCGGTAATCCCCCGAAGTGGCGAGTGCATAATTTTCAAGTTCTACGACAAGTTCAACTTCGCGTCGGCCGACCAAGGGACGTTCTATTCCAACTCTCCAAATGCGGCCGTCCGGGTTGCGACCCCGGGCGCGCAACTCGCCCCCGATGTCGACCAGGTAATCCTTGCAACCATTTTCATCCAGAACGGAGGCCAGGCGGTCCACGCCGTAACCCTTCGCTATTCCCGCGAGCGTGCAGGTAACACGGGGATTATGTTTCCTCAGAAAGTTCGCCTCTGTGTCTACCTCGTACAACTCGTAGCCTACCGCGTCTCGCAGAACGCTCAGGTCTTCATCCGAAGGAGATTTCACACGACCGTCCGTGCCGAAACCCCAAGCATTTACAAGCCCGCCCACTGTTATGTCGAAAGCGCCCCCGGTTTTTCTGCTTATTCTCTGAGCGAGGTCGAAAACATAAGCAGTTTCGGGGGAAACAGAAAACGGTTCCGTGCTTTCGTGCTTGTTGAAACGAGATAATTCGGATTCCGAATCAAACGCGGACATCATCCGGTTGATTCGTTTCAATTCTTCTTCGATCTTGAACTTCAAATCCTCAACGGCTCTTCGGCAAGAAGCAGACTCTCCATCGTGATGCGATATGACGACCCTCCACGATGTTCCCATTGTGGTTCCACTGAAAACCGTGCTTTCTGAAACACCGTCCCGCTGAGCGTTCCCGCACCCGGCCGCCCTGCAACCGGCAAAAGAACACAGGGCGAAAACCATAGTCACAAAGGCTGCAAGAGCGCTCCGCCCATCAGCCGAAATCGTCGAACATGATGTTGTCATTTTCAACGCCGAGATTGTCCAGGAGTTCCCTGGTAGCCGAAAGCATCAGGGGCGGCCCGCAAATATAGTATTCGCAATCTTCAGGAGCCTCGTGATCCCTGAGATATTCGTCGTAGAGAACCTGGTGAATGAAACCGACATGTCCATCCCAGTTGTCTTCGGGTTGCGGCTCAGACAATGCCAGGTGCCATTCAAAGTTCGGATTATCCTCCTGGATCTTGTCAAAATCTTTTAAGTAAAAAGCTTCTAAAAGACTCCGTGCCCCGTACCAGAAAGAAACTTTTCTTTTCGTCTTCAACCGGTAAAAAAGGTCGAATATGTGAGACCGCATGGGCGCCATGCCTGCCCCTCCACCTATGAAAACCATTTCCGCGTCCGTATCTTTGGCAAAAAAATCACCGAAAGGCCCTGATACCAGGATCTTGTCCCCGGGTTTAAGTGAAAAAAGATAAGAAGACATGATGCCCGGAGGGGTTTTTGCCGGCGCGCCGGGCGGAGGAGTAGCAATGCGAACATTCAGCATGATGACTCCCTTTTCCCCGGGATAGTTGGCCATGGAATAGGCCCGGCTCACCGGTTCCTCCGCAATGGACTCGAGTTCCCAAAGCCCGTATCTGTCCCACTCGGGCCTGAACTGTTCATCCACGTCGATATCCCAGAACCGGACATGGTGCGGAGGACACTCGGTTTGAATGTATCCCCCCGCCCGGAAATCCATTTCCTCGTCCTCGGGAAGCTCCAAGACGAGTTCCTTTATGAAAGACGCCACGTTCCGGTTCGACTGTACGGTGCATTCCCATTGCTTGGCGCTGAAAATCTCAGGCGCAACCTCTATGCGCATGTCCTGCTTTACCTTGACCTGGCATGAAAGACGCACCCCTGCGCGTTCTTCCCCGCGCGACACCAAGCCCTTTTCCGTCGGGAGAAGAGCGCCTCCCCCCTCATGCACAACGACCTTGCAAACACCGCATGTACCCTTTCCTCCACACGCGGAAGGAACAAAAATGGAATTCTGCGCAAGAACCGAAAGCAAGGCCGACCCCACCGATGTCTTCAATGCCTTTTCCTCGTCTTCGTTAATGACGATGGAAACTTCCCCTGAACTCACCAACCGTTTTTTTGCGACCATGAGCACGCAAACCAACCCAAGTATCACGAATGAGAACATGAACATGCCCATCAAAATGGTTATCATGGTTCCGTTCCTCGCACGTCAGAGTTGGATCCCGGAAAACGAAAGAAATCCGAGCGCCATAAGGCCCGCTGTGATGAATGTAATTCCAAGACCTCGCAATCCTTTCGGTATATTGCTATACTCCAGCTTTTCTCGAATCGCGGCGAGCGCTATCATAGCCGCGGCCCATCCCATTCCCGAGCTGAAGCCGAAAACAACGCTTTCACCGAAATTATACTCCCGCTGCATCATGAACAAAGAACCTCCCAGAATCGCGCAGTTTACCGTGATCAATGGCAAAAACACGCCCAGTGACACGTACAGCTTGGGTGCATAGCGCTCAATGGTCATTTCAACGAGTTGGACCGCGGCCGCGATGGACCCGATGAAAGTAAGGAAACTCAGAAAAGAGAGATCCAACCGAGCAAAACTTTCAGGCGCACCCGGTATCCACGTCAGCGCGCCTTCCATCAGGAAAAACCTGTAGACAAGATGGTTCAAAGGCACCGTCAGCCCCAGAACAAAGATGACCGCTGCTCCGAGTCCGACCGCGGTTTCAACTTTCTTTGATGAATTTAGAAACGGACACATGCCCAGGAAAAAGGCAAGGGCCATGTTTTCAACAAACACAGCCTTTATGCTCAGACCCAGGTAATGCTGCAATGTTTCCTGCATTAATGAGCCCTCCTCAGTCGGCTTCGACCTGTTCGGGTTTCCATGTCCTTAGCGCCCAAATAAACAGGCCGATCAAGAAAAACGCGGACGGAGGCATGAGCGCTATGCCATTCGGGTGAAACCATCCTCCTTCCGCAACCGGTGTCAAAACAGTAAACCCGAAGAATCGTCCGGAGCCAATCAATTCTCGAATCGATGCCACGCCCAACAAGATCACACTGTAGCCGAACCCGTTTCCCAGCCCGTCAAGAAAACTCAAGTAAGGATTATTCTGCATGGCAAAACCCTCGGCTCGACCCAAAACAATGCAATTGGTGATAATCAACCCTACAAAGACTGAAAGCTGTTTACTGATGGAAAAAAGATAAGCTTTTAAAACCTGGTCCACCACGATCACAAGGGATGCAATAATTGTCATCTGCACAATGAGGCGAACCGAAAAGGGCACTTTTTTACGTATCATGCTGATGGTAAAATTCGCCAGAGCGGTAACGGATGTGAGAGCCAAACACATTACCAACGCGGTTTTCACCTGGGTAGTCACTGCCAGGGCGCTGCAAACCCCGAGCACCTGGAGCGCTATGGGGTTGTTGTCGAAAAGAGGACCTGTCAAAGTTTCTTTTTCTTTTTTTCCGAACCTCATCATCGTCCTTCTTTCAGTCCTGTTCACCCGAAAATCTTTTCAAAAAGGGGCCATATCCATGAGGCCCCAGCCAGAAGTTGACCGTGTGCTCGACAGAGCGCGCCGTGATCGTCGCGCCGGACAACCCGTCGAAACCGTGCGGGTCTTCCCCGGGGGGCCCCGCTCCCCCCTTTCGCATGACCATGGCCGGCGAACCTTGGTCGTCATATGCAACCCGGCCTTCCCACCGTCTTTGCCAATCCACATTATCTATTTCGCCTCCAAGTCCCGGTGTTTCGCCGTGTTCGTAAAACGTGATTCCCCTGATGGTCTTGCCGTCCGCTTCCATGGCAAGATAACCGGCCATGGTCGACCAAAGACCCTGTCCCCGAATCATGATCACTATCTGCACCACTTCATCCTGCCCACGCTTCCTCACGAGATAAACCGTGCCGTAACGTGAAACAGTGCGTATCTGGGCTCCCCTGGCATGTTCCCCGTCCACGGGCCGGCTCATATCAGGGTCCCGCGCCGCGCGCTCCATATCAAACGGCATTTTCACCTTGTCCAACTCCGCTTCCATTCCGGTCTCAAGATCTACAAGGATTTCTTCTATGTACCAAGGAACGTCGACATCCGGTGCGGAATCAAAATACCACCGCACTTTTTCGGTAGAAAGCCGCCGAGGATCCTCGACCACCCCGGTAACTACGAGTACATTGCGCTGACGCTCTAAAAGCATGTTTTCCTGTTGCCGATCGCGCAGCAGGACCGACGCTCCGGATACGATGATCGAACACACTATGCAAACGATTCCCGCGAACACAAGGGTATATGATGTGTCGCTACGTTGCATTTCGGGCCGCCCTTCTCTTGATATTTCTATTGACGATAAAGTGGTCGATAAGAGGAGACCATGTATTCATGAACAGAATCGCCAACATCCATGTACCCGGGTAGGCCGGGTTGAACACATTGATGACCGCGCCGAACACTCCTATGAGCAATCCGTAGATGAACCGCCCCGTGTCGGTATAAGGAGCAGTGACCGGATCCGTGGCCATGAACACGGTTGCAAATGCAAAGCTTCCGAGCAACCAGTACCAATAAAACGGAACTGAAAGAGCCGGGTTTCCGCCTGGAGATGCCATCAGGTTGAATGAAGCGAACATGATCCCACTGCCCAGGACCATTCCGAGCATGATCCGCCAGGAAGCCACTTTGGTAACGATAAGGAAAACCGCTCCCAATATGCATAAAAGCGCGGATGTTTCACCCATCGAACCCGGTATGAATCCTAAAAAAGCATCCCAGAAGGTGAGCGCTCCGTTGGTCAACCCCTCCACCCCATGTACCAAACCCTCGATGCCGTGTTCCTTGGCGGCCACCATCCAGGTCGCTCCGCTGTATGAATCCGGTCCTGTTTGCGCGGCAACCCAGACGGCGTCACCGGTGATTTCCGCTGGGTAGGCGAAATACAGAAATGCACGGCCCATGAGCGCCGGATTCCATATGTTCATACCTACTCCACCAAATATTTCTTTGCCGATGACAACCCCGAACAAAACGCCCAGAGCCACCTGCCAAAGCGGAGTGGTGGCCGGAAGAATGAGAGGAAAAAGCGCGCTCGTAACGAGGAACCCCTCGTTGATTTCATGTTTGCGCACAACAGCAAAGATAACCTCGGCCAACCCCCCTGCAAGCAAGGTAACGAAATAAACGGGCAAAAACCACATCGCGCCGTACACGCACCGCCCGATAAAACCCATGGTTTCGAACCTGAAACCAAGCCAAAGAAACAAGTCGGTGCGCAGGCCGGAAAGCGGGGACGCTCCTCCCAAAACCGCAAGCTGCGTTTGGAGACCGGTATTATACATCGCCATGAACATGCAGGGAGACAACGCGGCGACCACGATGATCATGATGCGCTTCATGTCCGAAGCATCCCGCACGTGCGGCGCTCCCCCGGTCACCTCGCCGGTGGAAAAAAGAAAAGTGTCCAGCGCCTCGTATAAGGGAAAAAACTTTTCAAGCTTTTTCCCCTTTCCGAAACGGGGCTTTTGGCTTTGCAGAAACCGAAGCAAAAACCGCATCAGCCTTCCCTTTCGATACGGTCGAGTGTGGCCCTCAACGCAACCCCGAAGTCGTTTTTTCCCGGACACACGAAAGAACAAAGAGCCAGATCCTCTTCATCGAGTTCCAAACACCCGAGTTGTTCGGCCCGCTCGGTGTTTCCGGAAAACAAGCTCCTGAGGAGATGAGTCGCTGCTATATCCATCGGCATCACCCGCTCATACACTCCTATCGGCATTATGGCCCTTCGCCCGCCGTATATGTTTGTATTAAAAGGGAAGCGCCGTTTCGGTGACAATTTTGAGAGAAAAAGATTCAACACGGAAAATTGATCCATCCATGGAATGGTCCATCCCAGGAAACGCCGCTCGCGGCCCTCCTCAACGACCGACACCCCGTTATGGAAGCGCCCCAGATATCCATGGATTTCGCCCTGCGCGGTTCTTCCCGAAAAGACCGATCCGGAAATCACCCGGCTTTCTCCTGCCGCGGTTTCTCCCGCTGTGAGATCATCCAGGGACGCTCCGACGCGGGTTTCCAAAAGTCGAGGGGATTTCACCTGCGGCCCGGCAAGTGAAACGATCCGCCGCACATCGTGTTGTCCAGTTCGAAACAGAGCGCCGATAGCGATCACATCCTGATACCCCAAGTGCCAAACAGTTTTTTCGCGAAAAACCGGTTCCAAAAAATGAATGTGCACCCCCGGCGTACCCGCGGGGTGCGGCCCGGCGAATTCAACCGCTTTGATATTCGCTCCATCTGCTGCGGCCATCTTGGACCCGGGCTTTCTGCAAACATAAGTGTTCCCGGGGGTAAGCTTCGCGATGATCCTTTGCCCCGCCAAAAAATCCTCTTCACGCCCCGCTGCAACCACGTCCGGGTCCGGCGCCAAAGGATTCGTGTCCATGGCGGTTACAAAAATCGCCGCGGGTGTCGACCCTGCCCGGGGCACCTTGCTGAAAGGCCGGGTGCGAAATGCAGTCCACAAACCCGACTCCAGAAGAATCCGTCTCACCTCATCTTCGTGGATCATCCCTTCATCCCGACCTCGAACGGAATCATATTCCACCGAAGATTCATCTTCTTCGAGAGCAATGACCACCGATTGCAACGCGCGTTTTTCCCCGCGGTAAACACCAGTCACTTCTCCCCCCCCGGGAGACGTAAACATCACGCCCGGGTTTTTCTTGTCTTCAAAAAGAGGTTCCCCCAACAGAACCCTGTCACCAGGTTTTACGCGCATCGTGGGCTTGCACCCAATGTAATCCGCGGCGACAAGCGCCACTGATGATGGTTTCCGCGCTACATCGATTCGTTGCTCGGGTTCTCCGGATATTGGAAGATCCAATCCTTTTTTGATCTTGATCAACCGAGATGTGGTCATGAACCAAGCCGTCCGTTTAACTTAGGGCTGACTCAAAAATAAGTTCCCAGGATCTTTTCAAGGATGAGTTTTTACACATGCAGCCGGATATTACAACAGTCAACCCCAAAACGGGGTGCGGCTCCTTTAGCCCGACGACACTGTTCTTTTAACAAGCCGCAAAACCGCAGCGGACAAACCGCGGAACACAGTGCTGCCGAGGCCATGGGTTTTCGCAGGCTCCGGAAACGCCGGACGTCGCCGTTTGAAGCTCCCCTTCGGGGAGCATCGTCGGCGACTCGGCCAAATCCCTTCA
>SLPX01000085.1 GCA_007131745.1 Myxococcales bacterium
GAAAAGGCTGAGAAATCCGACAAGCCGGAAAAGGCCGAGAAATCCGACAAGCCCGACAAGGCTGAGAAATCCGACAAGCCCAAAAAGGCCGAAAAAGCAACCGAGGATGAGGACGAAGAACATTCAGTCGACGCAGGGCGAAGACTGAGGTTCGGGATAAACACGATTGTCTTCACCGGGCTGGTGATAGTCGGCCTGGTTCTGGTAAACGTGATATCTGCAAGAGTATACACTCGCGCGGACCTTACCGAAGACAAGCTTTACAGCCTTTCCGATGCCAGCAAGGAGTTGGTAAGTGATCTTCCCAGGGACTTGAGGGTAAAGCTGTTTGTTTCCAGGGACCTGATCCCGGGTTACACATCCACCGCGCAATACATCAGGGATCTCCTGGAAGAATACAGAAACGCTTCAAATGGTCGATTCAAATGGGAAATCATACACCCGGAAGAGGACGAAAAATTCAAGAAAGAGGCTGAACGATACGGGAACACGGACTTTGTAGCAAGGGCGCAGACATCAACGGCCCTGGAGGCCAAGACCATAACTTTCGGCATGGTCATTCAGTATCACAGCCCTGAAACCGGTGAATCCGTAGAAGTTATACCCCGGCTGTTTCCCGGAATCGAGCAAAACATCGAGTATCTCCTGACCGAAAGGATCAAGAGGCTCACTGTAAAGAGGAAGAAAATTCGATTCGTCTCCGGACACGGGGAATTTCCTGCACAACAAGAAGAAAGGGTGAAGGAATTCCTGAGTTCCATGTTCAACCATTATGAAGTTGAAATAGCTCCCGTAACAAAACCGATCCCGGACGAAGTAGACATACTGGTCATGTTGACGCCTCAGCGTCCCTATACCCCGGAAGAAGTTAAAAACATCGACCAGTTCCTGATGAAGGGTGAAAAGGGAGCGCTGTTCATGCTGGACGGGATGACCCGGAAACAAATGCAGCAACAAATGCCCGGCCAGGAGATGCCCAACATATTCATGGCCGCGGAAAGCGGATTGGAAGACCTGCTCGACACCTGGGGCGTCAGGGTCAACGCGGACATCGTGATGGATCAGCAACTCCAGCTCTTCCCGACTCAACGTGGAATGATATTCCACCCGGCGATTCCAGCCGTCCGCGTGCCCGGACTCAGAAACACGATCACGCCGTTTTTGGCTTCCTCCCTGGAAATCAACCGGGCCTACCTCGGTGAGAGCGCGGACAAAATACCCGAGGGACAATCTTTCGTGATTCTTCCGATAATGGCGTCCTCGGACAAGGCGTGGACCCAGGAACCGCCTTTCATTTTCGATATGCAGCGAAAACCAAGGCCGCCTTCGGGTGAACCGACAAGGGCTTACGTGATGGGCGCTCTCATAGAGGGCCGCTTGCCCAGTTCGGTTGCCGGAGAAGACCCGTCTATGATCGGCAAATCCAAAAGCAAGGTCAGAGTTGTGGTCATAGGAGACGCGGACATGTTGTGGCTAAGCCGCCAGATGCAAGGAAACGCCATCTTTCTCCAGAATATAATGGACAGGCTGGCCCAAGATGAGACCCTGATACAACTTCGAAACAAGACAGCCCAGGACCGGGCGCTGACCCTTCCGGACGATAGAAACACGTTGCTGCTGATAAAAGCGGCCAACATGCTGGGACTTCCCATCCTGGTCGTCCTGTTGGGATTCCTGCTGGCAATCTACAGGCGTTTCAAACGCAGCCGGTCGGAAATATGATTCACGGAATGTTTGTTTTTTAACCGTAAAGCATTGACTGAAAGGAAACGGAGGCCCCCATGGACAAGAAAGTCATAGTGGTCCTCGCGGTCGTGATCATCGTCGGCGCTGCAGCCTACATGGTAACGATTCGTCAAGATCCCGGTGTGCGACAAGAAGTGGAACCTCATCCCTTCCCTGCCCTGCAGGTCGAGCCGCCCCAAGACCCCCAAGAAAGAAGAACATGGCAATCTCCGGTCAAGAGAGACCTGGACCAAATCGAAATCATCAGCAAAGATGACAGAATCGTATTGAAGCGTGTAAAGGAAGGCGACGCTCAAAATGATGTAGGCGAATGGGAGATGGTGGAGCCTATTCAATACAAGGGCAACGTCGGTAAAATCCGTCAACTCATAAACCGGGTCGAAAGCCTCGAATTCTGGGAAGTGATCACGGACAGGAAAGAGGATTTCAGCGATTACCGGGTCGGCGACAAAAGCGGAGTCAGGGCCAGGCTTCTGGCGGGCGACCGCGTGCTGGCCGACATGATTATCGGAAACACCGTAAGCGCCAAGATCGGCGACCGCGCCCAACAATACACAGCTGTCAGAAAACACGGAGCGGACGCCGTCTGGAAAGTGATGGGTTCGCTGACCAACGTTTTCGATACATCTGCGAACGCCTGGCGTGACACCGTGATAATCAGCGAGCGGCAGGACCTCATAGCCGGCCTGGTCATAAAGGACGGAGACGGGGAATACCTGGCCGCTCTGAGAGATTCTGATGCGGCCGAATCCAAGGACAAGCGCACAAATTGGAGACTCGTTTCGTCTTCGCCTGAAATCGACGAGTTGGACAGAAACGACATCGCGCGCACAGCCACTTCGATTGCACGCTTGCGCACAAGGGATTTCGCGGACGACAAGAGTGCCGACGGAGTGGGCCTGACCGAACCCGAACGAAGAATTTTTGCAGCTTTCATAAGAGAACCTGAAGTGCGAATCATCGGAGAAGAACCGGAAAGTGAACCAAAAGGTGAAGCAGAAGGTGAAACGGAAGCCGCGGAATCCGAACCTGAAAAACCCCAAACAGCCGAACCAGTGAAAACCCTGACCGGAATTCCCGAATTCGATGCTCTCGCAGCCAATCCGGATTACGCGGTTTACGAAATACTGCTGGGAAAAGAAGAAGAGGATACCAAAACCAGGTACATCAAGCTGGCCGGAAACCCGCAGATTTTCGCGGTGGCCGCCACGACCGTTACGAACCTGGAAAAGAAGATCTCCGAATTCAGGGACAAGACCATATTCAAGCTGGACCCATCGGAAATCGTGCGTATAGAGGTTCAGCACCCGGACGGAAAAACAGTGCTGGCCAAAGCGCCCGCGCCGAAAGAAGAAAAGAAAGAAGACACAACGGATCAACCTCCTGATGAAACGCCCGAAGAAAAAGAGGACCCCCCCGCAAAACCAGCGGAGCCTCAAATGGTCTGGAAAGCGCTCGAACCCAAGGGCCTGGAACTGGATTCAGGCGGCGTGGACCGGCTCATCAAACTACTCGAAGACCGATTCAACGCGCGCGCGTTTTCGGACACCACTGACACCAAGATCACCGGTCTGGCCAAACCGGAGGGCCGCGTGCTCCTGACCCTCAAGGGCCAAAGAAGACCGGTGGAACTGCTGATCGGAAACGAGCATGAAAAACGACAGTATTACGTCCAGGTGAGAGGCAGACCTGATGTATACATAATCGGCTCGTACCCTCTGACCCAGCTGTACAAGGCTCCTGAAAACTGGAAAAAGAGGCAACCTCCTCCTCCGGGAGCCGGTCCTCCAGGCATGCCTCCCGGCATGATGCAACAACCCATCCGCCGCTGAACCCGCGGCATGAAGAATCTATCTCAAGATGAAACCCGGAGACAATGATTCACATCCACCCCTCCGGCCGACAAACCGGCCGACTCATTCAACTTCAGCCTCGGGATTGCTGAACCGCGATTACGCCCGAAAAAGAGTTCAACGGACCGAGCTCGTATTCCGCTACAAGTGCAGGGCGGCCATGGCCGCGCAAAGCATCAAAAAACACTTCGGCTCGACATCGGGTCTCGACATCCTGGACCTCGGCGCAGCGGACGGCCGCGCCCTCGTGGAAATGCAAGGTCTGTTGAAACCCCGTTCTCTTACCGGGGTGGAACTATCAGATGACATTCCATCCTGTATTCCGCCGCATCTCACCAACACCCGGCTCGTCAGGGGGGACATCGCCCGTCTTCCCAGCGAGGTCGCGTCCAAAAAATACCATGCAGTGACCGCGCTCGCCGTGCTGGAACATCTCAACGATCCTCTCGAAGCGATGAAACAAGCCCGCAATGTACTCCATCCATCCGGCATCCTGGTCGCCACCTGCCCGGTTCCTTTCTGGGACAAAATCTCCACGACGCTGGGTCTCCTGGAAGACTCCCAACACGAAATCCACCCGGACCGGAAACAGCTGCAAAACCTCGCGTTCCGGGCAGGTTTCATTCAGGTCTCCTGCAATCTGTTCATGTTCGCCCCGCTCGCGGCCCTCACCTACGCACGCATACCGGTACCGGTGAAACCATCTCTCTTGCTGGATGCGTTCTTGGAAAAACTACCCCCGTGCAGACCGTTCTTCGTAAACCAGTGTCTCACCGCGGTGAAGAAATAACTTCGAAACCCTTAAAAAAACAAAATCAAAAAAAACACATCCTTTTTTCATCCGGCTTGCCACTTATAAAACAAGAGCGCTGAATAGCACCAATCCAGCAAACAAGCTTGATTCCCGAGCGTCCCTTCGTGCTGAATTTTCATTTTATTCAGCATGAGGATTCGCTGATCCACGGATCTGCATATCCACGGATCCACGGATTCGTGTACCCAACTACCTTGGTCGTTGCACCACGGCTCCGGGAATTCTCGCCCTTTGATACGGGAAGGAGGCAAATCAAATGAGAACTCGAAACAAACTACGTTGCACCGGATTCTTGATCGTAACAGCCGGCTTGGCGCTTACATGGGCGTGCATCCAACGACCCATGAAAGTACCCGTACCCGATACCGAGGTGGTCGAACGATTCATCATGCCTCAGTCCGCGGATCGGGACGTGGATATCCTGTTTCTCATCGACAATTCGCATTCCATGGCAGGACATCAAGAGAACCTGAAAACCAACTTCCCGGTTTTGATGAACACCTTGGCGACCATGTCCGGCGGCCTTCCCAATGTACACATCGGCGTGGTCACATCAGACCTCGGAGCGGGCAGCCACATGGAAATTCCACTGTGTAACGGAACCGGCGGAGACCGCGGCATTCTAGGCATGTCACTCGCCATGGAAGACCACCGTGTTCAACCTCAGGAAAACCGGGTCCGCGACAGAGGAGCCCACTGTATCGGCCCCGGGGAGCGCTACATCGTGGACATTGCACCGCCAGGGTGCGACATCGAAAGAAATCGTTCTCCGGAATCACACACATGCGCTTCGCACACCTGCGCGCAACAAAACTGCTCTAACATCGACGGCCGCGATCTCATCTTCTACGAAAACGAATACGGCTGTCCGAGATGCAAAAACTACCAGGGGTCTCTTGAAGAAGTTTTCAGCTGTTACGCGGACGTCGGCATCTACGGCTGCGGTTTCGAACAACAACTCGAAGCGGTGAGAAAAGCCCTGGATGTCAAGGAAACGGTCGAAAACAAGGGTTTTCTGAGACAGGACGCGTTTCTTTCCATCATAGTGGTGACCGATGAAGACGATTGCTCCGCTTCAACCCCCGACGTTTTGTACAACCCGGATCGTTCACAAGACAACATCAACTCCCAACTCGGCTATCTCCATTCGTTCAGATGTTTCGAGTTCGGAATCAAATGCAACCAAGACGGCCGAACCCCTGGAAGCCGCACCCAATGCACTCATGAAAGAAGCGACCCCTCCATGATGCTCCACCCAATCCACCGGTACACTTCATTCATTGAATCAATCAAGGACCCGATGATGCTTATCGTCGGCGCAATCGCGGCCCCTGTGCCCGAAACCATCATTGTCGAGATGCAATCTTGCGGCCGGGGTGAAGAATCCTGTCCCGCGCTGAAACCTTCCTGCTTCCCGACCGGTTCACAGCACGGCGCGGACCCGGCCGTCAGAGTCAACGCGTTCGTGGATTATTTCAACACGAAAGACAGCATGGAAACCTGGGCGTATTCCAGCGTTTGCAGTTCGGATTTTTCATCGCCCCTCAAGGGAATCGGACACATACTCGTGGATCGTATGACCGAAAAATGCCCGGTGCAGCCTTTTGCAGGATGCCCTCAGGGCCCGCCCGGAACCTTCTGCTCGCCCTGCCTCCCGAGATGCACGATTTTCGACATCGAAAGACGCAACAGTGACGAAGAACAAAGAATGGAAGTGGTCTCGTGCAACCGAGTCTGCCGAAACGGACTCTGCACCCAAGACGACATGAACGAATGCAACTTCGACGAACACGGTTTCTGTCACTGCCCCGACGGACAAGGCCCCACAACATTCGGCCCCGAGCGAAACATCTACTGCGCGCCCTTGCTCTATCCCGACGGCCCGCCCGACCTCAGAAGAGATATCCGGCTCCGAGAAGCGGTTCCCCGCCAGGAACCCCCTTGCCGAGAGGAAACCTGCATCGGCAGATCCAGCGCGTGCTGGTACCTCAGCGCGGAAACAAACTGTCCGTATGCAGCAGGCTTCCGGGTGGTCCGGGCCGAAGACCCTCCGCCCCAAACATTCGCGGACGGACGATGCAGCCTCGTACCCCCAACCGAACTTCTTTGTAACGACGGCATAGACAACGACGAAGACTGCTACACCGATGAAGAAGACCCCGACTGCTGGGAATAACCCCCCATCTCACAACAACATCACGGACAGGCGACTCGCTGGCCACCAGGACACGGAACAGGGAACCGCAGATTCCACCTTAAATCCGCCGTCCCGTGGTCGAAGATTGGGGTTAGGCGC
>SLPX01000167.1 GCA_007131745.1 Myxococcales bacterium
GCTGATCTGCCACGGAGCGGTGGGTCCGCAGCCGGAAGTATGCGATGGGTTGGACAATGATTGCGACGGGGTAACCGACAATGATCCCATGGACGCGGGGGGATCCTGCGGTTCGGATGTGGGTGAATGTCAGGCCGGTGTCATGGTGTGCCAAGACGGCGGTCTGGTATGCCAGGGCGCGGTGGGTCCGCAACCCGAAGTGTGCGACGGCAGGGACAACGACTGCAACGGCTTGATAGACGACAATCCCATAGACGAAGGCGGCGTATGCGGTTCCAGCGTGGGGGAGTGCGAACCGGGAGTTTACGTATGCGTGGGCGGATCGCTTATCTGCCAGGGCGCGGTGGGTCCGCAACCGGAAATTTGCGACGGCAAGGACAATGACTGCGACGGAGTGATCGATAACGGGAATCCAGGGGGCGGAGGAGCCTGCGGAATTACCGATGTGGGAAGATGCGAACTCGGCGTGCTGGAGTGCATAGCAGGAAGCCTCGTATGCGTGGGCGCGGTGAATCCACAACCTGAATCATGCAACTGCATGGATGATGATTGCGATGGAGTAACGGATAATGACGCCTATTGCCCCGAGCCTTTTGAATGCATTGACTGCGCATGCCGCCTGCCCTGCACTCCCGGGGAGTTCGAGTGTCCAGGGGGAATGGTTTGCGACGACGGTTATTGTGTGGCCACACCTTGCTACGGAGTGGTTTGTCAACCTGGGGAAGTATGTGTCGATGGCGAGTGCGTGGCGCTTTGCGATATCATGGAATGCCCTGACGGGTATTTCTGCGAGGAGGGCCGGTGCATCGAGGATAATTGTTACGGGTACGGATGTCCGGGCGAGGAGATCTGCCTGGACGGCGAATGTGTCGCGGATCCATGTGAAGACGTGGTCTGTGGAGACGGCCGGTTCTGCCGCATGGGAGATTGCGTGGAAACGTGCGAAAGGGTTGTGTGCGGAGAAGGAAGGTCCTGCATAGACGGTGTGTGCGTGGACGATTCCTGCGCGGGAGTGGAGTGTCAAAGTGGATATGAATGCATAAATGGAGAGTGCGTTCTCAACCCGTGCAGAGGAGTTGAGTGCGGAGAAGGCAGAGTTTGCGTGGAAGGACGGTGCGTGGACGATCCTTGCCGGGGGGTGACCTGCCCACTTGGAGGAGTGTGCGTAAACGGCCAATGCATGGATCCTCAGGGAGTCATTCCCGGCAAAGAAGGAGACAAAGTTTTGAGCGCCGGCGCGGGCGGATGTACATGCAGCGCGGGAGGCGCGGGCGAATCTTCCAAAAGCTTTTTCTGGATGGTTTTATTGTTGTCCTTGATTCTTTTGAAAAGAATCGGAATTCGCAAGAACCATTGTAGTTCGGTACGTTTGAACACTCAAAAGAAACACGGCGAAAAGAGGTCCATAAAAAACTTCATCCGGGTTTTTCTTATTGCATCCGGGCTCACGGCAGTGATTTCCACCGGGTGTGACATGACTCCGTATCAGTTCGATGGAACCGACGACTATGTTCCCGAGGTGGATTCAGGCATCGAAGTGGATGCATATGATTGCGTGATAACAAACGGCGGGGTTGAAATATGCGACGGCAGGGACAACAACTGCAACGGGATCACCGACGAGGGATTTGATCTCGAGCGGGATCCTGAAAACTGCGGTGCTTGCGGAAACAGCTGCGCGCTTCCGGGAGCGTACACCGACTGCCGAAACGGTGAATGCGTATTTTTGGGGTGCGAGCCGGGTTATCATGACCTCAATGACGACCTGGAAGACGGATGCGAGTATTACTGTATCCCTTCAAACGGAGGGGTCGAAGCATGTGACGGGCTGGACAATAATTGCAACGGGCTTACCGACGAGGGGTTTGACCTGCAAAATGATCCCCTGAATTGCGGAGCTTGCGGAGTCGTTTGCGCTTTCAACAACGCTGAATCCGAATGCCGGGAAGGGGTGTGTGAGATCGTTTCATGCTTTGAGGGTTTCATAGACCTGAACGGTTTGAAAGAAGACGGTTGCGAATATGCGTGCGTCGAAACAAACGGCGGAGTCGAGATATGCGACGGCCGCGATAATGATTGCAACGGCCTGATAGACGATAACGTGGATACGTCTTCCGATATAATGAATTGCGGCGCATGCGGTAACGTGTGCAGTCGACCTAACGCGGTGACCGATTGCATAAACGGGGTTTGTGAAATTATTTCATGCGCGGAAGGCTACGTGGACTTAAACGGCGATCCTGACGACGGATGCGAATACGCTTGCGTCGTGACAAACGGCGGGGTCGAGATATGCGACGGAATCGACAACGCGTGTGACGGCTTAATTGACAACAACCCGGTTGATGCAGGCGGACCCTGCGGATCGTCCGTGGGTGAATGCGAGCAGGGAGTCTGGGTTTGTTCTGCAGGCACCTTGATATGCTCGGGAGGAAGAGGTCCGCAACCGGAAGTTTGCGACGGCAGAGACAACGACTGTGACGGCTTGACCGACAATGCCACCATAGATTCCGGCGGACCTTGCGGCACCAACGTGGGAGAGTGCCAGATGGGAACCCTTGTATGCGAAAACGCGGTATTGGAATGCCAGGGAGGTGTGGGGCCCCAACCGGAAGTTTGCGACGGCAGGGACAACGACTGCGACGGCTTGGTCGACAACAACCCGGTTGACACCGGAGGCGTCTGCGGAACGGATGTGGGTGAATGTCAAACCGGGATATGGACGTGTTATGCGGGAAGCCGTGTGTGCGCGGGAAGCATCGGTCCCAAGCCGGAAGTTTGCGACGGCAAAGACAACGATTGTGACGGGTTGACCGACAACAACACGGTTGATTCCAACCACTTGTGCGGAAGCTCGGTAGGGGAATGTCAGTTCGGTTCTACTGCTTGTGTAAGCGGAGTTTTGATTTGTGATGGAGAAATAGGGCCGGAACCCGAGGTGTGTGACGGCAGAGACAACGACTGCAACGGACTCATAGATGACAACACCCTCGGATCAGGCGAGGTTTGCGGTGTCACCGATGTCAGCCATTGTCAATTCGGCGTGACCGAGTGCATAAACGGAACCATGGTCTGCGTGGGCAACATCGACCCGGAACCTTTCGATGTTTGCGACGGCATCGACAACGACTGCGACGGGATAACAGATCCTGATGGCTGCGTGGATGTCGTCGCGTCGGACATCCGGCTCGATGATGCAACAAACCCGGGGCAGTACAATTCAATTCAGGTCAACATGGCGGCTTCAGGAGATCGCATTCATGTTGTTTGGCTGGATTCACGCGGCGGCCGCGCCCAGATATTTCACACGTGTTCCACGGACGGCGGTCTGAGCTGGATTACCGAAGAAAGACTTGATTCAGGCACCTCCCACTCCGTCAAGCCCAAGGTGTTGATGGATCCCGCGGGATGGGTGTATGTGGCCTACGAAGACTTTCAGGGCACCAACTACCGCAGGATACTTTTCCGCCGCGCGGCCTCGTGCGGCGCCGGAGAATTCGAATCCATAACCCGTCTGGATGCTACCAACACTCAAGACTCTCTCAACATCGACATGGCCGCGGACGGATTCGGCAACGTGTTTGTGGTCTGGGAAGATTTCGTTGAAGGGGCCGGGTTTGACGACTCCTACAGAAACATAAGGCTCGCGGCCTCGAATAACTACGGAGAGAACTGGACTTCGGCTTCACCGGCCCGGGTCAACCAGGCGCCGGCCGATCCGGTGGATGCATTCACCACGTCCGCGCGAGTGGCCGCCGCGGCCGGCGGACGCGCGTCCGTTGTGTGGGCGGACGCGCGACACGGCGCCGCGGAAATCTATTACAATCATTCCGACGACTCCGGGCAAACCTTTCTCTTGGATGATATACGCATCTCCACCGGAACGCCCGGCGCGGCTTCATCCAAGTTCCCCAGGATAGTTGCAAATGAAACCGGGGATCTCACGGTGGCATGGGAAGATCTAAGGCGCGGGTTTTCGGATATTCGTTACAATTATTCCTCCAACAACGGGGATACTTGGCAGATCTCCGATCTCCAACTCGACTGGGACAAGGGGGATCATCATTCGTACGAGATTTCCCTCGTACGAGGCGAAGGCGACCTTGTACACGCGGGATGGCGGGATTTCAGGGAGGGTTTACCGCGGGTAAGAGTCGCTACTTCGCCCGACAATGGAGTGACTTTCGGTTCGGGCCTGAGAGCTTCTTTTTCACCCTGTTCGGCCACGGAACCTCAACTCGCAGCGGACCGGGCCGGAAAGGTATTCGTGGCTTTTGCGTGCAATCCCGACGGAATGAGGGATATCTTTTTGAATTTCTCCCTGGACAGCGGCTGGAGTTTCCAGCCGCATGACATTCGCATGGATGTCTCCACCGCGCCCGGAAGCGTGGATTGCATCACTCCCAGGCTCGCAGCGGGAGCGGATGGAAACGCGTACGTGGTATGGGTCGACACCCGGGCAAACGGCATTGTGGGCGACATCTATTTCAATTACGTCGAAGAATAGCGCTGCACTTTGACAAAGAGTTTCGGTTTGAAGTTTGATTATCAACAATCCTTGAATAAGGCTGGGGGATGCGCGGCTCATGTTTACCGGAGGCTCGGCCGATGAGCAAATCCGTGGCAACCAGGCGGACGCCGAAGAGCAAAAAAAGAGTAGGCGCGGATAAAAGGCTCAACGTAATCTTGAAGGTTTGCAATTCATGCAACGCCGCGTGCACCTTTTGTTCAATTGGGCCGTCGGGCAAAATGAAGATGTCCCTCGCTGATTTCGAATTCCTGGTGGGAAAGCTTGAGCGTTTGATCGAAAACCGGCGGCTCGAACATCTCAAGTTGACCTTTCACGGCGGGGAACCGACGATGATGGGCGCGGACTGGTATGATAAAGCCTGCGCTCTCGCCTCCAAGCTACCGGTGGGACTGCAATTCAACATGCAGTCCAATCTCATCTCGTTTCCCCTTTCCATGATAGATGTTTCGTTGCGATACGGAATCCGCGTGGGGTCGTCCATTGATCCTCTTTTCGGTGAAAGGCGAACGCTCAAAAACAAGGACGCGTTTCCCGCCTGGCTGGAAACATACCAGCGGTTGAACGAAGCCGGAATGAGAGTGCATCCGATATTTGTGGTGACGGCAAAGGCCCTGAACCATCCCGAAAAATTGTACCAAATAGCGGAATCCTTGGGTTCCGTGACCTCGAGCCGTTTCGTGCTGCAGGTGAATCCTGTATATCCGCAGGGAAAAGCATCCGCCGCGGATGGCCTCCTGATGGAACCGGAAGATCTCGGCCGTTATTTCGTGGAATTGATCAGCATATGGAACCAACGGGGAAGGTCGGTAAGATTGCTTCCGATAGAAAACTTTTATCATCTTTTTGCCGGCGGAAAGGGGCTTTCTTTTCCGTGTACTTTCGGCGGAAATTGCACGTGGAGTCATGTCGGGGTGAACTATGATCTTCGCGTGGCCGGCTGCGGGCGGCGGTTGGATTCGGAAAAATATATGGGGTCTCTCCGCACAGACGAGTTTGTGGACATCCTGGAAAACAGCGAGGAAAACATTCAGATCCGACAACGGACCGATTGCTTGAAAAAAGGTCCGTGTAAAGGATGCGAGTTCTTCAACTTGTGTCGCGGCGGTTGTCCTGACGACGCGGAATTGACCGCCGGAGATTTCATGAACCCTCATTATTATTGCAAAGGTTGGAAGCTGTTTTTCAAGGAAACGCGGAATTCGGCCGAAACCCTTTGTTCGGAACCGGAACCGCTCAATAGGGTCCGAATCAAGGACGCGGACATGCCGATTGTGGTGGGCACGGACCCGGATTATCTTGGTGGCGATTTCCGAACCGACCGGGCGAACGGCGCGCATGAAAAGTGGCTGCTTCCCACGGAGGACGACGACCCTCTACGTGTTGACACTCCACTCCAAAAACTGTTGGGGCGCGGGGTCCGCATGTTGAGAATATGGGTTGAAAACCACCGAGTCTCTTCGCTTGAGCCATGGCGGAACTTGTTGCATTCGCCCGTTGTAAGGGTGGTCCTGTTTCAAACCGAAGGTCTTGAAAAAGCATCTCTGTTCCTTGATCGGCTGGGAGCGACGATCATTCACTACCTGCCCACAATAGCGGGCAAGGAAAATTGGGACGAGGAAGTACGGCTTGTTTTGAAAAGATTTTTGCACGATTCCAACTGGAAATCCCAGGTTTATCCTTACACGTGGATGCTTGCAAACACCATACACAAACACGCTGCGCCGATTTCCGATCGTTGGGGAATGTACCCCGCGGCCGGTAAAATCATCCTTCAACCCGGATTGTACGAAGCGGTTCATCCTTCCGAACTGTTGGGTGAAATCGAATCGTTGGAAAAAAGCGCGGCGCGCGGCGGCGGCTCATGGCTGCGTCTTCACAGGAAATGCTTGGAATGTTCTTTTTTCAGGATCTGCGGAGCACACCTGGCGCCGGATCGAGGGCCTTGTTCAAAAAAGCTGCAAAGCCTCGCAGAAACGATATATAAAGAGGGACAAAAGCTGCTCGATGAAATCGCCGGCGATCAAAACCTTCATGATCCTCGGAAATAGAAACTTTTTTTGGATGGATCCATGGACAGTACTACAGCGATTCGAAAAAAGCCCCAGTGGTTATATGTCGCCGCCGCGATGGTGGTCATACTCGCAGGATTGAAGATAGCCGCGCCTTTGATAATCCCTTTTTTGCTGGCAATTTTTCTTTCTCTTTTAGGCGCTCCGGTGGTGATCTGGCTGCAGCGACGACGGATTCCCACCGCTGTTGCAGTTTCCGGGGTTGTTTTGGGAATGATCGGCTTTGTCGCAATCCTGGGGATCCTGGTGGGTAGTTCGGTTTCACAGCTGACATACATGATTCCCAAGTACCAGGAGCGTTTCCGCGTTCTCGTGCTTTCCGCGACCGGGTGGCTGGAACATCGCGGAATCCCGGTATCGGGAAGACTGCTCATCGACGCAATGGACCCTGGAATGGTGATGGGCCTCGTGGGGGGAACCCTGAAAGGGCTGGCCGCGGCTTTGTCCAATTTTGTTCTTGTTATTCTTACGGTGACATTCATTCTCCTGGAAGTATCGGGGTTTCCCGCTAAACTCAGGGCAGCTCTCGGAGACGGGGAAGCCGATTTGAGCAGGTATTCCCGGGTAGCGTCCGATGTAAAAAAATATCTCGTGTACAAAACAGCGATCAGCTTATTGACAGGCGTCTTGGCCGCCGGTTGGACGGCCTTGCTGGGAGTGGATTTTCCCATCCTTTGGGGCTTGCTCGCCTTTTTGTTGAACTATATCCCGAATCTCGGATCCATTCTGGCCGCGATTCCGCCGGTTCTGCTTTGCCTTTTAATGCAGGGAGTCATGAGGGCGGTCGTTCTCCTGGGCGGTTACGTGGCGCTAAACATGGTGCTCGGCAATTTCTTGGAGCCCATGCTGATGGGACGGAAATTGGGGCTTTCGACTCTCGTGGTGTTTGTATCCCTGATATTTTGGGGCTGGCTATGGGGACCGGTCGGCATGCTGCTCTCAGTGCCGCTTTCCATGGTTGTTAAGATTTCGCTGGACAACAGCAAAAACTACCGCTGGGCGGCCGTGCTCCTTGGTTCAAAAGTAGAAACAAAGCCACGAAAAGCCGGGGTGATCGCCGACAGCCTGGAATCTTTCGTGAAATCCGTCCGCCGGGATACCGGCAGTGAATCCAAAAAAAAATAAATTCCCCGGATCAAAAAGAGAAGCACTGGAGTATAACCAATCTAAAAAACGCCTTTTACCCCATGAATCACGGTGGTATAAGTCCGGTGACTAAAAAAGGAGTTAGAAATATGTTCAGAAAAAGCGTTTTGGTTTTGTCAGGTTGTTTGTTGATTGCAGCGGGTTGCGGTTACGAAGGCGGTTACGGAGGGAACACGGAGGATTACAATCAACCGATTGTAGGAGGAACACCCGAAAGCGGTTGGAGCAACGTGGGAGCGCTGACTGTTATGCATCCGGGATACGGCTACCTGGGTTCTTTTTGCACGGGCACGGTGATAGCGCCGCAGTGGGTGCTCACCGCGGGACATTGCCTGGAAAACGACATGGGAGGCATGATTCCGCTTACACCCGGTATCGTGAGGTTTTACGTTGGATCCAACGCAAACAGTCCCGCGCCCGGTTCATTGCATGAAGTGGACGCGTTTTTTGTTCATCCGAGCTATTCGGATAATCCACTGTTGAACGACATAGCGCTGGTTCGGTTGAAACAACCCATTGCGGGGGTCACTCCGACATCCATCAATACTGCGGCGATGCAAGGATCCTGGGTCGGCGCGTATTTGTTGTATGTCGGTTTCGGCGTAAACGACGGGGTAAACTCCACGGGAGGCGGAATAAAACGAAGGGGCGAAATCAAGATTCACGGTATAGACACAAGAACGTATACGAGCATCGCGGACGAGGGCGTGGGAGTTTGTTACGGAGATTCGGGAGGGCCGGGACTCGGGTATTTTACTGATGAAACCTGGCGCGTCGTCGGAGTCAATTCAGCCACGTCCGGCGGTCATACTGATCCATGTTTGGGATATGGCATTCACACGAGGGTGGATTATTACGACACGTGGATCAGTAGCATTACGGGTGGTCAATTGCCCGATTGCAATGATGATCCGAATATGTGTTTCTGCGCGGATGCATGTCTTGCAAATGGAACCTGTGACAACTCTCTGTGCGAAATCTACAGTTGTGCGCAGATATACATGTGCATGGGCGGCTGCAGTGAAAACGACGACGGGTGTTACGTGGACTGTTACCTCAAGGGAACAAGCCAGGGACGCGCTGATTTCGATGCGATAAACCATTGCGCGCATGCAAACAACTGCTTTGAAGCCGCTGATTATCAGGTATGCATGGAAACGAACTGCCAGGGTGTGCTGGATGATTGCTTCGAAGCATCGACCGGGGACCTGACTTGCGAGGAGATGTATGAGTGTTTCGGCGATTGTCAAGAAGGGGATCAGGCATGTACATGGGCCTGCTACGAATCGGGAACCGCGGAAGCGCAGCAGCAGTACAATGATATGGCCGAGTGCTTTGAGACTCAGTGCGGCGGAATCGACGATCAGGATCAATGGTTAAATTGCGTTTACACCAATTGCGCTGAAGAACTCGAAGGCTGTTTCATTCCGGACAACTGTAATATCCTGGGTGGTGATTGCGGTTCGGACAGGGCATGTTACCCTACGCCCGGAGGAAACACCAATTGTTATAATTCGGACGGCGTGGGGCTTGGCGAATCATGCGATCCCAACTTGACGGATCGCCTGAGTTGCGGCGACGGCTTGGTTTGCGCTTCCTGGAAGGGAAATGTCTGTGTGCAGTTCTGCTTTGAGAATGTTCATTGCGGAACCGATGAAACGTGCTCGGTCCCGATTTTCCAAGACATCGATGATTTGGGATATTGCGATTCCGGAGGTTCGCCGTCCGGAGATGCATCTGTTCCGGACGGCTGGGTTCCATCCGGCGACGGAGGGTGGCACACCGACGATGGTGGAATCGGATCGCCGGACGGACACGTGCATAACGGCGAAGCGACCGGAGGAGACGGCGGATGCGGGTGCAGGGCGAGCGGAAAAGATTCCGCGCCTTCTCTTTTCCTGCTTTTGACCGCTCTTTTCGGCCTGCTTGTAGTTAGAAAGCGCTCCTGCTTTCAAACCGGGCGATAGAATCATTGAAAGCCGTCCTTTTTTATTCCTGTTGAAAAGAAAGTTTTAGAGATGGAGAAAAAAACTCTGCCTTTGAATGAATATCGAGTTCTCAGAGCGTTGGCGGAAAAGCGGGAAGCGGTGGTTTTGTCGGATTTGGCCCTGGAGCTGGAAATGGACCAGGCCCAAGTGGATCCCTCTGTAAGAAGCCTTGAAGAAAAAGGTCTTTGCGAACTCAGGGAGGAGACTTACGAAGAGTATCGGCTTGGAAAAGAAGGGGAAGCGTTTGGAGACGGAAGGTTTCCCGAGCGAAGGGTGGTGGAGGCATTGGTTGGAAAGGGTGGAACCGCGGACATGACTGAGATGGGCGCTTTGACCGGAATGGAGCAGAAGGTGGTGGGGCAGAGCTTGCGATGGTTGAGCAAAAAGGGATGGGCGCAAAAGAAGGGGCGTTTGCTGGAAGTATCCGAGGCCGGGCGTGAAGCATTGGAAGGGGGTTCCGGTTCCGACGAAGCGTTGGTTCGCGCGCTGGGGTCCATGGGCAAGGCGACCGCGGTCGAACTGGAAGCAGCGGGAGTCGATGTAAAAGGTGGGCTGAAGCTTTTAGAGGGAAGGTCCGGCTTTTTGAAAACGAAAACCCGGACAACACGGTGGGTCGGCGTTACGCGGGAGGGGTCCGAACTCGTCGAGACAGGGGTGACCGCATTAAAAGAAGTCAATGAGTTGACACCCGACATGCTCAAGGAAGGCTCATGGCGGGAAGTTCGATTCAGACCTTACGATATGTCCCTCGAGGCGTACAAGACGGTTCCGGGAAAGATGCACCCTTTTCAACGAGTGCTGCAAGACACCCGTCGCGTTTTTCTGGAAATGGGATTTACAGAAGTGATCAGCCCTTATGTTGAATCCGCTTTCTGGGATTTCGACGCATTGTTTCAGCCGCAGGATCACCCTGCAAGGGATATGCAGGATACGTTTTATCTTTCCAGGCCTGCTGAATGCAAACTTCCAGGCCGGGAAATGGTCGAGCGGGTGAACGCGATTCACGTGGATGGCGGAGATACCGGTTCTTTGGGGTGGAGAGTTCCCTGGAGCGAGGAAAAAGCCAAACGGGCCGTGCTTAGAACTCACACAACGGCATCCACCATACGCGCGCTGGCCCGGAATCCCGAACCTCCCTCGAAAGTGTTTTGCGTGGGGCGGGTTTTCAGGAGGGAGACGATTGATTACAAGCATCTGCCCGTGTTCCACCAGGTCGATGGCATAATCGTGGATGAAAAAGCTTGTTTTGCGTCTTTGCTGGGCACGTTGAAGGTTTTTTATCAAAAAATGGGGTTTCAGAAATTCGAGTTCAGGCCGGCGTTTTTTCCCTACACCGAACCGTCGGTGGAAGTATTTGTTTGGCATGAACAAAGATCGGATTGGTTTGAAATGGGGGGCGCGGGAGTGTTTCGACCGGAGGTGACCATGGCGCAGGGATGCAAAGCGCCCGTGTTGGCTTGGGGTCTTGGAATGGAACGGTTGGCCATGTTTCGTTATGACCTGGAAGATATCCGCCGGACCTGTCTGTCCGACGTGGAATGGCTGAAGGAGACGCCCTTATGCCGGTAATCGGAATTCCCATAAACATGCTGGAGAATTGCCTGGGAGTCGAACTGGAACGAGATACCTTGGTAGAACACCTTCTTCACCTCGGTTGTGATGTGGAAGGGTTTGCAACCCTGACAAGATTCAAATGCGGAAAATGCGGTCACATATCCGAAATCACCGAAACTCAGGATCCACCGGTGGAGTGTCCGGGTTGTGGTTTTGATTTTCGCGGTGATGAAAGCCAACGCACCCTTGTGGGTGAAACCGATGTGATTCGCATGGAATTGCTCGCGGTCAGGCCGGATATTTTTGATCCGGGCGGATTGGCGCGTGCACTCAGGGCGTACCTCGGAAAAGAACCGGGATTAAAGAAATATGTTTTTGAAGAACCGAGGTTTACGGTGGAAGTCGAACCGGTCACCCAGGACCGGCGGTGTCCCCGGCCCGCGATAAGCGCCGCGGTGATCAAAAACATCAAGTTGAATGACGATCTGATCAAGGCGGTTATGAAGCTTCAGGAGAACCTGCATTGGGCGCTGGGAAGAGATCGAAAGCACGGATCCATCGGCGTTTATGACCTGGAGACAATAAAAGGACCGGTGAAGTACAAGGGAGCGGATCCCGATGGGATGAAATTTGTTCCGCTCGGTTTTTCCGATGATGACGAAGGGTCGCGCATGACCTTGCGCTCTATCCTGCAAGACCATCCAAAGGGAAAAATGTTCAAGCATCTGTTGGACGGGTTTGAATTGTATCCCCTGCTGCAGGATTCCACCGGGGAAACGCTATCCATGCCTCCGATCATAAACAGCGAATCCACCAAGGTCAGGGATTCAACGAGTTCTTTCTTTGTTGATGTGACCGGAAGCAATCGGGACCTGACCAACAAAGCCCTGTGCATTCTTGTTACATCCTTGAAGGAAATACAAAAAGACATAGTCGTGGAAAAAGTGCGGGTGAAGTATCCGGGCGAGGAGGTCGTAACTCCCGACATGACTCCGCAGAAGGTTGTTTTGAACGCTCAAGAAACAAGTTCCCTCATCGGGGTTTCTCTGACAAGCGATGAAACATGCAAATTACTCGAAAGCATGGGGCATGGAACCTCGTATACGGAAAATGGGTCCATTGAAGTTGAAGTGCCCGCGTATCGGACGGATATCCTGCATCCAAGAGACTTGATGGAAGATGTCGCCATAGCGTACGGCTATCACAACATAGAACCGTTGCTGGTCCCCACCATGACAATCGGACGAGCTCATCCTACCGAGGAGATCGCCGGTGTGATCAGACAGTGCATGCTGGGGCTCGGATTTTTCGAATCCATGACCCTTGCGTTGACATCCGCGCAGAAATCTTTTGATCGAATGAACCTTGAACCGGATGACCGCTCGGTATTGCTCGCGCATCCCATAAGCACCGAGCAGACGCAACTCAGGGTTTCGATTCTGCCGGGGTTGTTGGAAACCCTGTCCGCGAATACCCACCGGGAGTTGCCGCAAAGGCTTTTCGAAGTAGGTCCGGTCACCTTTTTGGATGACACATCGGAGACGGGAGCCGTAGAAAAACTCTTTCTGGCAATGGTCATGATAGACGCTCGCGCCGGAGCTGCCGAAGCGGTCTCTGCTTGCCGGGCGGTGCTCAGGGAACTCAGGGTGCAAGGCGAGATACGAAACGGCGAGAGAGGTTGCTACATGGAAGGGCGTTGCGGTGATATCGTGGTCAACGGAAAAGTTTGTGGAACCCTGGGCGAAATAAACCCACTTGTCTTGGAACGTTTTGACCTGGCCCACCCTGTAGCTGCTTTTGAAATGGAGGTAGGTGAAATACGGGAACTCAACGAATAAGTTCGCCTATCCTGTTCCATCGCAAACCCCACCAGGATTCACCTGGGCCCCATGAAGACCATACGGCCAGCGCTCGTCCCTTGATATAGTTTTCCGGCACGAAACCGACTTTGGTGGGCAAACGACTGTCACCGCTGTTTGTTCGGTTGTCCCCCATGACGAAAACATGGCCTTCAGGCACGAGATAAGGGTTTATGACCTTGTCCGAGCGGATCCTGAGCGAACCGATGGGAATCGACGTTTCCTTGAACATTTCCATGGGTGGATAGTCCTGGTTTTCGCGGTTCCTGTCGATGATTATCACGTACTTCCTTCCCTCCAGTTCCTCCTCATACAGATCGCAGTCCTCCTGGTTTATCCAGTGTCCCACCTCGAAATCCTGGTACCGACATTCCCTGGACATTCGGCGTTTTTCCACCCGTTTCCAGGCCCCTTTGCCGCCCCTACGCAGAAAGATGGTTCCATCTTTGACCTTTACTTCGTCACCTCCCACCGCGACCACCCTCTTTATGAAATCATGTTCCACTTGTTGGCGGTTTATAAAAACCACCACCTCTCCCCTTTCGGGCTTTCCCCAGTTGAAGAAACGCCTTGGCGGATCGGTGGTCAAGGGGATGCGAAGGCCGTAACTGAATTTATTCACAAAGATGTGATCTCCCACTTCCAGGGTGGGTATCATGGAGCCGGAAGGAATTTTGAAAGCTTCTACAACAAACGCCCTCAAAAACAGCGCTATCAATACCGCAGCTCCAATGGATTCAACGTACTCGCGCACAGTGGATTTTCTTGCAAAACCCAGGTGCATGCCGACCTTCTTATCAAACGCTTCGAGCGCTTTTCCCGCCTTCTTCAGGTTTTTCGACTCAATGGTCTGCCTTGATTCATCCATGGCCTGAAGAATTTCTTTTATGGATCCCTCTTCTATCTCCGCGCGGCGGGTTCGCAAAAGCTTGCGATACGCAAACCAAAGGCCAAAAGTGAATACGAGTTTCAGTCCATGAAAAAAGCGTGACAAACGGGAATATTCGATTATGGGTTCATCCGTTTGAGGACCGTACAGCCGCACGATTCTTTGGGTTTCTTTTTTCAGGTAGCGGTGCTCTCGTTTAAGGCGCCTAAGGTGACGCCACGACCGGAAGCGCTTGAACAATTGGAAAACCATGATTTCCTGAATAAAAAAGTTGCAATGGAGTCGGACGTTTCTACATTCTTTTCTTCAGCTCTTCGTCGATACACTCTTTAACCTGCGGACAACTCCTGTTTTCACACCTTTCAAGTGCCCTGTATATCCGAAGATCGCTTTCGTTGCAAAGCCTGATGCATGCGCCTTCATCTCCCCGGCATGTGCCGTAGTCCACGCACAGCCTAAAACAATTTCTTTGTTTTTCAGGTTCCGACGAAAACCGCAGCAATCTTTCGGTGTCGGAAAGACATGCCGACAAACCGCCGCAGGAAGGTTTTCGGTAACACGTATACAAGGCGGCCGCGTCGTAAGGATGCGACTTGATCCATTCAACGCAATTGTGACCGCATTTTTCAACAGTGCTATCGAAAATCTTTTTCTGTTCTTCGCCGTCGGGGTCTCCCAGCCGGCAGACGGTTCTTCGCCGGCAGGATTCAAAACAAAAACCCGCGGGATTTTTCAAGGGAGCAGGAACACCCCCGTGCATTTCGAGTTCGTTTTCCAGGTTCTGCAAATTCAGGTCATCATCGTCCTTGCAACCCACCGCGGAAAAGCAAAAAACCACGATTGCCGCAAAGAGCACGGAAGCCGATCCACGGAAAAACGAATATTTAAAAAGTGCGTTCATCATCAAATCGTGCTTTATAACATATTTTAGGCTTCAAAGCGCAAAAAAGCCGTTGAAAGGGTGCAAACATCCAGAATAGATTTAGTTTTTCGATTGTTGACTGGAAAAATGGATTTTAGCAGTATGTAGCGCTGTTGATTTGACAGGAAAACATGTAGAGCATGGAAGAATTTTTGTTATGAAAAATACCGAAAGGGAACCGGAGTTGAAGGTGGAAGGTTTCCGGCCCATCCGGATCTCCGATGTTTTTGAAGTTGCAGTAAAAGGACGCAAGGTCAAGCTGGAAGGCACCCCGCGATTGCGCGACCGCATGGACCGGTCCCGGCGAATTCTGGACGAGGGATTGGCAAAGGGCGAACGGATTTACGGTGTTACCACGGGTTTCGGCGGATCCTGCGGTGATGATGTGAGTCCCGAAGACGTGGACAAGTTGGGAAAAAACCTGCTTCAATACCATAAATGCGGTACGGGGACCCCGCTCGAAGACGAACATGTCCGAGCAGCGATGCTTTGCAGGCTTGTGTGCCTTTGCGCCGGATATTCCGGCGTGTCCTTGGAATTGCCGGATCAGATCGTGAAATTCCTGAATGAAAGAATAACTCCCATTGTTCCAAGTGAAGGTTCGGTTGGAGCGTCGGGAGACTTGACGCCCATGTCTTACGTGGCGGCCTGTTTGGCCGGAGAGCGGGAGGTCAGGTTCCGGGGAAAGAGGATGGAAACCCGGGAGGCTCTCGAAGCGACAGGAATCGCTCCCTATCGATTCAAGGCGAAAGAACCTCTTGCCATGGTCAACGGAACCGCGGTGATGACGGGTTTGGCCGCGTTGGCGGCATGGAGAGGCAAGCTTGTGCTGGATGCAGCGATCCGCGCGTCTGCCTTGGCTGTTCATGCGCTTTGCGGCAATGCTGAACATTTTCACAAGGCGGTTTTTGACGCAAAACCATATGCCGGGCAGGCAAGGGTGGCGGAGAGAATGAGAGAGCTTCTTCGGGCGGTGTCGCCTCCACCCGTTTCCGACGCACCTGAAAATCTCCAGGATCCTTATTCGTTGCGTTGCGTGCCGCACGTGCTCGGCGTGCTTGCAGATGCATTGGATTGGATCGAGCCGTGGATCGAAACCGAGATAAACGGTGTGAGCGACAATCCCTTGTTTGACCCGGAAACCGGGGAAATCCTGATGGGCGGAAACTTCTACGGCGGTCACGTGGCGTTCGCCATGGACAGCATCAAGATAGCGCTTGCCGCGGTTGCGGACCTGGCGGACAGGCAGATAGCATTGATGATCGATCCGAGATTCAACCGGGGACTCCCCGCGAACTTATCGGATCGGGGAGCGGATCTCCACGGAATGAAAGGGATTTGCCACGGATTGAAAGGAGTCCAGATCACCGCGTCCGCGTTGACCGCGGAGGCTCAGAAAAACACGATGCCTGCTTCCGTGTTTTCCAGGCCCACCGAGATGCACAACCAAGACATAGTGAGCATGGGAACAATCGCGGCCAGGGACGCTGTGAGGAATTGCGAGTTGACGGAAAGGGTGGCTGCAATCCATTTGATGGCTGCAGCCCGGGCGTGCCGTTTGCGGGGACATCTTGATGGACGGCCCGAACTCGCTGCTTTCCTGAAAAAATTGAATTGCATCGAAATGCGGAACGACGAGGGTTTTGATGTCGTCATAGAAAGAACCGCGTCCGCTGTTCGCTCGGGAGACTTTTTGGAGAAGGTCCATGACGAAAAGTGAAGTTGCGAAGGTCTCGGTTCGGCTGAAAGTGCCTTTCCACGACCTCGACCCCATGGGAATCGTTTGGCACGGCAATTACCTCAAGTATTTCGAGATCGCGAGAGACGCCTTGTTCGAACGGCGAGGATTTGATATTTATAAGTACTGCGTTGCAAACGATTACGTGTTGCCCATTATAAGGATTACCGTCAAGCACGTGCATCCATTGCGGTTGGCCGACGAGTTTACTTGTGAAGCCGTTCTGGTCGAGGCTCGAAACAAGCTGGTGGTTGACTACGAGATTCGTCTTTGTGAAAAAGATAAACTTGTTGCAAAAGCACGGACGGAGCAGGCCGCGGTTACAGTGAAAGATGAAAAGCTGGAATTGCGTATTCCTGAAGAGATTGTAAAAGAGATAGGAATGGAGGAGTGATGGCAGTCGAAATAGAACATTATGAAGAAGCGCTTTCCGCTGGGGTGTCTTCGGTCAAAGCGTGGGCCGGTTTGCTGGACCGCATCAATGTATTTCCCGTGGCCGACGGCGACACCGGGAGAAACATGGTTACAAGCCTGGCCCCGCTGGAGGGTGAGATAGAATCCCGGCAGGATGTTGTAAAACAGATGTTGTATTGTGCGCGTGGCAACTCCGGCAATATTGCCGCCCAGTTTTTCAGCGGATTGTTGGCCGAGGAGGGCTTGCCGGACTTGCTGAAAGGGGTTCGGCTCGGCCGGGAACGCGCCTGGAAAGCCGTGCCGGACCCGGTTTCAGGTACAATGCTTTCCCTTTTCGACACCCTGGAAGAAAGTCTTGAAAAAGCGGATGTCGCCTCCGAGAGCGGTTGGTCCGACAAGGTGTTGGCGGACCTGGCTGAAAGAATGATGAAAGGCATGGACGAAGTTCCCGTGCTGAAAGAAGCCGGAGTAATAGATGCCGGCGCTCTGGGGATGTATGTTTTCCTGGAAGGGTTTTTCAAGACGCTCGAAAAAAGGCGGGAAGATCGGGATTTTGTGGCCGAACGTTTTGGTGAGTTTTTACAGATCGATCCCGAATGGAGCCGGCAGGAGGGCCATGGATTTTGCGTGGACATGGTTTTTCAAGGGTCGGGTTCAACGGAAAACTTGCTCGCCGAGGCCGGCAAACTGGGAGAATCAGTTGTAGCCATATCCCACGATGACATAGTTAAATTGCATTTGCACACCGATGATCTGGATGGGGTGCGGGGCGCTCTCGGTAAGCTCGGAGATGTCGTCAGGTTTGAATCCGATGATCTCATGAACCAGACATCGGATTTCAAATCAATGCAAAATCCCGAAGCTATTCGGGTCATGACCGACGGGGCGGGCACCCTTTCGATTGACGAGGCGATTCGTCTCAACATCTCTCTTCTTGACAGCTATGTCTCGGTGGGTTCCGAGTCCATTCCCGAATCCAGGGTGGTGCCTTCCGCGCTCTACGTTGCCATGAAGAAGGGAATCAAGGTCAGCACCTCCCAGGCTTCCAAGGCCGAGCGTCATGAAAAATACGAACGCGCGCTCGAGAGATACGGGAGGGTTCTGTATCTCTGTGTAGGTTCGGTATACACAGGCAATTATGATGTTGTCATGGAATGGAAGCGCGAAAACGATCCCGAAGATCGACTCGTGGTAATCGACACCGGTGCGGCATCGGGGCGGCTTGGAATCATCTCACGCGAAACAGCTCGCTATTCGCTCAAAGCGGATGATCCCGAAGAAGTCATAAACTACGCGCGCCGCCTGGTGGATCGGGCTGATGAATTGATCTTTCTCGGGAAGTTGCACTACCTGGCGGCCGGTGGAAGGTTATCCAAGACAGCGGCGTTCTTCGGCGATGCGTTTCGTTTTAAACCCGTCGTGAGGCCCACTCCACAGGGAGTGGAAAAAGTAACCGTGCTCAGAAACCGGACGAAACAGAAAGAGTTCGCGCTCAATCACCTGGGTGAAGTTCTGAAACCCGAAGAGTCCGCGGTCATAATGGTTGAGTACACGGACAACCAGGACTGGCTTGCAGAAGAAGTCGAGCCGCGAATAAAAGAGATGTTTCCGAAAGCAGAAGTTATTTCCAGGCCGATGTCCAAAACGTCGGGCGCACACATGGGTCCCGGAACATGGGCCGTGGCTTTTTTGCCGGAAATTTCTTCTGAAGAAGACGCTTCTCCCGAGAAGCAGGATGGTGAGCAATCGTGAGCGGTTCAAACAAAGTCGTGGTCACGGGGATGGGCGTGCGTACCCCGATAGGAAACACCCCGGATGAATTGAAAGCCGGGTTGCTTTCCAACCGTTCGGGGGTAAAACACATGCCTGAATGGGATGAGATCCAAAATCTCAGGACCCGAGTGGCCGGTGTTTGTGATTGTGTTTACAATGAAAAGGAAATTCCCAGGCGAATGAGCCGTTCGATGGGACGAGTCGCCTTGTTGGCCCAATCGGCTGCGGCAGACGCTATAAAACAAGCAGGACTTGAAGAACGGGATGTAGCGTCACCGGATTGCGGGGTGTCTTTCGGATCCACGGCCGGGAGCTTTGAAGAAACCCGAAAATTTCTGCGGCAGGTTTTCGTGACGCAGAGCTTAAAGGGTCTCAAGGCTTCAAGTTACCTGAAATTCATGAGCCATACGTGTGCCGCGAACCTTGCGGTTTGTTTCGGCATGCAGGGGCCGGTCATAGCGTCATGCACGGCTTGTGTTGCGGGTTCCCAGGGAATCGGGTTCGGTTACGAAGCTATCAAGCTGGGCCGGGCGAAGATCATGCTCACCGGCGGTGCCGAGGAAATGCATTATCTCGATGCAGGGGTGTTCGATGTAATGCGCGCCACGTCGACACGTTTTAACGATGAACCCGGATCCACACCGCGTCCCTTTGACGCAAAAAGAGACGGCCTGGTGGTAGGCGAGGGCGCCGGGTGTTTGGTGCTGGAAGAAGAAGAACACGCGAAGAAACGCGGCGCTGAAATATTGGCCGTGGTGATGGGTTACGGAACATGCGCAAGCGGGACGCATCTCACCAACTCGGACGTAAACGGCATCATGCGGGCCGTGGAGGCCGCCATGAAGGACGCGCGGGTTTCCCGTGAAGACATCGATTATATCAACGCTCACGCCACCGCCACCGCGATCGGCGATGCAGCAGAAGCGGAAGCCACAAACAGGCTCTTCGGGACATCGGTTCCGGTGAGTTGTCTCAAGGGATACATGGGTCACACCCTCGGAGCATCCGGCGGTATCGACGGCGTGGCTACCATAATCATGCTAAACGACGGCTTTATTGCTCACACCAGGAACCTGGAGGAGCCGGATCCCCGGATCGCCGACTTGGATCACGTGATGAATGAACCCCGGGAAGAAAAACTCCAAGTAGCGATGAGCAACAATTTTGCTTTTGGGGGCATAAACACTTCGCTCATTTTTGCACGCGGCTGATTCTTCCCGGCATTGGATGCTCTTGATGTCTACCGGTGAAACAATTGACCCATGTCGTCTTTCACCCGGGCAAAACAAGCCGGGACGCGTGGCGTGTGTTGTCCCGGTGTACAATCATGCGGAAAAAGCAGCCCCTGTAATTCGCGAAATCATTGACATGGGTTTTCCGGTTTTCGTGGTGGATGACGGGTCCACGGATTCCGGATCAAGAAAGCTGGATTTACTGCAGGGCGCCGTGGTGGTGCGCCATGAAGAGAATCTTGGAAAAGGAGCGGCCTTGCTGACGGGTTTTGCCGAAGCGGCCAAGGTGGCGGATTGGGCCATAACCATTGACGGAGATGGTCAGCACAACCCCGCAGACATCACTCGGCTTGTGTCCGCTCTGGACGAAAGGGGCCGTCCGTTGGTGGTGGGACGACGTTCGGACGAGGATCTCGAAAACGCTCCCTGGACCAGCAGGTTCGGCCGAAAATTTTCCAACTTCTGGGTGAGAGTTTCAGGCGGACAGCGGCTCGCGGACACCCAAAGCGGGTTTCGCGTTTATCCTTTGCCGGAAATCCTGGATCTGAACCCCAGGGCAAGGCGCTTCCAGTTCGAGGTGGAGATTCTTGTCCTGGCTTCCTGGGCGTCCATTCCAGTGGTGGAAGCGGAAGTGGGGGTTGTGTACGATTCCGCCAGAGTCTCTCATTTTCGGCCGTTCGTGGATTTTTGGCGAAATTTTTTCACTTTTACAAGATTGATCGCGTGGCGGGTGCTTTCTACAAAAAAACAACGCGCCCGGTGGGCGCGCCGCTCGGGAAAAAACCGTGAAAATTGATCATCCAATCGCGCGCTGGTCCGTGTCGCTCTTAGTTTGCGGCTTTTTGGCCTTGGCGTTTTCTGTCGGGCTGGGCCGTGTGCGCATAGACAGCGATATAGAAGCAGTGATGCCCGATGGGGATGATATTGTTTCCGACGCGAGGCACATCCTCGGTTCGCAGAGGTTGTTGGATCGAGTCTTCATCCAGTTGACCATCAGCGGCCTGGAAGACGATGCAGGCGTCGATGAACTCGTAAGCCTTGCTTTGTTATTGGAAACTCGACTCAATGAAAGCGGGTTGTTTGAATCAGTGGGTGTGGAAGGGGCTGAAGAAGCGATGAGTTCGGTCCTGGGTTCGGTTGTAGATAACCTGCCCGTGTTGTTCACGGAAAAAGAACTTGTAGAAATGGTAGCGCCCCTCCTTTCGCGTGAACGAATCCATGAAGCAGTAATGGAGAACCGCCGAAAACTCATGGATATAGAGGGAGTGGGTCAATCCGAATTCGTGGCCAAAGACCCCCTGGATTTGAAAGTCATCGCGCTTGGACGCATGGCGCCCCTGAATCCTTCCGAAGATGCAATGATATATCGCAGAAACATCGTCAGCCGCGATGGCAAACGCTTGCTCCTTTTCGCCCAACCCAAGAAGCCGGGTTCGGACACCGAGTTCGGAAGAAAGCTTCAGAGTGAACTCGAAAAGATCAGCTTGGAAATTCAAAACCTGAAAGAACCCGATTCATCGGACAGGGATTTCCAAGTCCACATGACTTGGGCCGGAACATTCCGGGCCGCTCTGGATAATGAAACCATCATCCGGCGGGATACGATGCAGGCGGTCACCCTCGCGGCGATTGGAATAGTTTTGTTGCTCTTGCTGTGTTTTCCCCGGCCCCGATACAGCTTGCTCGCGGTTGTGCCCGCGGTAGCGGGTGCGATGGCGGCCTTGTTCGTGTATTCTCTTTTCTTCCGCACAATCTCCGCCATCGCCCTGGGGTTCGGCGGCGCACTCATATCCATGACCGTGGATCACGGAATTGCATATCTCTTGTTTTTGGACTCCCCCGGAAACACATCGGGGCGCGAAGCTTCCAAAAAGGTCTGGGCCGTGGGTCTGCTTGCTGCGCTCACCACTTCGTTCGCTTTTCTTTCGCTTCTTTTCGGAGGTTTTCCCCTGCTGGCACAAATAGGAGTTTTCGCGGCCGCGGGAATATTCTTTTCTTTTCTGTTCGTACACACCGTGTTTCCGCTGTGGCTTCACAGGGTGCCGGGTCGCAACAGGAAACCCATTCTTCCAATCGATCGGATTCTTTCCCGAATCGGCACGGTGAAGGGGTGGAAACTTTTTGCAGGCGCCACAGTCGTGTTTGTGTGCCTGGCTTTTTTCGCGCGACCCGGTTTCGAGGCCGATGTCGAGAAAATGAACACGGTTTCCCAGGAAACTCTAAGGGCGGAAAATGAAATCAGAGAGTCATGGGGCGATCCGGCCGGCGGGGCTTACCTTTTCATCGAAGGTGAAAACATCTCCGAGTTCAGGCTAAAGGCCGACCGCGCCGCCCGTTTTATAGATGAAGGTGTTTCCAAAGGCGTTTTGAAAGAAGGGTTTTCGCCGGCCATGATTTTCCCCGGCGAGGAGAGATCAAAGGAGAATTTCAAATCCTGGAAAGAGTTTTGGACCACCGAGCGAACGCAGACGCTCAGGAAAAACCTTTCGGAAGCCGCTGAAAAAGCCGGGTTTACCGAGGATGGGTTCAGCCCCTTTTTAGCCATGGTTGAAGCCGACTCCGCGGACCCTCCCGATTTTCCGAGCGAAGTCTACGAACTAATGGGAGTTTCCAGGGGAAAAAGGGGAAACAAATGGGTAATGCTTGCGCCGCTGACACCTTCCGCACTCTACGATGCTCCAACCATTTCCCGGAAAGCCCACCGTTTGGGATTAAGGTTTTTTGACGGACCCCATTTCGCGAAACACCTTTCTGAAATACTTGCAAGCACGTTTCTTCGGATGCTGATCATCGTTGGCGCGGGGGTCCTGGTGTTGCTCTTGATCCTTCTTTGGGACTGGAAATTGATGGTCGCCGCAGTGCTCCCACTGGTTTTCGCCCTGGTATGCACACTGGGAACCCTCAAGCTCCTGGGGCGTCCTCTTGACATTCCCGGGTTGATGTTGGCCGTGGTGGTTTTGGGAATGGGAGTGGATTACGGAGTGTTTTTCGTCAGGGGTCATCAGCGGTTTTTGAGTTCAGCTCATTCTTCGATGGTTCCCATCCGCATGGCGGTGTTTCTTGCAGCCGGATCCACCCTTGTGGGCTTGACAAGCCTCGTCGGCTCGAGCCACGCTGTTCTCAGGAGCGCAGGAGTAACGACATCCCTTGGCATCTTTTACTCTCTTGCAGGAGCCTATTGCCTCCTTCCACCCATTTTGGAAAAGCTTTTCACTTCATTTCAGCCGGAGCAAAATCCGGTCTCGGCCGGAACCCGAATTCATCACCGCCTTGTAAACAAGCGCTACCGGCGATTGGAACCGTTTCCAAGGTTGTTTAGCCGTTTCAAGTTGCGTTTGGATCCGATGTTTCCGAGACTCGCGCAACTGGTGGGATCCGCGAAACGAATCATCGATATCGGTTGTGGGTACGGCGTGCCGGCCACGTGGCTCGCGGCTTCTCGGCCCGAGGTTCGCGTGCTCGCCCTGGAACCGGATTCGGACAAGGCCCGGATCGCTGCCCGTGCTTTGGGCGGTCAAGGAGAAGTGTTGATCGGGTCGGCTCCCGACATTCCTTTTTCAAAGCATTTCGCAGGTCATCCGGCCGATGCGGTTTTAATGTTGGACATGGTGCATTATCTTGATGACGAATCCATGACGGCAGCTTTTAAGAACGCTCGAAATTGTTTACATGAAAACGGTCGGTTGATCTTGCGGGCCACGGTTCCCGGCCGCGCAGGATTCGCGTGGGAGCGATGGATCGAACGATTCAGGTTTATAACCAGGTCCATCCGCCCGGTGTTTCGATCAAAAGAAGCGATTGTTTTGTCACTGGAAAAAGCCGGTTTTGATCTTCTGCTTTGTGAACCGGTACGTTCCGGTCGCGAAGAACACTGGTTTACCGCTAAACCGATGATTCGGGAAAAAAAAGGCGAAACAAGAGAATAACGTTTCCCTGTATGTGGAAAACATATTCATGAAAGCGTTTATATACAAAGTATTTGCATGGGCCGCGCGCTACATGGGAGTATGGATCGTCTCGGCCTTTGCATGGATTGTTTCGACGGGGTATTTTTTGTTTCTACCCCGCAGGACCGCTCATTCGGTGCGGTTTTATCGAACGCTTTTCCCGGACAGAGGTTTTTGGGGTCATCTCGGCCTTGCATGGAAACAATACCACGATTTCGCGGCCCAGTACGCGGACCGTTTGCGGCTCAAGTATTCTCCGGAAAAAATCGTATACACCACCGAAGGATGGAGCTTTTTGAAGGAAATCATGGATTCGGGCCGAGGAGCGATTCTGCTCATGTCACACGTAGGAAGCTGGGAAACCGCGGCCCGCCTCTTGAGCAGGCAAAAAGCGAAATTGCTCCTGCTCATGGGAGCGCGCTCAGGTGAGCAAATCGAGGCGCTTCAAAAATCCGACCTGAAACAAGACGGTGTGGAAATCCTGGCCGCGGATCCGGACGATGAATCATCCTTCAGTGTCTTGGATATGCTGGATTTCATCAAAAAGGGTGGAATCATATCCATGGCCGGGGATCGCGCCTACACCGGGGATCATCGATCCATCGAGGTGAATTTCTGCGGTCGAAAGGTTTCCGTATTATCAGCGCCGCACGCTTTCGCTCTCATTACGAAAACTCCCATAATAACGTTTTTCGCCTTGCGGATCGGCCGTGGACGTTTCCATTTCATTGCGTTGAAACCTCGATACGTGAAAACAGAATCCCGCAAAGACAAGGCAAAAGTTCTGCAGGCTTCGGCCCAGGTTTATGCCGACGACCTGGCAAAGATAGTCAGCCGGTATCCCGGCCAGTGGCATCATTTTGAACCGTTCGTGTAAAAAGAAAATTTTGGGAAAAGATCAGAACCGGCCGAATGCACCCAGTCCGCCGCCGCCCGGCAAAACAACCGGAACTATCATTCGCCTTAAGGACGTGGTTTCTTTCTCACCGTCAATGGGAACTTCCTTGGCAAGAACGTGATTCAAAGCCAAGCTCACAACTCCCCCTGCAAGGGCCACGCCGCCTATGACCGCAAAGGAAATCCCCGCGTTTTTATGCCTGTCCGCGGAACGCTGCAATGATGTATCCGGCACGCCTCCAGCCCAGTTGCGTGGGTTGTCATAGTCATCGTAGAGTTGCTGTGACCTGACGAACAGACCAGCGGAAACACCCCCCATGACCAACCCCACACCCATAATGCTCCAGGGGACCCATCGCGGCATCATGTATTTCAGCCTTGTTTGTTCCTTTATTTTGACTTCGACCAGCTCCCCTTTTATGGGTTCGAGGCTGACTTCGAACCTGTGCGTTTGCCCGCCTTGCGGATCCGCCACCAGGGTTTGGGTGTGGTGTTTTTCAAGCATCGCGGCCAAAACATGTCTTCCGGGGTCTACCGTAACGGTTCTCCGCAAGGGCGCGGTTCCCAGATATTCGCCGTTTAAGGAGATGGACACGCCTTGTTGTTCACAGATTATCTCCAAAGTAGCGACCCTCTCCTGCAGGTCGACGATATGTCGCTCAGCACGCTCAATCAACTCCTTGTATTCAGCGGTTTTTGGAGCTTCCTCCACGAACCGCTTGAAATAGTTCATCGCGGATGACGGGCGGTCCATTTCCATCGCCATTCGGGCCAGGTTGTATGAAAACCTCGGGTTCTTGTACGCTGCATATGCCTTGATCCAAAGATTGGTCGCCAGAACGTAGTTTCCTCCCACCGCGGCTTCCACAGCCTTTTTGTGCAAAGCCTGGGACTCCTCTTTTCCGTTTCCATGGATTCCGGCAACTCCTTGCTCATCAGCTCTCAGGTTTCCCGGAAAGAATGAGTGGACCAGAAAGACAATAATTATTGTCAGCTTTACCCCGGTGCGTTTTCTTTTAGACGCCTTGTTTTGTTTGTACGTGTTCATCTGTTTTTATCCATTGCCCTTATTCGAGATTTCAGGGTTTGACAGACCGTGTTTTCAAAAAGGGATCTCAAAAAGCAAGATCCGGTTTCCTGGGCTTCTGGGTTGAAGGTTCACTCTTTTTCGGCTTGGGCGTTTCCACTGCAGCGGCTTTCTTTTCCTTTGTCTTGGCTACATCGGCCGCTTGTTTGTCCGGTCCTCTCCGCCTTCTGCGTCCCGTTCGAGGGTCTCTTGTGGGAACTTCCCCGGCCGCGGCCTTTTCCTCTTCTTCAGCCTCTTTGTCGGCTTCTTTTTCAGCTTCTTTCCCTACATCTTTTTCCGTATCGACCGTACCCGGAACTTCCGCCTGTTCTTCTTTTTCGTCCGGCTCTTCAGGTTTTTCTTCAACCATCTTTGTTTCCGTGGATTCCTCGTCATCCTTTGAATCAGCCTTGGAATCCGCGGTATCCACGGATTCAACCGACGGTTTCACGGTTTCGTCTTTGGCGGATCGGCCGAAAACAAAGAACGCCCCCACGCCGATAGCCAAAACTGCTGCCGTTACTCCGGATACGATCCCGATGACTTTTCCTTTTGAACTCACCGCGGCGAAATCTTCTCCACCGTGGAGCGAGGCTGAATGAACACCTTCGGACGTTGGAGCCGGCCCTGTCCAAGAAGCAGGGCCGCTTTGATTCGCCGCCATGTTCATGGATTGTCCGGGCCCAGGGGGGGATGTGATCTGACCCGGCCCTTGTCCGCCCGACGGATACTGTCCGCCCGACGGATACTGTCCGCCCGACGGATACTGTCCGCCCGACGGATACTGTCCGCCCGACGGGTACTGTCCGCCCGATGGATACTGTCCGCCCGACGGGTACTGTCCGCCCGATGGGTACTGTCCGCCCGATGGGTGCTGTCCGCCCGATGGATAACCTGCCGCGGGCGCGGGTTGTGCACCCTGTTGCATGGGAGGTTGTCCGGGATAAGCTTGACCCTGGTGAACAACCGCAGGGTCTGCACCGGAATAAAGCGCTGCACGGAAAGCATCCACAAACTCCCGGATAGACTGAAAACGTTCGTCGGGATTCTTTCGCATGGCCCGGTTGACGACTTCCACAATACCCTGTGGAAGCCAGGGAGCGATATTTTGCAGGGGTTCAGGTTCGCTGTTGCAGATCTTGAACAAGACCAGCATCGGTGTTCCTGCATCAAACGGGACGTTTCCCGAAAGGACTTCGTAGGTGATGCTCCCGATGGAATAAATGTCCGACCTCGCGTCCACGGTTTTCGCCGATCCCTGGGCCTGTTCGGGGGACATGTACGCCGGGGTGCCGAGATACGCCATTTCCTGGGTTTGAAGAGTCTGGCATTCCTTCACTTTGGAGACGCCGAAATCCAATATCTTTACGATCTCTTTGCCTGAGTGATCCTTGGCAAGAAAGATGTTGTCCGGTTTCATATCCCTGTGAATGATTCCAGCTTCGTGTGCAGCGCCCAGACCGTCGGCAATTTGTTCCAAGATCACGAGCCAATCCCCGGGGTGCATTCGTCCAACTGCTCCCAGCCGCCCCCTGAGATCTTGGCCGTCGAGCATTTCCATCGCCATGAAGTGGGTTCCGTCGCCCACTTTGTTGAAATCCACCACTTCCACGATATGAGGTGTGTTCAGCGATGCAGCGATAACGGCTTCTCGATGAAATCGTTGAGCCGCTTCGCCTCCGGCTATGCTCGCGGAAAGAAACTTGATTGCATATCGCCTCGGAATCGCAACGTGCCGGGCTTCATAGACCTCGCCCATGCCGCCTTGGCCGATGAGTCGCTCCAGGCGATATGTTTCTCTTAATACCTGCCCGATTCTTGAAAGAGCAGCCTGGTCTTGTTGTTGATCCGAAGTCATCACCCTTCCTTCCAAATCCACAATAACCCGGAAATTCTATCAGCCGGTAGGAATAGAGTCAACTTGAGTGAATGCGCGAATTCGCCCACCCGGCTTCGAACAAACAGCGGCCATCGCAACCTCCCTGCGTGCCGGATCGAGCGAGCCTGTTTATATCAGGCAGGCTCTTTCTAATGAGACCAGATGATCGAACGAGCCTGGTTTCTACGGCGGCGCCCAAATCGCCGGACGTCGCCGTTTGAAGCTTACCCTTCGGGTAGCATCGTCGGCGACTCGGTTGAATCCCTTCAGCCCTTCGGGCAGCGGTCTTCAAACGCCGGCTTATTGGGCGACCGCCTTTTTTTTGAGGCCCGTTCGATCATTCGCTGTCATCAGAGCGAGCCGCAAGAAAAGGCAGATGGACAATAAGCCGACATCTGAGTTGCGCTTCCGGGTGCAGGTAGGGGCAGGAACGGGTGAAGGATGAAGCAACTCGGACGAGCCGCAGATGAAACTCCCGCAAGGGAGGTTCTAACAAGGCGCTCGGCGGTTTGTCCGCTGCCGTAAATAAACAGGCTCGCTCGATCCATTAGAAAGAGCCCGGCTCATGGATTAGCAGTGCCTTGCAGCGGGCCGGTTTTTGTGACAAGTTGATCGGAATCGGCAATGAAGTTCGAATGTTCGAACGAATTGCAGTGGAGACCGCAACCATGACCGAGGTTCACATCGACATTGAAGAATTGGTTCCTCATCGGCCGCCCATGAGGTTGGTCGATGAACTGTGCGAGGTAAAGGGTGATACCGCGGTGACCCGTTCAGTTGTGACCGAAAATTGGCCGATGTGCGAAAACGGTCGGGTTGATGTGATTTTGATGATTGAAATCATAGCTCAATCCGTATCTGCCATGACTGGTTGGCAACAGCTTGACGAGGACGAGCACGGTGGCCGTGGTCTGCTCGTGGGAATAAAGAAAGCCGAGTTTTTCGCGGAATACGTCGATGTTTCCGCTTGTTTGAATACAAGAGTCGAACTTTGCATCAAAACAGGAAATTACCGGGTGTTTGAAGGCGAAGTGAAAGAAGGTTCGAGGGTGGTTGCAAGGGCCACTCTCCAGGCGTATCGCCCCGAAGGGGGAGACATCTTTGCATGAAGGTCCTACTTGAGACAGGGAGATATTAAACATGGAAAAGGTTGCGCTTGTAACCGGGGGTAGCCGGGGGATAGGGCGGGCGATTTGCATCGAGTTGGCGGAACAAGGTTTTTACGTGGTCATAAATTACAAATCCAATGAGCAAGGAGCCGAGGAAACATTGGCCCAAGTCAAAAAACGGAGCGGCGGAGAGATCATGGGGTTTGATGTCACCGATGAACCAAGCGTGGAAAGCTCCATGAAGAAGGTGATTGAGAGTTGCGGCAGGATCGATGCTCTCGTTAACAACGCGGGTGTGACCGCGGACGGCCTCTTCGCCATGATGCCCAAGCGGGATTGGAAACTGGTGGTTGATACGACTTTGGAAGGGTTTTTCAACCTCACGAAACCGGTGATAAAGAAAATGATCCGGCAAAAATCAGGATCGATTGTGACGATTTCATCGGTTTCCGCTCTCCTGGCCAACAGGGGACAAGCTAACTATGCAGCGGCCAAAGCAGGGGTCATCGCAGCATCCAAAGTGTTGGCCGCGGAAACGGGCAGGCTTGGAATCCGGGTCAATGTTGTGGCGCCGGGCCTGATAGACACTGAAATGATAAGCAAGGTGCCGCTGGAAAACATCAAGCAAATGATTCCCATGGGGAGAATCGGTCGACCTGAAGAGGTGGCCAAGGTGGTGGGTTTTTTATGTTCCGATGATGCGTCTTATGTGACCGGAGCGGTCGTGCCGGTAACCGGGGGAATGGCATGAAAAGCAGAGATGGAAAACCGAGCGATCCATGGAAATACCTGAAGGTCGGATCCGCTGCATTGTTGTGCTTAGCCCTGTTTGCATCACCAATCGGCCGAGCGGAATCGCACCAGCGCAAACAGTGTGATGATGATGATGGTTCCTGGGGAAACACATGGGAAAGCATTCAGGAGACGGCCCGGAGGGTTAAGGGGGTACGCTCTCGTTTTGTGCAGAAAAAACACATGAAAATGCTCAAGGATCCCCTCATTTCCCGCGGCCGCCTGGAGTTCAAGGCGCCGAGGGAAATAAGATGGGAATACACTTCTCCGTTCAGGAGCCTTGTTGTAATGCGCAAGGGCCGGGCGGACAGGTATGTCTGGCGGGACGGAAGATTCGTCAGGGACGCGGACTCGGAATCCCGCGCGATGCACATCGTGCTACAGGAGGTTGCGGACTGGATGAAAGGTGATTTCACGAGCAGCAAGAGTTTTGACGCTACCTTGAAACCGGGATCTCCCTCGATGATAGTGATGAAACCGAGGGAAAAGGCGATCAAGAGATTCATAGAACAAATCACCGTGACGCTTTCCAAGACCCCGGGTGTTATTCAAAAGGTTGAAATTATCGAGCAAAACGAGGCCACAACGACCCTGGAATTCACCCACAGTCAAGTTGACCGAAAATGAAACGTTGTATTTGCTTGTTGTTTTCCGCAGTGTTTCTCATGGGTGGATGTCAACGTCTGCCTCCCATCCACCCGGTGCAGGGAGTCGAAACCCGGGAAATCGTCCGTGAATGTCTCGCCTCTTTTCCACAGGGGACTTGGCGCGCGGTTCACGCGATAGAGGCCCAACTTCCTTTTCGCAAGCAAAGCTCCATCATAGGAGTGACGGTGGGCGACAGCCGGACCCATCGGCTCAGAAGCGCTATCTTGGCTATCGAGGGGCTTGTGCTCTTTGAAGCTTCTTATGACAAGGGTCGGTTGAAAGTGCATCGAGCACTGGAACCCTTTGACCGGGGAGGCTTTGGAGAAGGTTTGTTTTCCGACGTTTCCATGCTCTTTCTTCCTCCCCGGGGGAGACTTGCGGCTGCAGGGCGGATTCAAAACGGAAACATTGCATGCAGGTGGAAAACCGAGGATCTCGACTACGTGCAGGTGGAAGTGGAAAAAGATTCCAAAGAGGCCGCGTGGACAATCCGACACTTGAACTCCCGCGGAAAAACTCTCAGAAAAATCCGCGCTTCCTCCAAGAAAGAAGCTCTTGTTCCGGAAACCGTTTTACTCGAAGTGCTCACCAGGTTCGGCTATCGCCTCCGGATGCGTCTTCTGCAAAGCGACCGAGTAGAGGATTTTGACGAGATCTTCAGTCATTGAGGTACATTCGTCTTGCCCTGTTCGCCACTTCCACGGGAGAAGGCGGGTCGTCCGGCTTGTCGTCTTGCTTGTCGTCCTGCTTGTCGTCTTGCTTGTCTTCCTGCCACGGATCAAGACGCCCGATTCTACTGAGCCGGATCTCTGTTTTTTCACAGGTGTTGAATAAGAACCTGGACGGGTGAAAAATCTTTCCCGTGTTTTCTATCTTAAGGACATCTATGGCGCACCGGGTTCGTTTGGCGAGCTTGAAAGCCCCCGGCTCGAAATCGCCCAACTTCCCGTCTCTGGAGCGCGTCCCTTCAGGAAAGACAAAGAGAATTCCTCCTTCGGCGAGGTAGTCTCCCAGGTTCGTGATTCGAGCAACTATTTTTTCGGCCTTTTTCGCCGGCAGTTTCGCTGGAATATAACCTGCTTTGTCCATGCTCCAACCGAAAAGGGGCACTTTGAAAAAAACCGGTTTGACAATGGTTTTTTGCTTTTCAAACAGTGAAATCAAGAGAATCGGGTCCAGGTAGGAAAGGTGATTGCACACGATGATCGAGGAGCGCAGGTTACGGACTTCATCGGAAACGGATATCGAGATTCCAGGTCCGAGAGTTTTGAGAATACCGAAGAAATATCTATAAAACCGACAGTTTGTTTTCTGAAAACCATGTTCCACGTTGCGGTGAAACACGCGGACAAAGATCATGGCCGGAAAAAGGAAAACCAATCCGAAAACAATGAAATAAAACCAGAGAACCAGTGTGACGACCGCGTCCACCAGCTTCTTTCCAACGGCGAGAACGAATTTTGCAACCGCAAACAAACAAAGCGACAAAAAGCGAGCTCCTTTCGCAGGACGCGCTAAACAAGAAACGCAATTTTACAATGCAGCCGGGTCATGTGCAACCGTTTGAGATTGAAGCCGAAAACACCCGATTCAGCCTGGGCACCATCCGGGGCGGGGTTGACAAAGGCCAAAGCTTGAGTCACAAAACCTCGATACAAGTTGAGGAGCACGACATGAAAACAGATGTTGCATTTGAGGTGATCAAAAAATACTTTGCAGAGCACTTTGATGTTGATGAAAAGCTGATCACTCCGGACGCCCATCTGAATAAGGATTTGAACCTGGATTCCATAGACGCCCTGGACATGGTGGCTCTGTTGGAATCGAATATGAATATTGAGATCAATATCGAAGATTTTCAGAAAGTCTCCACCGTGCAGGATGTTGCAGACTATCTTACGCGCAACGTGGACAATCTTGACGATTTTCTATGAAGTGGTTTTATCGAAAGAAGTCACTTTTCTTTGGGTTCGGAGGGCGATTCCGGCTTGTCCGGCGGAGAATCAGTCTTTGAGGAGCAATGATCATTTGCGCGGACATCGTAGGAGGAGTTGCGGATCATTCGCTCCACAACGGAACGAACGAGCCAGCGGTTGAATACATTGACATAATAGAAGGCTTCCCGCCCTGCAATCAGGAGGCCGAGTCCGTAGATGCCCCAGGATACCGCGTAGACCACGGGTCCACCGATGACGGCAAACAGGGGTTCGCCCGTGTACACAGCAATCCCCGCGAAACAAGCCACCGCGGGCCAGCCGAGAAGCATTCCAATGCCGACAAGAAGCACTCCGGCAAAAAGCCGGGGACGCATGCGGGCCTTGAAAGGCGAGAGGTCCGAGCGTGTCTCGACCGCGTTTCGCACGTAGCGAACCCGCATGAGCCGCATGCCGATCCTTGTGATTATTCCCGGTTTAGCGGGCCCGTTTTCTTGTGCCGTTGTCATCAGGTTTCTCGCGGCGATGGAATCAGTTTTCACATTCGTTGTCAAACTCTCTCAAGCCCGGGTATAGTGCCATGAAAAACGGGAAGAACAGCACTGAAGACGGACAAAACAAGAACCCGAAGAGCAAAAAAAGAATGTTGTTCGATGAGTCTTGTTGCCGGATTCCACTCCCGGACGCTCGCTCTCTTTTCGATACTGAAGGAACGACTTATGGTGCGATATACGGCATGGCCGAAGCGATCGGCGCTCGAATGCAGGAATCACCGGGCCGGCTGTTTTGCGTTGCATCGCAGGAGAGACCGATCTTGGCCGCTTCGCTGCTGGCTTCGTTTACGGGTTACGCGCGGATCGTGGTCCCTTATGGATTGTCGCCGCGAATCCTGGCCGAAGGTCGGGAAACCATGTCTTTTGATCATGTCATCATCGCTGCGGACGATGAGAATCGCGCTCCCGAAGATGTTGTTGTCTATCGGATGGAGCAGCGCGGCCACTTCGCACTTCAACCCCCACCGTTCGGCGGGGATCCGGAAGAAACCTTTTGTTATCTCTATACAGGTGGGTCGACCGGAAGGCCCAAGGCATGGTCCAAATCTCCTGCAAGCCTGTTCGGCGAAGGCGAATTCCTGGTGAGGAGGTTCGGCCTGGAACAGGGCGATGTCATCCTTTCGACCGTTCCCGCGCTTCATATTTACGGGCTTTTGTTCACCGTGATAGCGGTCATGGCGGCCGGATGTTGCGTTTCGGCCCGTCAACCGTTCATGCCCGCTGAAGTCGAGGAAATGCTGGCGGATGAATCCGTCACTGTTTTCGTAAGCGGCCCCGCACACTATAGGTTGTTGCGGGACTCGGAAATTCGTTCACCCGGCCTGAGGCTTGGGTTTTCTTCGGGCGGAATGCTGGATTCCCGGGACGGCGCGAATTTCCACGCAAAAACGGGAGTGGGGGTGACCGAGGTATACGGTTCCACTGAAACCGGAGGAATCGCCTGCAGGCAAAGGGCCCTCGGTGAAGATGAGTGGACGGTTTTTCCGGATGTGCTTTGGACGACAAGGGCGGTGGATGAAGGAGAAGAGCTTCTGGTTAATTCCCGTTTTCTTTCCACCGGGCTTTTGTTGGAAGATGGTTTCTTTCCGACCGGTGACATAGTGATACCCGTGGATGAAAACAGGTTTTCCCTGGTGGGCCGCGCGGATGGAATCGTAAAGGTGGGCGGGAAAAGAGTGGACCTGCTGGAAGTTAAACAAAAAATCAGTAGTATCGAGGGAGTCCGAGATTGCCATGTTGCAACAATGCCCAGGACGGACGGACGGAGTGTCGAAATAGTCGCGCTTGTGTCGGGTTCGGTCGAAAGCGGGAAGATCCGGCAACTTCTCGGAAAAGATGTTTCACCCCTTGCGATGCCCCGAAGAATTATCAAGGTGAATGAAATTCCCACCACGCCTACCGGCAAAAGAGACGGCAGGGCAATCGAAAACCTGATCCGCGACGAATCCGATTCAGGAAGCGGGACCGAGAACCAAGACTGATATGATGTGACCATCGATCTCAGCCGACAGCACGGTGTGCGTTCCTTCGTTTATGTGCGCAATGCATCCTCCCGGATCGACTCGACTCACCCTGACCTTTTTGAAGGATTCCGCTAATGGAATGTGGAGGGCTTTGGTTGCGGATTCCTTTGTGCACCAGATCCTCGTCAACGCTTCCGTCCGTTGCATGTCTTTGATTCCGCGAACCATTTCTTCTTCTTCGGGGGTGAGAAAAAACCGGGCCGCGCGTTCCACCTTTCCGGAGATCTTTTCCACGTCAACGCCGACGGGGGATCCCGCGGTTACAGCTACCGCGAATCTATCGTCGTGCGCGGCCGATGCATAATCCGCGCCGGCCACATCCCCCGCGGGACACACCGGCAAATGTTCTTCCCCGGCCACGGTGCAAAGTTCATTCGACTCGATTTCGTTTTTTCCGAGACGACGAGCCAGTCTCTTGAGCGCCAGGTGAGCCGCGGCGAAAGAACGCTTTCGGCCGGGCCCGAGACCGTTGTATCGCGCGCTTTCGCTTTCGCTGAAAGATCGATCCGCGTAAGGAGGCACGGTTTCCAGTTCCACGATGGAAAAACCGGTGCACCGCCCGGGAAGATCATCTTGGAAAAGGTTTTTCATTTTCAACGGCGCGCGGTGATCTTTCCCCGGAAAATCCGTCATTGAAACACCGAGCATTTTTTCCACAACCGCGCCGTCCGCTTCGTGAAGATAAATGTCGAATTCCAAGGAAGACCCTTGGATGCATTTCGGCAAAACACGGCAGTAAAATGTTTGTCCCGGAAGCGGGGGCGCGACTACGACCCGGTGGGAATATCCGGTTGGAAAAACTATTCGGCCCGTGTAACGAGTCGACCATGCCGATGCCATGTGAAAAGCCGCGTCAATCGGAAAAAATGAACCCAGCGGGCCGCAATGCGTGAAATCGTTTTCATGCACGGGCGCCTTGACCCGGCCGAGCGCTCCGTCCTGACTCATGTACACTGTTCCGACGATGTTGTGAAACGAAGGCCCGAAATCGACTACTTCATCGTAGATCTCTTTTGCATCGACCCGCAGGCAAACTCCTTCCAGACCGCAAAGAATGTCCCAGTGTTCATCCGGTCGGTGTTCCGGGCCGCGGAATTGCACTTCAACATGTTTCTTCGAACGAATCATGGACGAACGCCCGGCCCGGCGGCGGGTATACAGCGCTGCACTTGCGCATTTTCCTGTTTCGTCGGAAATCCTGATCTCCGCTTCAATAGTTTCGCGGTTTTTTTCAAGAGGAAGAAGCCGCAGAAAGCGAGCCGGCCCGGATCGGGTCACGTCGATTTCAGGTTTTTGATCCCTTGTTTCCTTTGCTATGAGGTTTGTTGCATGAGCTCCGGCAAGCACGGGACGACCGTTGATTTGATGATCCTCCAAAAACAAAGGCGTGGGAATTTCAAGCTTGATTGAAGAAGGTCCGGAGAGATCAGTGGATTGGGTCATTTCGGAAAGTTCTTCCAGGTTTTCACGGTGACGGGATCCACCGCGACCGGCACGGAACGATTGTTTATCGCGCAATGAGTCGTAAAACCCGTGCATACGAGAACCCCGGTGTCTCCGTTAGTTATGACATAGTCGAATTTCACGCGAACGCGTTCCAAATCCGAGGGCCGCGTGTGAATCCACATGGGGCAGTCATAGGTAAGGGGATTGACATAGCGCAGTCCGGTTTCCACGACCGGGTATATATATCCCGATTCCTCGACTTGCAGGTAGGGAAAGCCTACATCCCGCATCAACCCGGCCCGGCCCATTTCAAAATATATGAGATAATTCGAGTGGTAAACCACCCCGGAACGATCCGTGTCCGCGTACAAAACCCGGTTGAAAGTGCGATGATAGACAAGGCCGCTTGTCTTGTCCCGCACGTATCTTTCGTCTCCGTTGTGTATTTCAGGTTCGAACAACTTCGGACGCATATTAAACACCTTTGAATACGACGCAACAATTGGTTCCGCCGAAGCCGAAAGCATTGGTCATGCAATGCTCCATTTTGTGAGCCCGCGATTCGTTGGGAACAACGTCCAGCCAAGACAGTTTCGGATCAGGCAGGTGATTTATGGTGGGCAACAAGATTTCTTGCTGCATCATCTCAATCGTGAGAGCTGCTTCAATGGACGCAGACGCTCCAAGCGTGTGCCCCATCTGTGATTTGTTCGATGACACCGGGATGCGCTCGATGAATTCACCGAAAACATTTTTGAGACATTGGGCTTCCGCCGCGTCTCCCTGGGGGGTGGATGTTCCGTGCGCGTTTACGTAGTGGATGTCTTCAGGCCCGATCCCCGCGTCTTCCAAAGCATCCCGCATGGCCTTTTCAACCGTGGGGCCGCTGGGCTTTGTAAAATGGAAAGCATCCGAAGTCCAACCTATGCCCAGCACTTCGGCGCGGGGTTTCAATCCATGAGTTATGACAGCGTCTTGTGAAGCCAGCACAACGACTCCCGCTCCCTCGGAAAGCACGAAACCCTTTCGATCGATTGAAAACGGGCGGGATGCTCGGCCGGGATCATTATAAGCACGGTCTTTTTCACGGACCTTTATGGTGGCTCGCATGTTGGCGAATCCATGGACAATCTCCGGTATGATCGGCGTATCCACACCCCCTGCCAACATGAAGTCGAGATCCCCGTCTCTGAGCATGCGCGCGCCCAATCCGATTGCGTGGTTGCCGGACGCGCAAGCCCCCTGGGGCGAAAGGCTGAGCCCTTTGAATCCGAGCAACATGCCGGCTTTTCCCGCGGGAAGATTGCCGCAAAGGTTGGGCAGCAGGTAGGGATCCACCTTGTTCGGCCCACCCTCGGCGAGGGCGTGAACCGCGGCGCGGTACGCGTCATGTCCGTTCAAGGCCGAGCCGATGAGGCATCCGGTGCGTTCGGCCGTGCCGTCGGTCATTTCAACGGCAGCATCTTTCAAACCTGCGCGGCAGACTTCCATTGTCAGGTGAATAAACGAAGCGTTCCAGTTGGACACGTCTTTTTTGGTGATAAAATCCAGTGACAGCGGATCCCAGTCTGGAATTTCGCCCACGATGTCGCACGGAGGATCAACACGGCAACGGGTGGCGTGCCGAAAGCCGGCGTCGCCGCTTTTCGCCCTTTCCCAAGTCTTTTCAAACGACATTCCCAAAGGAGTGGCGGCCGCGTACCCCACCACGAATACACGTCTGTTCAAGGGGGGTTTCATCCAAAAACTCCTTTTTCAACCGGAAAACTTATAAGGGCGCCGGTGTCCCCAAAAGGTCACCAAGGTTTTTTTTTCTACCTTAATACGAATGCTTTTCGAATGCTTTTCGAATATTTTTGCACGATCCCGAGTCATTGCAAAAAAAAATTCATCTCAGCCTGCGAAGAACGAGACAGGCATTGCATCCCCCGAACCCGAAAGCATTGTGCAAAACGTGTTCCTGTTCAAGCCTGATGGGTTCACTGACTACGCTTTCGAGATCCAGTGCCGGATCCGGGTTGTGGTTTATGGTCGGCAAAAGAGAATCCCTTTGCATGCCTTCAACTGCCAGCACGGTCTCTATTGCGCTTGAAGCTCCCATTGCATGGCCTATAAGCGACTTGTTTGCCGTGATCGGAGGAATTCTCCCGCGAAAAACCCTTTTTATCGCCTCGGCTTCAACCTGGTCTCCGATTTTGGTGGACGCTGCGTGCGCGTTGATCGAATGGATGTCATCCGGGGTGATGGACGCATCCGCTACAGCCTCTTTCATGCAAGCGGTCACCGTATCCAGGTTGGGCGCAACGTAATGATGAGCGTCGGAATTGGTGGCCCACCCCGCTACCTGAAAACGCGGTTTCAAACCCCATGTTTTTACGAATCGTTCGGATGCAAGAACAATACACGCAGCGCCTTCTGAAACCACAAAGCCGCGACGACCCATGGAAAAAGGTCGGCTGGCATGTTCCGGTGGTTCCGGTTCCGCGCTCTTCTTTGTGGTGTACGCTCCTTTCATAGCGGCGAAACCCGCCACGATTGGTTTTACAAGGGGAAAGTCAACCGCGCCGCAGATAGCCACGTCAGCGGAGTTGTTCCGGATGAAAAGCGATCCGATGATCACGGAGGTATTACCGGTGGCACAGGCCGTGACGGTTGTAGCCGTGGGTCCGGTGGCGCCGGTGAGAATGGAAACCTTGCCCGCAACCATGTTGACGCAGGAATTCGGGTTCACGAACGGGTGGGGAAGCTTGCCTGTTGCTTCCATTTTTCGATCCGCCTCGACCACCGCGTCCAGCCCGCCTATGGCCGTACTGAAAGTGACCGCGGTGCGGTTCGCTATTTCAGGAGTGATTTCTATGCCCGCCTTTTTCAAAGCCCTGTAAGCGACCAAGAGTCCATGTTTGAATATGGGCGAACTCCAATGCGCCATGCATCGAGGCCGCAAAAAAGGATAGGGAGACGAATCAAAGTCCGGAACTTCTCCCGAGATGGTTACCGGAAAACCATCGCGGAGAGGAAAACGGGTCAGGGGGCCGATTCCGCTCCGGCCCGCCCATGCATTGTTCCACTGCTCATCCGGATCCACGCCCAGGGGAGAAACCATGTCCACGCCGCAAATATATGGTTTTTCTGAGTTCATTCGGGTTGCTCCGAACACCCCGGCCTTTTTCTACCAGGGCAGGAACCGGTAGAGCTTTGCAAACATTTCGTAGACGGTGATCCAGTTCTGCAAGTCTTTAGCGGAGTTCATGTGTGCTCGCTTGTTCACCATCACCCAGCTCATGTGAGCCGCGCCGTCCTTGCATGTAGAACAGTCGCGCGTGGCCGAAGTGCAACATCGGTGAGTTGTTTTCAAATCCGAAGCCCAGCGGATAAAACGAATGAGCCTCTTGGGTTGAGGTTCCCTGTTGTCGTAATGAATCGTAACCGATGGGCATTCGCGCCAGCCGAATGTTCGGCCCAGCATTTTGCCCGTTGTCAGCACTTCGTGATAATAATGGCTTGAAATGACTGTTTCGGGATACTTGATGAGCATCTCGTCCATTTCATCGCGCGCTTGCTTGAACTGGTCTTCGGTCCAGGAAAAACCATCTACCCCTTCGTCGTTCGAGAGGAGTTGCATGTGCACCTTCAGCCCGGCGTCATCGATCTTTTTCACAACATTTTCAACGCTTCCGAGCTGCGGTGGAGCAATCGTGTACAAGTAATAAGTTAAGGGATCCCCCTCGTAGTTTTTGAGGGATACAGCGAAGGTATTTCGACCCCTGAGTTTTTCCTCGATCTCCGGGCCGCCCCAAAGAGATATTCCAACCATTGTCTCGGGAAAGCGATCCCTGGGAAGCTTGATCTGGCCGTTCGTGGCGCAATAGGCGGGCATCCGGTTTTGAAACGCTTCGACGCGGTCGAGGCAAAGAGTAGGTTCCCCGCCGATGAGAATCGCCAGGTTGACTCCCCTCTCGACCTCCCTATCCACGAACTCCTTCCACTTTTCTATATCGGTTTCCTCGTTCGCGACCTCGTGCTCTCCCGAAGAAAAGAAGAAACAACCCTTGCAACGCAGGTTGCATCGGTTCGTGACGTCATATATCGAGCTGCGGATGTTAAGCTTGGAAATCCTCTTGTATCTTTCCATCCAGTGCGAATCGAGTAGCGAGCCGATGGTTTTCATGGTTGCGTTTCCTGTGCGTGTGCAAGAGCAAACCCCGGAGGAGCGACAACCCGTGTGCAAAGGTTTTCGCCTTTTTCATATCCCATCACCCACACCGCCAGGTACGTGTCCACGTAATCCAGCCACCCGGCGAAAGTTTCCGGATCGATCGCATGACGATGAAGCCGAGCCGTCACCACCGCGCTTCCCGCGGCATAATGCCGGCAATCCACGCAGTCGGTGTCCGGCACGCAGCACGATGCATCCCTGTCCCATGTAAGATCCGTCCGGTATTGACGGAAGGAGCGGCCGAGTCCCAGGGCTTTTGATGGATTCATCCGGGGATAGGAACACGCGTAAAGATCGTGCAAACCCAGGGGGTGGGTATGCGCCACCGCGCTGTACGGGCTGAACAACACGTGTTCGGGATAATCGGCCAAGCACTTCAGCATCGTTTCCCGAGTAGCTGCCAGCGATTCGGCGTTGTGTTTGAGCGGGCCGTCGTAGCCGACCGGAGCGGAAAATGTGCTGAAGGAGATCTTGCAATCTTTTCGCGCCAGCTCTTCGATGACTCCGAAGGATTCTTCTATGTTTTCCCTTGTAAAAGTATAAACAAAAACAGCCCGGGGATCGCCCCTGTAAATGTCGATTTGTTTTTCGAGCATAAAAGGCGCTCTTCGCACCCGTTTGCTTGTTTCGTCGTTTCCCCAAACAGAGATGTGAATCTTATAGCCCACAGATTCCGGAATGCGTATCAGCCCGTTCGTTGCAATGCAACCAAGGGGACACTCTTCGTAACACACCTCCAGAAGCTCCGGTACAAGCGCGGGTTCCGCGCCCGCCAGCACCACATACGTAATGCCCCGATCTTTTTCCGCCTTCATCAACCTGCGCCACGATTCGGGATCCCTGTTCTCTTCGGCGAACTGTTTTTCGCCCTCATAATAGTAACAGCCCTGGCAACGAATGTTGCACCGGTTCGACATGTCATAGGTTGATTCTCTCAGAAAGAAGTACTTGCGCACCTTTTCCCAGCGCTCCCTGGTGCGATCATCGGCAAGCAGCTCCTTGAATTTCCACCTTTCCTTTTTGCGGTTTGCTTCCCCTGCGACCGGTTGCTTTGCTTCTTCAATGGTTGTCATATCAAGACCTTCCCGATTATCTTGACCGTTTTCCTCTCGCCGCTAGACAAAGACCTGAGGGAAAGTTTATTCGGATTTCTGCTTGAGTATGTACTTGGCGATCAGGGATATGTTGGTCAGGTCGGGGTAATCATCCTCATCTATTTCTATTTCATATTCGTCCTGCAGTATAAGCACTATTGCAGTAAGATCCATGCTGTCGATACCCACCTCGTCCACAAGATCCATCTCACGACCGAATGTCTCGGGTGTTACATCTTCAAGCTGCAGCTCATTAATAATTATTTCCGCCACCCGATGTTCAATGCTTTCAACACTCAAGCAAGCCGCGCAGTCGCCCATTTGTTATGCCTCTTTCAAATAGTTTCCTTTGCAAAGCCGCTTCATCCTCAGGCGCTATTAAAACCCTTGTCCGTGGAAGCGGGTCTTGCTCGGAAAACTTATGTTAAAACGCTCGTAACACTAGTTAAAAACCATTATTCTAAAGTACATTTCTTTGGTGTCAATTCGATTTTCTGCCAAACGGCAATTTCGTTACCTACCAAATACATTTTCATCATGTCAAGTTCCATAAAATGGCCTCACCACCCAACTCACCATCCAACCCACTATCCAACTCACCACCCAACTCACCATCCAACTCACCATCCACCTCACCACCCAACTCGCCATCCACCTCACCACCCAACTCGCCATCCACCTCACCACCCAACTCACCACCCAACTCACCATCCCACCTCACCATCCACCTCACGAGCCGGGAACGAGCGAGCCTGTTTGTTTACGGCAGCGGACAAACCGCCGAGCGCCTTGTTAGAACCTCCCTTGCGGGAGTTTCATCTGCGGCTCGTCCGAGTTGCTTCATCCTTCACCCTTTCCTGCCACCCCCTACACCCGGAAGCGCAACTCAGATGTCGGCTTATTGTCCATCTGCCTTTTTTTTGCGGCTCGCTCTATTGGCCGCGAGTGGAACGAGCGAGCCTGTTTTTTTACGGCAGCGGACAAACCGCCGGTCGGGGTGCGGCCGAGGCCGTGTTTTCGCAGGCTCCGAAACCGCCGGACGTCGCCGTTTGAATTCTGGTGGAAGGCGACATGATGAAGGGCCGGTCGACTATGCGCCCGGCCCGCTGGATTCTAACGCACGGCTTTTTCCGGAGACCTGCTTCAACTTTTGGCCTCGGCAGATCAGGCATCGTCCGGCTCGTTCTATTGAACGCGGATAAAACGAACGAGCCTGTTTGTTTACGGCAGCGGACAAATTGCTGCAATACCAATCAGTTGTAATGCCCTGAGCTGCTCTTTTGTAATCATTGAAGTTTTCAAGCCACAAGAAAACGGGAACCTTGACACGGCAATAGACGTATAAATAGACTTGAATAGCAAATCAGCTTTCCGTAAAGAACCGCGCATCGGGGAGATGAACGGCAGGAAAGCGAAAATTTTGTTGGGGAAGATTCTCGAAAACAGGCTACAGGATGGTGTCAAAATGAAAAAGATAGTGTTTCTGCCTATTGTTTGCTTTCTTTTTATCTCATTAACCTTAACCGCGGACGCCGGCCCGCCCGTGGGCGCGGATCCCGCGGACCCGGAATACGACGAATACCACGAGGAAACAGTGGATGATCATGACTACCATGAAGAAGGTTTGTCCATGGACCACGATGACCCCGTGAGCATGGCCGATGACCAAGATTCGCCGTGGCCCTTCGGTTTCACCGACGCACAAATGCATCGGCTGAAGCAACTCGGCTGCCGGTTTGATCACAACGACCTGGTGTTGGCCCGGCGGCTTGCGGCCCGCGGGTTCGGCGCAAGGGAGTTCGTGCAGGCGTACGAGGATTCCCGCCGAATTCTTGGCGATACCCCACCTCACATGCATCTGGAAAACCTGGTGGTGTTCAGGCATGTCGGATTGCCGATAAACAATTTCAACGAGTTTCTTGCCGGCGGCCAATCTCTGACCGATTACTACAACTCCAGGATCGGTGGACGGGGAAACGTTATCGCAGGTGCGATTCTGCTCGGAAGCGGGCTGCCCCCCCTAGGGTTGGGGATCCTGTTTCTGGCCCTTGGATCGTCCGCTGCCAGGAGAGGCGAAGATACGGATTCAAGGGTACTTTACACGGTGGGCGCGGTTTTTGCCGTACCGGGTGTAATCCTTTCGGGGATAGGCATACCGCTCCTTGTCATCGGGCGGGAAAAGTTGCGCCGCTGGGCACCGGAAAGACTTATGGAGCAGGGTGACTCCCGGCGGTTGTACGACTACCGTGTTGGAGACGACCATCACCACGGCCAATACTCCTCGAGATCAAGGGGTGAATCCGTGTATCACGCAAGCTCCACCGGGACGGGCGATCCCATGACTCTTTACATGTCTCCTTCGATTCTTCCAGGCGGAGGAGGCTTGAATTTCTCCCTCACCTGGTAAGTCGACACGCTCAATCTGTTGAGGGTTTTTCGGCCCGGATTTCCATCAACATGCCGCCTCCGGGCGACCATTTCATGAAGCTGCATTTTGTTTCAATGTGAATCAACCCTGCTGATTGCAATGCTTTTCGAACTTCCCGTTTTGATCTTGCGTGCAGCCAGACCCCCTGTCTAACAGCGTTTCCGATTTGAATGAAAAACCTCACGGTTGATCGATGAGCCGTTGTGAAATAGATGCGCCCCCCGGGTGCGAGCAACGCGGCGACTTTTCGGATGAACCCATGCAGGTCGGCGATATATTCCAATGCTGAAAACGAGACGATGAGATCAAATTTGCCGGGTATTTCCATCTTGCACATGTCGCCGATCAGCGCGGTTATGTTGCCGAGTCCTTCGGACTCCGCTTTTTTCTCGAGCAGTCCGAGCATTTCGGGAGAGATGTCCACCGCGGTGATTTCCCGGGCCTTGCGGGCAATCGGGATTGTGAAACGGCCTGTTCCTGCGCCAAGTTCCAAGACTTTGTAGTTGGGGCGGGTCGCTATTTCGAGCTCGGCCATGACAAGTTCATATTCCCATCGTCTGAGCCGGGACATGGAAGGTTTTTCCTGTTCATTGTCATAGTTTTCGGCCAACCCTTCGTAGAAAACGCTGACCGGGTCCGCTCCGGGCGGATCGCTGGTTTTGTCCGCTACTATCTTTCTTTTCGCGACTTGGGAAAGCAGGGCCGGTTCCAGACCTTTTTTCCGAAGGCCGTCTATGAGCGATTCCACGCACGAAATCCATGCGCGGCTGTCTTGTCCGCGGCGGTTGTCGTGCAGCAAAATGACATCTCCGTCGCGGGCGATCCTTGAGAGCCGGTTGAACATTCCGGGTGAAAACCGACTTCGGCCGTCCCATGCCCGATGGCTGAAATTCACGCAGAAAAGCCCCTCTCGAATCAGCGGGCTTTTCATCCGTGGGCTCGTGATTCCGATCGGGGGACGAAAAGCCCGGGAGATTATGGAGATTTTTTCCAAAGCTTCTTGGCAGCCCCGTATTTCAGCCCGGATTCGTTTTCGGGATCTCAGGGCCAAGAAGGGATCGTGATTCATGGTGTGATTGCCGATTTCGTGGCCCATGGCGCGGATTTTTTGCACAAGTTCAGGGTGTTCTTCCACCCTTCGGCCTGTTACGAAAAATGCAGCGCTCGCTTTTTTCCGAGCCAACAGGTCCAGAAGCAGCGGTGTGGTTTCAGGGTCGGGACCATCGTCAAAGGTGAGGGCGACCATCTTGCGCCCGGGTTTTCCCCTGTGCAAAACAGGGAGAAAGAAAGACCAGGATGAACAAAACGGAGCGACCGCGCACAGGACCACATAACCACAGAGCGGAACGAGCGCCCACGTCAAATTGAAAAACGCGGTTATGACTGCGATTTGCAAGGCGCCCAGCCCGATCAAATCCGATATCGAAAGATCGATCCTGGTGTAAAACGGACTATTCAGCGGATCAGTTTCTCCCATAGCGGCCCAGTATGACCCAGAACATACATTTTCGACAAGACCTTCGCCATCCGAATTCCACCCCTCCGTCCCCCTCCGTCCCCACGCTCCCGCCAATTTCCACCCTCCGTCCCCAATTTCCAATTTCCACCCTCCGTCCCCAAATTCACCTCTCCGTCCCCAATCTCCCAATCTCCACCCTCCGTCCCCAATTTCCATCCGCTCCGTCCCCAATTTCCACCCCATCCGCTCCGCAAATTCAACTCTCCGTCCCCAATCTCCCAATCTCCACCCTCCGTCCCCAATTTCCATCCGCTCCGTCCCCAATTTCCATCCGCTCCGTCCCCAATCAGCGGATCAGTTTCTCCCATAGCGGCCCAGTATGACCCAGATCATACATTTTCGACAAGACCTTCGCCATCCGCGCTCCACCTGATCCGGCAATCCAACCGCTCCGTCCCCTAGCTCGGTCTTCCATGATTTCCAAGAGCCGGGATTCTTGAAGTTCGGGGGGCGAATAAAATACCGGGTTCAGGGGGTTGGTATCTTCGGATATTTGACCCTGTTTTTTTGCAATCGAACATAGCTCCGTCCCCGGATAAATCCGGATCCCGCAGAAGAAGAAGCAGCCGGATTTGTTCAGCTTTTCAGCATTTAAAAACGTCTCGTCCAGGGTTTTCTCGTTTTCGCCGGGACCTCCCAGTAAAAAGAAATGAGCCACGTTCAGCCCCGCGTCCACGGCTCTTCGGTGAGACTCGAGCGCGGTGACCGCGTCAAAGGGTTTGCGGTATGTTTTCAGCATGGCGTTGGACAGGGATTCGGTTCCGAATTCCACATGCGTGAGTCCGCATTCAGCCATAACAGACCAGAAATCATCACGTGTTTTCACAGGGGCGAAATACGCGCCCCAGGGAATTGTCAATCCTGCTTTTTTAATCGCACGAGCGGTTTCCACTGCGTGATTGCTGTCTGAATTGAATACCGCGTCGGTCACGAAAATGAACGCGGCACCGGCATCCTGGAGTTTGCGCGCGGTTCGTCCCACCTTGGTGGGATCGAAACAGCGCACCGTGTTTCCCTCTATCAGGGGATAGGTGCAGTAAATGCAGGAATACGGGCAACCCCGCTTGGTTTGAAGGTTAAGCATTCCGCCCCGCCGCAGGTAATGATCCGCAATCCCGCGTTCTTTGCGAAAATTCTGGACGATCGGGCCATGCCAGGGTTCCGGGGTTTCAGGCCGGGGTTTTCCACGTACCATCATTCCGGGAAGATTCAAATCTCCCACATTTCCCCCGCTTTCAAGTTCGTCAGCCAGGGGCAAAAGTCTTTCCCCTTCTCCGATGATTCCGTAGTCCGCGTCCAAAGATTCCATAAGCGCTTCCGGCGCTATGGTGAAACCGCTTCCACCCAGAACCAGCGGGCTGCGGGTGGATTTGCGGACGAGGTCGGCAAGACTGCGGTAGTCATCCAGAAAATCACGGGTTTCCACGAGATCCGAATTATCTATGTTGCGGATGGAAATACCGACCAGATCCGGGTCCAAGGATTGAATCGCCGAGGCGATCTCCTGTTCGCTCGTCCATGCCGTGTCGATGATTTCCACGGTGTGTTTTTTTTCCAACACTCCCGATAGAAAATCCAAGCCTATCGGGTAAACAGGATAAGGAACGGAAAGCCGGTTTGCTGAAAGGAAGAGAATTTTCATGGTTTTTCGCTGAACACTTCCACCGCTGATACCCGGTTTCCGAGCCCCAGGATGATAACGGACTCGATTTCGGATGTTGGTTTCGAAGGATTTTGAGCGGTCCTTTTGACAAGTTCGACCGCGGCCGCTGTAGCTGCCGCCGAAACCGTGGGATACTCGCCCAGGAGTTTTCTGTAATCCACAATTTGCCCGGTAAAGTTGGTGATTGAAAGCAAGCGCTCGAGCTGTTTTTCTGCGAGATTTCTTTCCTCGGCCGGAAGTCCCACATACAACACGCCGAAACGCTTGGCAAAAAGCTCTGTTCCTCCGAGTTGCTCCACCAGAAGTTCCATGGTTTCACCGGGAACTCCCGCTGCACCAAGGAATCTTACGTCAATTTTCACCGCCAGGCTTGCATCCCGGCCTGAAAGTTCCTCGGAGCGTGGGGTTGAAGGTGCAAGCAGGAGAGCGCCTCCCCCGTCGGACAATTCGCCTTGAAGCGAAGGGTCGAGCATGGGAGAAAACTCGTCGTGTGCTTCGTCCGCGCCGATTACGAGCATTTGCTTTCCATCCATTTGGCCTTGAGCAGCAAACAACTGCGCCGCAAAGAGCGCTTGTTCGAAGGAGTCCGTCTTTCCGGTCGTGGTCAGGTTCGGCCCCCGGGCGTTGCAGTGGATTGCGATCAACCCGGCGGGCGCGTTGTGAACCGATCCGCTGAAGTCGACCGGGCTGCTGAATTGTTCGTTGGACGCGTAGAGTTTTTTTAGAAAATTAAAAGTCTCTGAAAGCGGCCCGTTTCCGGTTGCCCAAAAAACAGCGTCGACAGCATCCTCGGCTACGTTCTCCCCGCCGCCGATCTCACCCCCAACATTGGTGTTTTCCGTGGCCGTGGCCGTGGATGCAAGGTGAAGAGCGGTGCGGCTCAACCGGCCCAGCCTCCGCAATTTGCGGGGCGGCAGGTGAGAACCGATTTCTTTCGTGGCCATCCGTCCCGCGCATGACTTGCTTGCCAAAAAAGATTCGATCGTGTTTTCGGTGGACCCGCTTCCGGAAAGGCAAGAATAGCCTCTCACCGCAAGAATATGTGGGGACGGAGCACCCACATACGAGCCGCCCGAAGATGGGGACGGAGCACCCACATACGAGTCGCCCGAGGATGGGGACGGAGCACCCACATACGAGTCGCCCGAGGATGGGGACGGAGCACCCACATACGAGTCGCCCGAGGATGGGGACGGAGCATTCACATCCGAGCCGCCCGAAGATGGGGACGGAGCGCCCGAAGATGGGGACGGAGCATCCATAACTCTCACCACCCTCACCACCACAGATGCATTGTTTCCACCAAACCCCAGCGAGTTCGAAAGCACTGTGCGGATTTCAGCGGTTTCAGGTTCAGTTACCGGGACGATGCCTGGCTCAGGGTCGAGTTGTTTCACTCCCAGGTTCGGCGGAATACGCTTACGACGAATTGCGTCCAAAGCAACCACTGCTTCCACTCCACCCGAAGCCGCCAGGCAGTGACCGAAAATGCCCTTTGTCGAAGAAAGTTTCGGATGCTCTTTTCCGAAAACTGCTGAAATCGCCCGCCCTTCTGAAAGATCGTTGTCAGGAGTGCCTGTACCATGGAGATTGATGTAATCCACATCTCCCAGATGTATGGAGCTCGCTCGAAGAGCATTTCTCATGGCCGCGGCCGCGCCTTCGCCGAGGGGATGCGGAGCCGTCGGGTGATGGGCATCACAGGTGAGCGCTCCTCCTGCTATTTCACCCACTGCGCCCGGCGGAGGCGAGTCTCCGCCCGAAAGATAGAGCATCGCGGCTCCCTCGGAGACGGTCATGCCCTTTCGTTCAGCATCCATGGGGCGGCAGCCGAGGGGGTCCACAAGTTGAAGCATGCTGAAACCGTAATAGGTCATCCGGCACAGGCCGTCGACACCACCGGCCAGAACATGTTTCGCCTTCCCGGAACGGATCAATTCCAGGGCCAATATAATGGCAGCGGTTCCACTTGAACAAGCCGTTGAAATGGTCAGTGCTGGCCCACGGCAATCCACAAGGTCGGCCACAATGTCCGTTACGGTGCCCAGTCCGTGCCAGCGATAAAGCGAAGGATCCGACTCTTGTGCTTTGAGCAGTTTTTCGGTTGTGGGCATACCACCGGTGGTAACACCCACGACGATAGCGTCCGGCGGCGTTGAAACTTTGCCCATTGTTTGCCGGGCTGCCAAGAGGGCAAGTATGTGTGTGCGGGGCAAGGGTGGATCCGCATCAATGAAACGGTCCGGCAGTTCCGCTGATAACCTATCCAACCCTTCCACTTCTCCAACCAGGGCCGGTTTGCCGTTCGGTGTTGCCCAGAGAGACAGTTCGCGAAGCGGATGCCTCTTCGATTCCATGGCCGCCCCGATTGAATCGATCCCTGAGCCGGCCGCGGAAAGCACCCCCACGGCCGCCACGAAAACTCTCATTCCGCAGTCTTCCCGCGGTTCGCTTCGATATAATCGGCCAAGCTGCCGAGCGTGGTAAACACTTTTTGGCCGAGCTCACGGTTATCTATGCGGACGCCGTATGCTTGCTCCACCGCTACGGCGAGTTCCAGCACGTCAATGGAGTCCATGTCCAACCCTCCGTCGAAAAACGGAGTCTCAGGAGTGACCTCTTCAGGATCCACATCGGCCAGGTCGAGGGTTTCGAAGATCATGGTTTTTATTTCTTCGAAAAAAGTCTGCATTTTTTTCCGCCTTCTATGAACTGCTTATTATTGAAAACAGTTTCCGTTTTGTAACCAGTTTTTTCCGCCGGCAATCATATGGCGTTTGTACAGGCTGTTTCACAAGCCCTGTTTAGCCTTCTGTTTTCTCTTTTCCTTCAAAACATTCAGCAACAACTTGCTCATGCGCAGTCTCTGTGATTCCACCCCGTAAAAAGCCCGCCATGCTTCCTCAAAAAGCTCCTGGAGCTTTTCCGGAGTCATGTTTTTCGGCTTGTAGACCACGTTACCGGCGTTGTATAGCCGCCAGTCACGTTCGATTATCCTGCCTTGCGATTCAAGATCATCGTATACTCTGGTATGAGGAAAAGGGGTCAAAACCGTGAATTCTGCAAGATCAAGGTCGATCGTAAGCAGAAAGTCGATGAAACGCTTTATGAAATCTTCGGTGTGATCGTCAAGGCCCAGGAGAATTGTGCCTTCCACCCCGATTCCATGATCATGGTACAGTTTGATGCGTTCCTTGATCTTATCTGAAATCGTATACACAGCGTGGTAAACATACCAACAACCCGATTCTTTCGCGGGTTTAAGCACTTCCGGATCCGGCGTGATGGGGTGAGAGACCCAGTGTTTGTTCAATCCTTTCATGGCTTTAAACAAGCTCTTTTGATACTCGACGGATTGTTCCAGGGAATTGTCCACGATGAACAAGAGATCCGAACAGGACCTCATATCCTCCAGCACTCTCTCTATGGGACGGATACGATGGACCCGGCCGCCAAGAAAAGGGGTGCAGCAGGGGTAGCAATTGAACCTGCATCCTCTTGAGGTTTCAACAAGATCCACCATTTCCCAATTTTTGTAAGTATAATTGCGTTTCTTGTCGTGCAGATCCCTCCGTGGATTCGGAACCGCTCGGATGTCGGGAAACCCATTGTGTTCGTAGCGGGGTTTCAGTTCACCCCGGCGGTAGTCCTCCACCATCTTGGGAATCAACTCTTCACCTTCGCCGACCACCACGGAATCCGCGTGTTCTTGCGCTTCGTCGGGGCACAACGCTGCATGCAGGCCGCCTATTACAACGGTTTTACCCCGTTGCCGGAGTTGATCCGCGATTTCGTATGCCCGAGGCGCCTGGCATGTGAGCATGATGGAAATACCAGCAAGGTCAAAATCTCCATCAAAGTCAACGGGTTCGACATTCTCGTCGGTGACCGACACTTCGACGTCTCCGGGAACGCACGCTGCCGCCTGGATCACTCCGAGTGGTGGAAGGGTATAAGGCGTTTGTCCGGTCAACTTGGGCCACTTCGGATAGATGAAATGAATTTTCATGGGTGTGTCATCTCGATCGCTTAAAACGGCTGGATTGCACCATTAAAAAAATGAAATTTACAATAGCCGAAACCCGTGTCATGTCAACATGCCGTCTTCTGTGCGCTTTCTGTACGCTCTTTCTGTACGCTCCGTCCCCATCTGACATCTACGCTCCGTCCCCATCTCGCAGTCTCGTGACATCTACGCTCCGTCCCCATCTCGATCTCGATCTCGATGCTCCGTCCCCATCTCGGTCCCCATCTTGCGTTCTTCATATTCGGATGCTCCGTCCCCATCTCGCAGTCTCGGACATCTACGCTCCGTCCCCATCTCGCAGTCTCGGACATCTACGCTCCGTCCCCATCTCGATCTCGATGCTCCGTCCCCATCTCGGTCCCCATCTTGCGTTCTTCATATTCGCATCCGAAGTGCGCGTCTATCCCCTCTGATATTGTGATTGCAATTACACAGGATTGTCCTCAGCCTCACGTTCCCTTTCTTCCAATTCCTGCAGCTGAGAGTCAAGTCGCACCTTGCGCTCCGTCCCCATTTCTATGTTCCCCTTTTGTCCCAACCAGCTCATCGTCCCGACAAGCGCATTGTCCCGACCAGCTTTTTTTCGGCTTTCCTCTTTGCTCTTTTTGCTCGCTCTACCTCCTCTCTGGCTCTGTTTATCCAACTCGTCACGTAAATGCTTTCGATGCCGAATCTTTACCCTCTCTCGTTACACGCCAATAATCCTTGGCTGCCTTCAGCATATGGTCAGCCCATTCTTTGGAACCGATGTACAAACCCTCAGTCATTCCGGGATCTCTTTTGAGTCCGCATTCTATAAGGTATTCATCCAACAAAGACCGAAACTTAGCTTGTCTTTTCTGAGGAGTGGAGCCCAACTTCAAGTACCACTCAGGCAATGTCAGCATTTCGGTAAATTCGGTAGTTTCACCATAGGCCATAAATCGGCAGGTTGAACTCATACGGAGTTTTATGTTTTTGGGATCTTTGCATATTCCGGCCCTGACAGGGTTTGTCAGTATGTAGAACAAAACTCTCTTCTCGCCGGCAATATCTTCTATTGGCTTTGTTTTCGCCCGGCCGTCGCCAACGGCACCCGAGCGCTTTTCGCGTTTGTTGAGCTTGTAGCCGAATTTCCCGTGGGCGCGACGCATGTGATCAGAAAGCACCCCCGAATCTGACTGCACTTTCCCGATGCTATGGATGTGATTCGACATTATGCAATAACCGTAAATGACAAGATCATCGTTTTGCACTCGACTTGTCATGTCATCCAAAACAGCCTGCAAGTATAGACCCTTGTTTTGGTTCGGCCCCAATCTGAACTCCCTGTTATGCATACGCCAAATAAGGTGGTAGGCAGTGTTGGCCAAGATAACAAGCGACCTGGGAACTCTCATCTGTGAAACTCCTTTTGCTTCAACTTTCCAAAAAAACATGCACCGCAAAAACACATGCACAAAACATGCCCGCAAAAAAACGCTGTAAAATCTGCATGTTGCCAGGCAGGCAAAAAAAACTGCGCGTTTTCGAATCTGTTTTTCAAAAATTTCAATATTTATGGCTCCGTCCCCCGTTTTTCACCCCTGTTTTTCTGGTTTTTTCCTGTCAAATCAACATGTTGCCAGGTAGGCGATAACAACCTTTAATCGTGGCTCCGTCCCCACGTCCCCGTCCCCACGTCCCCATGCTTTCGGCTTCTTCGGCTTCATGCTCCGTCCCCATGCTTCTGGCTCCGTCCCCACGTCCCCGTCCCCACGTCCCCGTCCCCACGTCCCC
>SLPX01000015.1 GCA_007131745.1 Myxococcales bacterium
CAATCCTCCCGAACGTCTCTCTCCGGTTTCAAACCCGTTGGACGCTATCAATTGAATGTCGCTATGTCAAAGATAAACTCTCAGTGTTCTCTGTCCGGGAGTGTTCCGCTGTGAGTCCTGGTCAGCCCTAAATGGCGGGTTCCTGCTGAATGATTCCCTCCGGAAACCACGAGAAAAATATTTCGATGGTCTTCTTTCTTTCCGGTTCCATGTAATCGAAGTTTTCGCCCCGGTCGATTATTTCCCAGAAATCCTTGGACTCCACCCGTTGCAGTTCATTTCGAATTGACCGCAGTCGGTCGGGTCTTTCTTCTTTCATATCTTCGAATATTCTTCTCGCCCTGTCGGTATCGCCTTTTGTAAGGTAGTAGGTCGCCAGCTTTATCTGTGCTTTTCGTACCCCCCTGAGAGAAGTTTCCTGTTCCTCGGCTTCCGGTTCCTTATCGACTTCAAGCAAGATAGCGAGAAGATCGTCTGCCGAAGAACATCCCGATTTGTCCGCCAGTTCTACAAGAGCGGCGAGATCGTAAGCCACTGTTTCTGTCACGAATGAAAGCTTCATCGTGAAAGCCACCTGCGCGTAGTACTTGAAATAGCCGCCGATTTCTTTGGCCAGGTCAGGGTGTTTGGCAGCGATTACCTGTTCTGTGAACTGCCGGTACTGGTTGAAAACATTGTATGCCGTCCGGACGTCTTTGGCGTTCAATGTGGCCCTTAGGTAAGTATTGAAAAACTTGATGCAGAGATTGATTGCTCCCTTGTCGTTCTCCTTGAGAGCCGTGCGACCAAGGTACTTGGTGTCTATGGCAATCAGGTAATTAAGATCTCGCATCCTGTTAAGCGCTTCGCTGTATATCATCTGGTACTGGCGTAAAACCTTGTATTCAACCCAGCTTTTCTCTTTGGACATTTCATTCAGCCTGTCGGGGTTCACTGCGACAAAGTCGGGGTTCTTCCTGATTAGGCCGGCTATTTTGAACCATCTGTCGGGAAGGTTCTTCTTGGTTTTCATGTATTCGGAGCAGAGATCCTGCAGAGCGTCTACACTTCTGGAAGCGATGATCTTGTCCTTGTTTTCAAGGGAATTCAATGCCACGTCTGAAAGCTGCTCTACTCCGTCTATCATCTGCATTTGCTGGGTCGAGAGCCGGGCATCTTTGACGCTGCAGCTTTTCTTGGTCGAAGCGAGAGTTTGCTCTCTTATTCTGGAGACCACGTTTTCGGGGTCACAGAAATGAAAAACATACGCAAAAAATGGAGTCATCAATATGACGCCGACCGTCATCAAAATAAAGAGAACCAAAACGCCTGTCACCGGTGTGAATTGATGTGAGTCTTCTGCAGCTCGAACGACAAAAGTTATCCAAATACAATACACCGTGGTTACGACGAAATAAGACAGAAATGTCAGGCTGGTCCGATCTTTTATGAACATATCGGTTATCTTGGGTGTGTATCGTGTCGCGGAGAGTTGCACGATGATGGAAGCAACGGTTATGGTCAAACCGAGCAGAGCAGCGACGACTTCCACCAGGCCGTCCAAAACTCCTTGGGCGTCATCAGCGTGCATCAAAACCAGCAGGTCACGGAGTTGGACCCCCTCGTGCCTGGAGATTAAGAAATAGTCGATAAGAATAAAAAGCAGCAGCACAGACAAAGACGCGGAAGACAGAATCACCAGCGGGCGGACCCAAATACGGGATCTGGTTTTTCTAAGATTGTTCTCTTTGTTTTCTGTTTCTTTCGACGGCATGATCATTTACTCCCATCTTACGGGTGCAAACAGGGTGTGAACACCTTCGCGGTATGGGCGCACTCGTACCCGGAATCCATGTTGCCCGCTTTTTTGACACGGTATGTTTCCGCGGAAGACATGGATTGAGTCCGGCTTTTCTTCAACCCATTCAAGGAGATGGCCCCGTCCATTTTCTATGCCTCCGCTTTCGTCGGGTGTTCCCGTGTAGGCTTCAACCCTGACTTCTTCGGGGGTCAGGTCGGCGAGCTTAACCTCGGCTTCGACTGTCAGTCCGTCCCCGACGGAAATGTCGATGGTGTTTCCCAACATCGTTGCCTTTCTTATGCTCACTTCACCCATGTTGTGGTAAATTCGTCCCAGCCACCGTGCCTCTTCCCTGCCTTTTGTGAGACTATCTCCGCACAAACGATCAAAATCGTCCGCTGACTTTTCGTAATACATGTCGTTGTATTCCCGGACCATCCTGTGGTTGTTAAACTGCGGGCAGAGTGTGGCCATTGAATTTTTGATTCGGTTGATCCATTCCCGGGGAATATCCGAAGCGTCTCTTTCATAAAACAAGGGTACAATTTCCTGTTCCAGCAGGTGATACACGGCTTCCGATTCAACTCCATCGCCGTACTCCCGTTCTTCATCGGAATAAGTTTCGCCGTGTCCTATGGCCCAGCCGGCGTCGGGACGAAATCCTTCACACCACCATCCGTCCAGGACGCTCAGGTTGAGACCTCCGTTGAATACGACTTTCATTCCGCTCGTGCCCGAGGCTTCGAGCGGACGGCGGGGATTGTTGAGCCACAGGTCGACTCCACTGACAAGGTGCCGCGCAACTCCGATGTCATAGTTTTCCACGAACGCCATTCGCTTGCGTATCTCGGGATCCTGGGACGCATGCATGATATGCTGAATGATCTTTTTTCCTGCATCGTCTTTTGGATGGGCCTTACCTGCGAAAAGAATCTGGACCGGTCGAGTCGGGTGACACAAAAGCTTCTTCAGACGGTCGGTATCCGTGAGAATGAGAGCGGCTCTCTTGTAAGCTGCGAAACGGCGAGCAAACCCTATGGTCAGGATTTCCGGATCCAGGACTTCACCTGCTGATTTGAGTTCCTTGGGGGGGGCGCCCCGAGTTGCCAGGGCGTTTCGCATACGCCTTCTCGTGTATGCTACAAGCTGTGCTCGCAGCCTGTCTTTGACTCTCCACAATTCCGCATCAGGAATGCTGTAAATCCTTTTCCAGATTTCTTCGTCATCCGGTTCTTCGACCCATTTCTGACCGAGGTAACGATCCAGGAGATGCCACATTTCAGCCGAGGTCCACGTGGTGTGATGGACACCGTTGGTTACATGTCCTATGGGTATCTCGTGAACCGGAACATCGGGTGTTATGGCGTGAAAAATGCGCCGGCTTACTTCTCCGTGCAGTTTGCTTACTCCATTGACGAAGTTGGAGTTGCGGGCTGCATAAACGGCCATATTGAATGGTTCTTCCTCATCGTAAGGGTCGCCGCGACCTGTGCTCAGGAAGCTCTCAAAAGAAACCCCCAATTCGTCTACGTATCCTCCCAGGTACTCTTCCATCAGGTCCTTTTCAAAAAGATCGAATCCTGCAGGAACCGGAGTGTGGGTCGTAAAGACATTGCCTCTGGAACACACGGCCTGGGCTACGGGGAATTCCAGGCCGTGTTCCTTCATCGTGTTTCGTATTCTTTCCAGAGCCATGAAAGCAGAGTGCCCTTCATTCATGTGATACACCTTGGGGTGGATATTCATGGCTTTGAGAGCCTTCACTCCTCCGATTCCCAGAAGAAGTTCCTGCTTGATCCGCATCTTTTTGCCGCCGCCGTATAGGTATGATGCGATCATCTGATCTTCGGGGGTGTTCTCCTGTATCTTTGTGTCCAGAAGGTAGAGTTGTACCCTGCCGACGTCGACCCGCCAGATCTGTGCATGAAGTTTTCTTTTCGGCAGATCCACTGTTATTGAAACCGGAGATCCGTCGCTGTTTCTTACAAGGGTCATCGGTGAATTATAAGGGTCTACGGTTTCGTATAGTTCCTGCTGCCAGCCGTCATTGTTTATGTACTGCTGAAAATACCCTTTTCTGTAGAGGAGACCCACACCTGCCAGCGGCAGGCCGAGGTCCGAAGCCGCCTTAAGATGGTCACCCGACAAAACGCCCAATCCGCCGGAATAAATGGGAAGACATCTGGCGAGACCGAATTCAGCGGAAAAATACGCCACTCGGATATTTCTCGACCCCGCGGCCGGCTCGGCCTTGAATTTGTTTTCGTCTAAACCGGAACCCTTACATTGGCCCGTTTTGGTCATGTAGTGTTCGAAGTCTTCGCAGACATCAGACATGTGCGTGAGAAAACCTTCGTCCACCGCAAGGTCTTCCAGCTTGCCTTGTGGAATTATGGAAAGAAGCTTCATCGGATTCTGTCCCGATTTCCGCCAAAGTTCCGGATCTATGCGGCTGAAGAGATTGTATGCTTCGGGATTCCATGACCAGTATAAATTGAGAGCAAGCTTTTCCAGCTCTTTTAATTCTGCCGGAAGCACCGGTACGACGTTGAATAAGTGAATTTTCTTCATATTTCTGCCTTCTGCATACTCGCTTAACCATAGGTTTGAGTGAGCAAAAGATATAGAGATCATCAGATGATAGATCAAGTGTGAAAATTCGAAAGAATGTTGTGCGCATATTTGGTGTTCTTGACATGCAGGCGAGCGAGTGTAAATAATTGCTGCCGCTTTTTCATTGAAAGTTTTCTATGATGGTACGCGGCCGGCTTTTCATCAAAAATTGTCTTCACCGAAGGAATGCAAATTTGTTTTTAAGGCTGTGATGCGGCAGGAGATGATGTGATTGCACGCGTCTACAAAGAATGCGGTGCCTTGAAGGGGAAAGTTCGGATGGTGTTTTTCGCCGCGATGTTCTGGATATCGGGTTGGTCTGCAGCGTGCGAAAAAATGGATGGTAACGGGGAGTGCCGTATTGATTATGAGAGCCTGGTCGACGGCGGACTGAAATGCGGAGAAGATTTCTCTTACGTGGAGGAACAGGACGGAAAAGCGGTTTTTGGAATAAAGGCTATGCCGTACATCAATCTGGATTTGGCCGGGGTCGTTAAGATGGATACCGTCGCCAGGGTCCTGGTGCTCGCCGAAGGAACGGAAGAGAGCTTGGACCTCGATTTGACCGTCAAAATATGTCACGTGGAGTTTCCAAGGATAGAAGTCCCCGGGCAACCCGAGCCTACGTACCTGGACTTGGTGCCTGAAGCTTATGAAGCCCTGGAGCCTGTCCCGGTCGCCGGCAGGCTTTCGGGAAACAGGACTTGCGATTCATGGGAGACGGAAACAGCAGTGTTTGTTTTCGGCGCCCGCCTTGGGGGCGACGCCATGGGGCCTCTGCCCCTTGATCCGGAAGCCCAGACTTGCATGGGAGACGGTGACATTGATTGCATCTACGACCTCGACGGCGACGGTTTGCCGGGTGCGACCATGATTGCCGAGCATTTCCCGGTACTCGACATACGGCGTCTGGAAACCACGATGCGAACAGCAGTGAGTCTTTCCGGAATTGTGGTGGGATTGGATGCAATAGTTGGTTCCGTGGAAATGTTGCTGGATATACGGATACTGGGTTGTCACATCTGGGACAACACGCTGTCACGGGAAAGAGAATGCTCAGGAGAAGAAAAGCGCGTTGTGCAAGGAATGAAACCCACGGTTGTACAACTTGCTCAACCCGAGAGTCCGTTTGCAGCGGTCAGGGTTCCGCTTGATTTGACCTGCGAGGAATTGCTTGAAGACGAAACTTTATATTTCGGCTATTGAATTGATCAATCAGGGGTTATCGGCAGTCTTTGTATGATGTGGTAGCCGAAGTCGGTTTCCACTATGTCCGACACAGCGTTTTCCTCGAGCGCCCACGTTGCATCTTCAAACGGCTTTGCCATTTGGCCGCGGCCGAATAATCCCAGATCTCCGCCCTGTCGTTTGCCTGAAGGGCAGTCCGAGTGCTCTTTTGCTATTTCCGCGAAATCAGCGCCCTTATCGAGTTTCGCTTTGATCTCCTTGATGAGCTTTGTGGCTTCTTCTTTAGTGCGTGTAATGTTGGGAGGTTTGCGTGAAGATTCTTCGTGCATCACGAGAACATGACGGGCTCGAGCCTCTTCCACTTCCTGGCGTTTGATAATGTGGTAGCCGAAAGCTGATTCGACAGGCTCAGAGATCTCTCCGGCTTTCATTTTAAGCACCGCCAGGCTGAACTCGGGCACCATTTTATTTGCGGGAAACACGCCAAGATTGCCTTCGTTTTTCTTGCCCGATGGGCAGTCTGAGTGTTCTTTCGCAAGTTCGGCGAAATCGGCGCCGTCATTCAGTTGCTTCTTTATCTTTTGGGCTTCGGCCAGGGCATCTTCTTTTGTGCGGGTGATATGAGGCGGTTTGCGGGGAGCGCCCTCGTACATCAAAAGAATGTGAGATGCAGAAAGTTTTTCACTGCTCAGCGGAGGATGTTCGGCTTTTTTCTGCTTTGTTTCTACGGTCTGAATTGTTTTGTCTCCTTTTGCCTCTCTTGGTGTTTCTTCTTTTGGTGCGTCTTTGCTGCTCTTTTCTTCTCTTCTGCAGCCGTGACCGCTGAACAAGATTGCTGCTACCGCCACCGCCGTCATTGCTGTTAATCGCATCTTTGTCTCCTTCGATTTTGCGGATTTTCCATTCATTCATCTAAATCCGCGCAGATTTTCATTCAATTATTGCGGCCTACTATAGCCGCTCATCCCGTGCTTTGCCAGCACCATTATTTCAAGCTGCAATTCAGACAGTAGAGGCATATCACACTCTTTTCCCATTCTCCCCGCAACGGCTATTTACCAGGATTTAAACTTTTGATCTTTCTCACACGTTCATTGACGGCGTTTATGAAACTCTCCATGCAAAAAGGCTTTTCCAGTCGAAGGTTGTCTACACTGCTGAGGTAGTCTCTTGCACGAGGAGTAAACGCGCCTCCTGTGATAAAGATGAGTTGTTTTGCGAGTTCAGGAAAATTCTCAACCAGCCATTTATGCAGATCCATCCCTGACATATTCGGCATCATCATGTCGCAAAGAATCAAATCAAACTCCCTGTCTTCTTTGAGCAGCCTTATTGCTTCCGCTCCGCTTTCCGCTTCCACTGTTTCGTGTTTGCGAAGCATTCGTTTCATGGAGCTCCTGATTCTTGCTTCGTCATCTACAATCAAGATTCTCCCTTTGACATGCTCGACATGTTCGTCGGTTTGACTCGGTTGGGGAGTCCGTGCGATTTCCACTTGTTTTTCGGCAACCGGGAGTTGCACGATAAAGCTCGTACCCTTGCCCTTTTCACTATCAACGGAAATCGCGCCTCCGTAGCTCTCGATGATGCTCTTGGATATCGTGAGGCCGAGGCCCGATCCTTTGCCTATGTCCTTGGTGCTGTAAAAGGGCTCAAAAAGCTTCTCCCGGCTTTTCCGATCGATTCCGCTGCCCGTGTCTTTCACTTCCGCGTACACGTAGTTTTCGTCCGACCATGTCCTTACTCGAATCTCGTTGTTTTCAACATCTCCTTCCTCGATGGCATGGGTGGCATTGATTATCAGGTTCAAAAAAACCTGCGACAATCTTCCTTCGCTCGCGGACACCATGGGAACCTTTTTGTACTCTTTGACCAGCCTCGCACGGTACTTGATCTCGTTGTAGGCCATGTTGATTGCCGTTTCGATCACGTCTACGAGATTCACGTGAATGAAGGTGTCCCTTTCAACCCTCGAGAACGTTCCCAGGCTGCGAGAAATATCATGGATGCGCTTCATGCCGCTTAGAGCATCCCTGAATCGCGACAAGATATCATCCAGTTTGACAGGGGTTATCAGTTCGGCCAAACTTTCGGTTTCTTCTTGAGTCAACGTGTCCGGTTTGTTTATCAAGGAATGAACCTTGATTAATCCACTGGCAAGTGCCGGTAATTCCTGCGTCAGGCTTTCCATGTTGTAAAGACTGTATGAAAGAGGGTTTTTAATCTCATGTGCCACTCCCGCCGCTAACATGCCCATGCTGGAGAGTCGATCCGCCTGTGCAATCTTTGCGTGCAACTCACGTATTTCAGTAATGTCTTTCGCGGCTACAATTACACCCGGTTGATCAACAAAAGGGAAGGGCGCGATGCTCAAAAAAACTCGGCGCCGGATCGTCTTTTTTTCCGACTCGAGCCGGATCTCTGTTTCAAGAGAATCGACTTTTTTTCCGGCTAATCCTTCTTTTATCGCGCTGTACAGGTCACAGCTTGCACAAGCTTCGCCGTGACCACATCCATCCGGACTATCATTTCTGTGCACGCAACTGATGACTTCTCCGCAACTAAGAGGTTTTTTGCATAAAAAATCCGTGCTGCCGAATAACAATTCAGCTCCACGGTTGACTTGGACGATGCGTTGATCCGCGTCCGCCAGCAGGATCGCTACGGGAACGGTGTCCATAACGGCCTTAAGTCTGTCCCGCTCGGACTTTATCATCTCCTCGCCCTGCTTACGATCGATCACCGCGGTCAATATCCTGGAAATCGTGGTGAGAATAGCAATGTCTTCAGCGGACCAGGTTATGTACTCATCGCATTCGTCGAATCCGATAAATCCGAAGAAATCTGAACGAACAAACAAGGGGACCACCAGAATTGAACGGACCCCTTGCGGCCTGAGTATATCTCGGGCCGCCTCGTCCGGAATCTCTTCGATATCCGAGTAGCATATGACTTCACCTTTCCGCAGGGTCTCCAGCCACCATGCGAAAAACTCTCCCGGCAAATCTTGCAGCTCATCTATCTGCGGCTTCACTCCCTCTGCACACCACTCGTGGGTGTTGTTCATTGTGTTTTTGTCATGGTCGTACTCGAATACATATACCCGGCTGACCTCTGTTATTTTTCCCAGTATAGCGAAACACTGCTTCATGAAAAGGTCTATACTCTTGGTGTTGACCCCCAACGTTGTGATGTCCGCAATCGCTGTTTCGTACAAAAGCCTCTGTTTAAGAGCTTCCTCCGCGTGTTTGCGTTCGGTGATGTCACGCACGGTTTTCCAAATGTAGTCGATTCCGCCGTTTTCATCGCGGACCACAAATGCACGGATCTCTACGGGAAAAACCGTTCCATCCTTGCGGATGTACTCCTTTTCATAGAGGCCCGAATCGTCCTGCACGAGCAGCCGCTTCCCACAGATCTCCTCCGCCTCCCATTCGCGCCATCGCTCCGGGGTTATTGCATCGAAGTCCGGCAGCGCCCGCAGCTCATCAAGGGTGTAGCCGAGCATTCTGCAATAAGCGTCGTTTGCGTCGATGATGCGGCCGGTTTGGAGCTTCATGACAAAGCCGTCGCGGCTGCACTCGAAGATTTCCTTATAGCGCCGGCGGGTTTCCTCCACGCTGCGGTCCGAGGCGATCTTACTCAATGCAAAAGCCAGATCACCCGCTATCTCGCTAAACAGTTCCTGTTCTTCCGCGTTCAGGGCGTAGTCGCCCGGCAAGGAAGCCGCCAGAATACCGTAGGTAACGCCATCGAAATCCAACCTGCGCGCCAGTCCGCTGCGGCCGGTGTATTCGTGCGAAAGAGGACATTCGGCACAGTCGGAAACTGGATCCTCTACTACTATGGTATCCCCTGTGTTCAGCCCGTTGCTCATACACGCGGGAAATTGACCGCGTTCCAGCTTCTCTTGCATCGCTGAGAAGTCTTGATCAAATCCCGCGGAGGCGACCTCGGAGACACATCCTTTCTCTCGAAGTCCCAGTGAACGGCCGGTTTCGCCCCCAAGCAAAGCGATCCATCCATTCAGGTAGCCTCTTGTCTTGATCAGTTGCCGGCAGGTCTCTTTGATCAGAAGCGCCGGATCTTTTTCTGATACAATTAACTGATTAACGTTGCGGATGCTGCGCAGCACCTTGTTGAGATGCTGCTCTCTTTGTTCGGATGCTCTGAGTTGTTGGTTCGACGCTCGTAGCTGCTGTTCCGTCGCCCTGAGTTGTTGGTTTGACGCTTCCAAATTTTGGTTGCGGCACTCAAGAAGGCTGAACATCCGGCGGTGTTCGATGATGTGAGCTGTTTGCCGGGCTATTGAATCGATCAACCTGCGCTCTTCACTTAAAAAAGGCCCGTCATCGCGCTCGGGTTTTTCGTTCAAATAACAGACCTCCACTACACCACCATTTTCTTCTCCATCAATCTCGAACAAAGCCGACAGTTTCCATTCGGTGTTACGGAAATTTTCCGTCATCACCTCTGTTTCCCCGACCCTTATCCTCGCACATGTATTTTCTGGATACTGCCAGGCAGCAGGAATGATGCTCACGACTTTTTGCAGAAACTCTTCGGGTGAAAGATTCAAATCCGAACCAAGAAGAGTTAGTTCATGAAGCAGATGAAGCTCTTTGTTGCGTTCCCGTAATTCTTGGATCTGTTCGGCGGCTTCCGTTTCTGAGTAGTTCTTCACTATGCCGTCATTCGCATCCCTGATTTTCATAGTTTTTGCCTATTCTTCGTTTTTTTCGCCATTTCACCGCTTTTTCACATCCAGATCACTTCTTTTCGATCGGTCAACCCACAAAACTTCGGGTGGAGCGTCACCCACCGTGACCAGGACACGACCCATGTCGACATCAAAAGTCAGGCTTCTGCGCTGCATGCCCCCCACATTCTCAGCCTCCAGCGAGATGGAGAGATTTTGGAGTACACTTTCAACAGATTCTATATTTTGCTTGCACAATGTTTCGAATTCGCGCTCCAAAACATTTCCACCTCCTGCAATCACTGCAATCAGCGTATCCCGTTGGGCGCCCAGTGAAGACATGGAACTCACAAGTGCGTGTATCGCGTTTACGGCATACTTGACGTCTTCTTTCTCATGATTAACCGGCGCCTTTCCGGGCAGCATCACGTGCGCTAGTCCACCGATCCCGGTCGTTTTGTCATATAGGGTCACGGCAACACATGAACCGATCGCACTTGCACGTAGAACTCCGTTTTTAGTGACCCGTAATTCCCCGGTTGAAACCTCTACTTGTGTTTTGTCCAAAAAATCCATCGGATTTGCGCAGGAACAATTTTTGGAAAAGTCGGTGTGATTCTGGACATCTTTTCTTCGTTTCGACTCTTGCATTATCTATGACAAGGTTGATTCGGTTTCTGAACCGGTTGTGCATTTATTCTTGTTCGTTGAAGTTAACATTTAAATTTATCATACTTCTGTTTCGTATAACACTATTGCTACAGTAGACATTGTTTTTGTCTACATTATTCCGATACAAAAAAAATAGGAAGCAATCCAAAGGATAAATTGCTTATCGACCCCGAAAGAAAGGACTTCAACCATGAGAGCGAGAACGTGGATTGCAGCTACCCTGGTTTTTGCGATGATGACGTGGGGTTGCGGGAACGATGACGAACCAGCCGAAAAAAACGATTTTGATGGCAGTGTCGCTTTGGACGGGGCTTTCGACGCGGATGTCGCTTCCGACGGACACACTGATTCGGATTCGGATATTGATGTGGACTCAAGTGGCTACGTGAACGGCGATTCCGGTGTCGACGCGTACGTTGATCCTGATGGCGACATTTACGACGAACCTTTTTGGGCCGAGACCCACATCCAATACACCGGCCCCGGGGTGGATTCATCGGCAACCCTGGATGATTGTTTTTTCTGCGATGCTTCCGATCTCGGTACGCACGTCATGCTCCGGTACCAGCAGGGAGACGGGTGGACCATCTGGGCGCTTTATATCCCGAGCGGTTCGTCGACCGGTTCGCAGCCGATAACGAACGATTACAGCGGGGCCTATCTCACCCTCTCTGCAAACGATGCTTCCCTGCCGGAAAACGCACAGGGATTTTACCCGGCTACATCCGGTTCGGGTTCCGTCAACCTGACATCCTGTGATTTATCTTCGGGCGGAATCATCTCCGGAGAAATCACCGCTACGCTCGAAAAAGAAGGCGTGACCGCCCATCTGACAGCTTCATTTGGTGCGCATATGGACTGAGCCGTTTTCGGTGTTTGATGAAAAGAGGTTTAGGTGGAAAGTCAAAAAGCGTAACCCAGTCCTACGTTGACCGCGGCGTTGGTGGTGAAAAACGATACTGAATCATAGCCGGGCGCGGACTCGGTCCCGCCTTTGAACACAATGTCGACTCCCGCTTTAAGATTGAAATTGCGGCTGGCATAGAAAACGAAACCCAGGTCGAGTTTTCCCGCGCCGCCCGAAACAGTGCTGTTGAAACCCTGTCCCGGTTCCTCGGGATCGGGTGTCAATCTACCTGCATAGAAACCTCCGACACCAATGCCCGGTTTGAAGAAAAGACTGTTTCCAAGCCTTACGTAATAGTTCGTCGTCAAGAAGGCGATTACTCCAATGTCGCGGCTTTCTTCAGTGTCCGTGTGGTCTCCGACCACAAGGGATTGCCCGCTCTTGGTGAACAGAACATTCACGGATGCTCCCAGGGTTAAATTGTTCATAATGAAATAACGGAAGGCAAGTCCACCCGTATATGTCGCATACAACGTCTTTTTTGTTGCATCCGGAACCGCTACGTGTGGTGTGCTGTTGTAGTGGATCAGGATCATGTTTTCGACCCCGATTTCAACAGCCCCCTTCTGAATCCGCTCAAAGCCCGCTGTGCCTCCGTGCACGGTTTTTTGAGCATAAACGAATCTTCCGGTTCCAACAAGACATCCGGCGATGATGCAAATCTGCAGGAATTTTTTCATTTCTTTTCTCCTTATTGTAGTGTTCATTTCAGAATTTCCGCTTGTGCGGGGGCAATCCATTTATCGGAAAAATCCAAACCGTCTATCGATGAAAACCTTTCGTCATACGGAGTTCACGAGCAACTCTACCTTGCTTTAGTTGCGCTGTGGCAATCGACCATCCCAAAATGCTTTACAGAGAATCAAGATATCACTGCAGGTTGGACAATAAACTGTCAACAAAAAATACAAGCCGTTGACAGGCCCGCATTGAATGGATATTTTTTTACGATGAAAAGACGTACATTTATTAAAAGAACCGGGGGAGCTCTTTTAGCGTTTGCATGCGGCTGTTCAGGGAGCGATACTCCCGGCGACACTGATGGATCACCACCGGGCGACGACGGTATCGCGCCGATCAACGACGGTACGCCACCGACCGAGGATAGCTCTACACCTACGAACGGTGATTCCGAGGAACTCTGGCAATTGGAGGAAGGCCACTGGGAGAGTGAATATCCATTGCACGTGATTTACCCGCGGCCCGACTCAGAGACCGGGGAATTCGCGCGCCATCGTCACGCGTACCCGGGACGCATGTATGAGATCTACATCGGCGTTCAATTCGGAGCATGGCCTTACAGGTTCGAGAAAATATCCGGGCCGGATTGGCTGAACATTGTGGATGAAACTTTGGTGAAGGACGGTGAGCGTTTCGTGGTCCCCGAAGGTTACGGAGTTCTCAGAGGAACCGCTCCATCGACACCCGGTCCGGCGGAGCCGGTGACGATTCGAGTCTATGATCAAGAGCACGGGCGTCCGGATCCATCATTTGTCGACGTGACTTTTTCTGTCGAAGTTTCTCCGGACAACTTCGTTTTTGTGGACAATGAAAACGGAGACGATACGACCGGAAACGGAACAATCAGTGCGCCGTATCGCACAATCCAGGCTATGAGGGGTTCGTCCCTTCACGGTGGGGCGATATGCATTGTGCTTGGTGACCACTACTACATGGATTGGCCGACCCACAGCACTGAGGAGAGGTTCGATACTTTGGACTCGGAAAACCCGCGGGCGTACATTCGAGATGTGCCTGGGTATTGCGTGGTGGAGGGCAAGGACTCTCGCCGATTCGCCAACGAACGCGGTGAAGATTCGTTCTACGCGGGGTTCAGCATAGAGAACATACAGCAGGATGTGAGAGAGCAGGACAACGTAAAGGTGTTTCAAAACTGGTCGGTGCGCGCTGTTCGCACTACCATCCAGCGTACGCGTATCTATAACATGTGGCCCGGGCACGCGGTGAACGATAATCCCGGCGCTATTGTCTGCTTGGTGCCGTCCAATTTCAATCTCGACGATCCGGAATCTTTGCATCGGTACAATTATTACGTGGACATCGTTGTAGACAGGCTTTGGAACGAAGGTGATACCGCGGCGGGAAATCCGCCGGCCGCCTACGTATCCGGCGGGCTTAGAAATCTCGTAGAGAGAATGACGGTGAAGAATGCGGGATACGGGGGGCACATTTTCAACAAATGGGGAACCCGTTATCACGAAGTGAGAGCCTGCACTCTCGTTGAGAACAATCCAAGTAACGCTCATGTGCAGGTAGGGGCGTCCACGCAATACGGAGTCACCAAACACGCTGTCGCTTGTTGGAATCGGGTCGGTCCCGGCAAAATTTGGTTCAGCGGTGTAGCTGATGATCCCGAATTGGAGGGTTTCGTCGCTTTGCGAAACAGCGCGCAAGGCGTCGAATCTCATACATCGGTTCGCAATCCAGTTCTGCGTGGAAACATTGCAGCGGAATACCACCGAAATGATCATTGGGATGAAGATGGGCGAAACATCATGGTTTCATCCATTGATGACGCTTTCGACGAGGATATGAACTTGGTCGATGAATGGAAGGAAGCGAATCCCGGGGTTTTCGGAAAATTCGGCGCGGATATCGCCTGATCGTTCTTCTGACTTCTTTCCATACTGCATTCTTGTAAATCGGCAATTCTAACGTAAAGTATGGGCTGCTATGTTTTTGCCGCGGATGGCACTGAATCTTTGCTTGCTGAATTGAAGCATCCGCCGGAAAAGCGGCTCCGCTCAAGGACGCAGAAAATCAACAGGGTCTCATTGAGATCCGGACAGACATGCTCGCAGGGTTGCCGAGGCACGCGCCATGAAGGATGTCGCATATAGGAGGACCAATGTTGATTGACTGGTTGTTGGTATTGGCCGGGCTAGCGCTCCTATTGGGAGGTGGTGAAGCGATCGTTCGCGGAGCGAGCGGCGTTGCGCTGCTCGCCAAGGTCACCCCCGCGGTGGTCGGCCTCACCATAGTTTCGGCCGGAACGTCCATGCCTGAACTTGTGGTGTCTGTTCAATCAGCGTTTTCGGGAATCCCGGGTATCGCGGTAGGCAATGTGGTCGGATCGAACATCTTCAACATTGCTGCCATTCTCGGCCTGACCGCTTTGATCAGGCCGCTTCGCATCCAAGGCAACACGGTACGTCTCGAATGGCCCGTGATGATGCTGGCCGCTTTCCAGTTTCATCTCCTTGCCCGAGATGCAAGCTTGGATCGGCTCGAGGGTGGGTTTTTGCTTTCAGCGCTGTTAGCCTTTATTGCTTATGTTGTACTGCATGGGCGCCAGAGTGTGACTACCGAGGAGAAGGAGGGATTCGAGGAAATTGTCACTGCTTCCTTTGGGCGATCCGGGAACACTGCCGTTGCTTTCAACATCATAGCTATCCTTGTCGGAATCGGACTGCTCGCCGGTGGTTCCGCCACCCTGATTCGTGGAGCGGTCGGGGTCGCGAGCTCCCTCGGAATCTCTGATGCGGTCATCGGCCTGACGATTGTCAGCGCCGGCACCAGTGCTCCGGAACTGGTAACCTCCCTCGTCGCTGCATTGCGAGGGAGGGACGATATAGCGGTTGCCAATGTGGTGGGCTCCAACATCTTCAACGTGCTCGGCATTGCCGGCACGACCGCGCTCATTCATCCCTTGTCGGTCCCGGCCGAGATACTTGCCCGCGACAGCTGGTGGATGCTCGGTGCATCCCTGCTGCTTTTTCCTCTCATGAAGACGGGGATGCGGGTGAATCGCATGGAGGGCGCGGTTTTATTCACCGGTTTCGTCGTCTACATGACAATCCTTGTTATGGGAATCTGAAATCGTCCGAGAGGCATTTCTTATTGTAAAAAGCAGTCGATTTTTCTATCGTTAGCGCTAATCATCGGGAATCAAAAGGAGATGACCTCATGAAAAAGCTGATGTGGTTCCTCATGGCTTGGTCTTTGTCGGGCATCGGATGCGCTCAGCCCGGCAGATGCTGATCAATGGACAGTTCATCTGGCAGGTCACCTTCAAACCAACGAACCTTTTGACCGAAGATCCCTCCACGGAGGTGATTGGGGCAGGGGGCGAAATCTTTGTCAACGTGGATCTGAAGACAGAAAAAACCGATCTCCGCTACGGTGAGTAATGACTCGCTGCAAATAGATTGTAATCCACCGATTTGTTTCCAATAATGTTTGTTTTCCCCCGGTCTTCTTGCATGACTATTTTTCACCCTAATTAAAGATAGTCTTGACTATATTTCATTACCGCGAGCTCTACACTCTCTGGGAACAGCTTTCAAAGGTCAGCGGTTTTCCCGACCGCTCCGCTGAAAAAATTTCAACGTGTACTCAACATACCGGCCGTCCAGTTGTTTGAAAAGGGAGCCGGCTTCAAATTGATTCCAAACGACACAAACAACATTTTGGTTGCGCCCGCGTCTCAATGGCTGGCAACGCTGCCGTAGACGCCGAAGAACAAATGCCCGGCCGATTAATATCGCCTTTTTCTTTTTCTACATTTCTCACCTCCGAAGCTTGACAACCGATCCCACTGTTGTCAGATCAGATTCGAAGACGCGAGGTAACCATGAGACAGGAAGATGAAAAGAGAAAGCGGCTGGACGATCTTCTGAAGAACCAGAAGTTGGCGGTTCTGGCTACACACAGCGATGGTCAGCCATACGGGAACCTGGTTTTTTTTGCAGCGGGCCCGGACTCCAAGGAGATTCTGTTCGCCACCTATCGTTCCACGAGGAAGTATGCCAACCTGACTTCCAATCCGCGCGTGGCCATGCTCATCGACAGCCGCGCGCACTTGGATAGTGACATCCATCAGGCAATGGCAGTGACCGCCACCGGCGTGGTGGATGAACCGCTCCCGGGCGAAATGACCGGTTGCCGGCGCATTTATCTCGAAAAACTACCGCACTTGAGCGACTTCGTGGAGAACGAAGATTGCGCGCTCTTGAGGCTCAAGGTCCAGGCCTACCACTTGGTCGACCGGTTCCAGGATGTCACCACGCTTCAAACCGAGGATTGGGCCGGCGAATGAGAATGAACGGAAATGAATGAGAATGAAAATGAGAATGGGATGAACCCGAACCGGTCCGCCTCGCGTGATGAACCCCTGATCCCGGTCCACCGTAAGCGCAACCTGATCAAGGACCGTTTGATATTGCCGGGGCTTGTTGACTTCACCCGGTTCGGCTTCCGTCGCGCCGAAAGAAAGTGGCCGCGTCTGGCCGTATCCATGCACGGACGGACCGTGGTGGTCACCGGGGCAACCTCCGGTCTGGGGCGCGCTGCAGCCGAAAGGCTCGCATCCATGGGCGCTCGGGTGGTCATGGTAGGCCGCGACCGGGCGAAGACCGAAGCGGTTTGCAAAGAAATCGCGGCCGACACCGGAAACAAAGGGGTGGTTTTCAAGCTGGCGGACATGAGTTCAATGAAACAGGTCCAAACTCTGGCCGAGGATTTGCTCCAATCCGCAGGACCCATACACGTGCTGATCAACAATGCAGGGGCGCTTTTCAATGAAAGGGAGGTCACCCCTGAGGGGATTGAAAGAACACTGGCCGTGGACTTGCTCGCGCCTTTCCTGCTGACAAACCTGCTGATTCCCCGGCTCAAGGAATCGCGCCCCGCTCGAATCGTAAACGTGTCTTCCGGCGGAATGTACACCCAGCGGTTGCGCGTCGACGACCTACAGTTCGAAAAGTCCAGGTACAACGGAAGTGTGGCGTACGCACGGGCCAAGCGAGGTCTTGTCATCCTCACCGAGATGTGGGCCGAACAACTCCAAGCCGACGGTGTGGTGGTTCATTCCATGCACCCCGGTTGGGCCGACACTCCGGGCGTGGCTTCTTCACTTCCGGGGTTTTACAGAATCACCCGGCACCTCCTGCGCACCCCCCTTGAAGGAGCGGACACGATCGTGTGGCTGGCCGCTTCCAAGCAGGCGGCCGGATCCACGGGGCGCTTTTGGCTGGACCGCCAACCGCGCACCACGCACGTTTTCCCCGGAACACGAGAGTCTCTCGAGGATCGGCGCCGGCTCTGGGAGTCGCTGGAGGAACTTGGAAACATCGCTATCGTTCGTCGGGAATAATCAGCGGGATGACATTTCTCTTGTTTTTTCTATAGATTCGAAAGTCGTTATCCAATGTGCAGACCGCGCTGCCCGATATCTGCTCTGAGAGTCTGACCAAACAAGCATCGGCAAGAGACATCGGAACGCTGCTATACTTTTCCAAAAGCTTTCGTATGGAACTTGACTCCCCTTGAAGGTCGAAGGGCAAAATAATCAATTCACGTTGGAGTAATTCCAACACGTTGCGTGCTCCATCCTTATAATTGCGAAGCAAATAACAGGCTTCTGAAACCACTGATTCACAAGATATCAAAGGAGGATAAACAAGGGCGAATTGTGTCTGGGCCCAATCATGATAACGATCGTTTTTATTCAGAAATGCAACGATTGGGCCTGTATCGACAATTACTCTTTTTCGTTTCATGTGCCATATCCCTCCAGATAATCTTTATTTGTAGATATATCTGAAGGGGCTTCAATGCTCCCGGCTAAATCTTCTGATAAGTCCAAGATAGATTGTTCGTGCTTGATATTATCTCTTGAAAAGTATTCTATTAGTGCAATTCGTATAATTTCGGATTTGCTCAATCCTTTTCGTTTAGCATAGCGATTAAGCTGTGAATTCAGTTCATCAGGAACTTTTAATGTTAAGGTGCTCATAACAGACGACCTCATCTGGTATTTAACTTCTGCCAAAAGGATAATACCCGATTCGCGGGATGTCAATCTCATCTTCTCGTATCAATTACAGGTGAAAAACCATACCCTGCCGGCTTACCAACGATCTGCTCCAGTGAGAGCTGCTTCCCATGCATCAGCGCGCCAAGCAACTTCCTCAACCAGCCGCCGCCGAGCGTTCTCCGACAGTTCGCCGTGGAGGAGATGATTTCCGAACATCAGGGTGTCGTCCCGTTCGTGGACATGGAGGTATCCGAGGGGGAGATTGTTGGTGGTGTCCAAGGCCCAGTCACGAACATGCTCGGGCGTTGGCGCTCCTCCCCATTCATTGCGATGCTCGAGGTCGCCAAGCGATGCAACAACGCTGACCATTTGTACTCCGCCTTCATATGCATAGAGGGTGACGGATTGCATGCGCTCACCTCTGGGTATTACAGAGCGTGCTTTGTTGTCGGAGACCCATTCCACTTTGCCGTTAGCCAGGGAGGCCAACGGCTTGCCCCAGAGCGATTTGGCGTTGGTGTCCGGACGCGGGAACCGGCCTTTTATCGCCGCGACGAGGCGGGCTATCGACGCTCCGTCTCCCCCTTCGTCAGGTGTTGGGACCAGGAGCCTCAAAAACGATTCTACTTTGCGGCTCCGACCGACCAACCGTCTCCGCAATCCGTGGTTGAACCCTGTGCTGTTTTGTAACGGCGTGTCGGCCAGGGTGAGTAAGTATCGGCCAAGCGCGGCGTCAAACGTCCACTCGATGTCGTGCTGTCGACCTTCGCCGTATAGGGTCGCAACGCGAACCGGTGTGGGATCGCCAGGGGAAATGATCCATCCGTTGTCGGCCATAGCCTCGGCGAAATTGATGTACCAGCTTTTGTAATGTTCAGCGTGGGAGCGTGCTTCCTGCTCAGACACTACTACTACACCTCGTCCCCTCGCTGAAAAATGGGTTGGTCGGTACGGCTCCAAGACACGCTCCTGCTCTCGCGGTATGCCGGCACCGGCCACAATCTCCTTGCCCTCGTGTTGCGCCCCGCCCAGAGGTGAGTCCATGAGCAATTCCGTTCGTTTTTGGCGCTCGATTACGCGCTCTACCTGACTGCGCTCGAGTGAAGCAGCAACGTGTGGGTAGCCGACGTGAAGCTCTACCTCGGGAGGAGGACCTTCAGTGTGCAGGCGTCGCTCGATCAGTGAGAAGAACCGGTCGACGCGCCCCACCCGTTGCTCGAGATCCCCTGATGTCCACGCGACTCCATAGTGGAGAACGCGGTCACAAAACAGGTGCAAATCCACGCCCTCTTTGAGCGTGTCCGTACACACGATAACCCTCGGGAGGGAGGGCGTGCGGAACTGCCTTGTTGCCGTCCGATGTGCGCCCGAGCCACCCGTGACACCGAGTACCGGCATGGGGTTGTAGAGTTGAGGCCTGCTTTCTTCACGAGCTAGTTCTCGCCAGCTTCGCCCCGCGCCATCGAGGCAGCCGTCCACGATGAGACGAAGATGGGCGATCCATTGGGCGCAGTCATGTCGAAGTTGGAGCGCGCCCGGGTCGTCGGATGAAAACCAATCGAGAAAATGCCTGGAAAAACCTTCTGCGTCGTGTCCGGACCTCTCGTCGGCAAAGTAGAGGTCGAGCAAGGTGTCTGTGAGGCGAAATGTCTGTCCGAGGAGGGTGCGCACTACCTGCCGACGACAGAGGTCTTTACAAAGCGTGTCTTCGTCGACGGCTGTGCCGGCTGTGCCGCCGGCTGCCGGAGGCTTCGCTACCGGAAGCGCTAGCGGTCCATCCGGAAATCGCTTGTCCCACGCCGTCCAAAGTGTTGGCTCTTTGAACAGTTCGGGAGCGCGATGGGGATCTTTGTCCGGCGGTGCCTTATCGAGGTGTTCGTGGAGCGCTGCTTCATAGGCCTTCTTCCACGGCGTTGCTTGTTCATCGTTGAGTCCGAATATCTCGGGGAAACGGCGAATGGCCTGCACGGCCAGGTATCGGAATCGGTTCGCTCGGAATTGCCGACGACGTGCGCCGGCCGATCGAGAGGCGTGTGTCCAACTTTCCGCCCAAAGCTCATCCGGAAGCGCTGCTGCTGCCTCTGCAGGATCGACGCCGCCGGCCGCTGAGAGCCTTTGGAGCCAACCGTCTTCGAAGAAGAGTCCGTTCCTTCCACTGGGGCGGAAGGTCCGACGGTAACGGAAGAGCCACCCCTTTTTCGACATGGCCTCTCGAAACGGGCTTTCGCCCGGTTCGGTGTCGAAGCCCTCGGGGTCGTCAATGTCGTCGGAATCCTCGATGCGGACGCTTTTTCCGCTCCAGTCTAGTTCGACACCCCAGCAGCGGAGCATCCGAGCCTCTATGGCCTGCTGGTGTCGCAGGAGGAGTCGGTCCCGGAGCGTGTATACGGTGCTGACACGGCGGGTGAAGATCAGGAACTTTTGCCCCCCTGCATCTGTGTCTGTGCCGAAGGCGAGCGGCGCTACACGATCCACGACCGAATCGATCTTGGGGTGTGGCAACACCATGCCGAACCGGTCTTCGAAGTCCGCGGATAGCCGGCTGATGAAGTTCGTGTCCGGCGCTTCGGTTTCTGTCACGCCATCTGACCCGTCGCGGTGCCAATCGCCCGTCTCCTGCTCATCCAGAGCGTCGCCGTCTGATGTGGGAACCGGAAGTGAGCGGCAGATTGAAGCATGTAAGCTTTCAAACGATGACAGAAAGCCGATGCGGTAGCGGTTGCTCCTGCCTTGAAGCACATCGACCAGACCCTTTTGGACCAGCCCCATTGCTAGCGTGCCGAGTGCGCTCATTGTATCGTCGCGAACGCTCCACCCCTCCGGGTCGTGGTTACGGTACTTGTCTTTGCCTACAAAACCGGTCGCGGTCCGAGTGCGATATTGTCGCTGACGCCGCACGAGAAATGGTTGGAGAGCTTTCTGCATGGCGGGCAGGTCCTGGTTAAGGCCGGGATCCAGGACTTGGCCGCATTCCGGGTAGTGGTTGAGGATCGTGGGTAGATCGGCCGGGCCGCCGTGGGCGGGTGTGGCGCTCAAGAAAAGCCATCGGCTCACTTGCCCCTTCAGAGAGGCGAACAGAACCTGGTTTGTTTGGTTGTGCGGATTGCGAAGG
>SLPX01000384.1 GCA_007131745.1 Myxococcales bacterium
CACGCGTTCGACGCGGGAGCGTTCCGGTGGGGCAACAACCCGGAAACTGATATCATGGAACAAAGAGGTTATTTCAAATTCTCTGGAGCGACTCCGGATTACGGTACCGGTAAGGAAGAGTGGGCCTTTATACCGGAAAGTCTGCTGAACAACCTCAAGAACAACAAGATTAACAACTACTATCCTGAAGAAAACCCCATGGCCATGGTGGACGGGTCCATATCGGTCACCGATATTTACTGGAAAAACTCGTGGAAAACTGCAATCTTCTCATCCATGGGAAGACACCACCGGTACATCACCGCGATCGACGTGACTCAGCCGCTTTCACCGCAACCCCTGTGGGACAGTGACTGGACCGACCCTGATTTCCACGGCACGGTAGCTGCTCCGTCGGCAGCTTGGGTGGATCGAGGATCCGCGGGCACCGAGGGAAAAACCTGGATGGCAGCGACCGGATCCGGACTCGCCTCGACACCGTCCGACGTTTACCTTTACATGATCGACCTGGAAACAGGAAATACCATGACAAACGGAAAGGTAAAACTGAACGTGGGCGGCGGAATAAGAGACGAACGTGCATACGGCATCGCGGGCCGCCCCGTGCTCCTGGATTTCAGCGGCGACGGATATACCGACCGCATATACGTTGCCGACACCAACGGCAGAATCTGGAAACATGAACCCAATCGCGATCCGGGCAACAGTTGCATGGTGGCGTCCCTTGGACAGCACATTTACACGACCCCGACCATTTCGATCCAAAACGACTATGAAAGCGGTGACGCCGTGGTCTCGATCTACGTCGGCACAAGCGACCGGCCCGACGCTAATGATATCCCGAATCCACCATACTATTTCTACGCACTCGCGGATCGAGATGCTCAGACCGAATGCTCGATTGCAGAAGTCGTCTTTGAAAAGTCGCTCCCGCCCGATGAAAAAGTGTGGGCCGATGCCGTCCTTGCCACGGACCGGGTGTATGTCGGCACATCCACCGGGGCCAAAGCTCACATTTGCGATGAAGACCCCAACAACCCGGGAAGTATTTACGTGTTCGACATCAACCCGGGCCCGGACGGCCAGGCCATCGAACTGGCCGACCCGGTAAGCGCGGGGGGAAGCGTGATAGCCGGATTGATGGTTCACGACGAGCACATCTTTGCAAACACCCTCGGCGGCAAGACCAACATAATCGGAGGTTCCACTTGGAACAACCTCGCTTCGTTCGCCGAAACCCCGGGGCTGCGTGAAATATACTGGCAGGAGGTCTTCAATGTTCAGTAAAACACGCGAGGCCCAAGCCGGCGTCACCCTCATGGAAGTTCTCATATCCCTGGTGGTGGTGATCATTGGACTTCTCGGACTCACGAGAGTTGCGAGCGTCACCGTCCAGTCCAACACGAGAGGGCTTCGCATATCCACCGCCACAGACAAGGCCCGCGCCAGGATGGAGGCACTGAGAAACGTGCCCACCTCCACATTGGCGTGCTTGGCGGCCGGAACTCCACCGCAAAGCTGCCTTGGTTCCTGCATGTCAGGAGGTGGGGAACAGTACGCTTGCGAATCGGCTCTCGGGTTGGCCGTTGGAGACGACACCGATGAAATGAACACGAATTACACCTATGGTTTCCTGGTGCAAAGCGCGTCGCCCGACATCTACGATATCCAAGTGGCCGTGGCGTTCAACGACGATTCGGTGGATCCGCCCCGGGTGGTGCGAGCCGTGCTGAGAACAGCGGTGTTTCGTTCGGCCGGAGGCGCTCCATGAAACAACTTTCCAAACATGCTCACATTGAGCACGGATTCACCCTCGTGGAGTTGATGGTAGCGGTGTTTTTGTCCGGGTTCGTCGTGATGGCCGCGTTCCACGTGCATACGACCTACCAGGCAGCGCTTAACCGCCAGGAAGAGATCGCTCGCATGCAGCAAACCATGAAGGTGACCCGCGAGCTTCTTGTAAACCGCATCCGGGGCGCGGGCGGAGGAGTTTCATCCGACTTATGGACCGATTGCGGTGGATTTCGCAATATCGGACCGTTCGTGTTTCACAATTCCAATACTTTCGGTGTTTCAGACACTTCGGAAGGCGGTACGGACAACGACCCCGACTGGTTCGAGGTACTTGCCGCGGACTACAATTCTTCGGGAGTAGTGTCCCAGCAAAGCACAATCTCCCAACGCAACAAACTTACCGATGACGCGGCAAACTTCCAGGTAGGAGATCTTTTGTTGATTCAAAATGAGCACGGATCTTGTCTTTTAATTGTCAGTGCTGTGTTAAATAATCAAATACATCATCAGACTCACGGTGAAGGCGGAAATCCTTTTTATCAGTGTTACGGCGCAAACCTCAAGAACTGCAGAGATGTAATGCAAACAAATCATCTGGAGGCAGGCAGTCCCTTAATAAACATGGGGCGCAGAAGCGCTGCATTCAGGGTGGATGACTCCGACCCCAAGCGGCCCATGCTCATGATGGCCGCGGGCCAGGCCGGAGGCGACCCCAATCTCTACGACTGGCAACCCATAGCCGAAGGTGTTGAAGACATGCAGATCGCGGTTCACATCGACACCGACAATCCCCCCAATGACACTGGAAACATCTGGGTGAACAGCCGCGACCTGGTGGGCGACGAAACATCCAGGGTGCGGGCCGTGAGGTTGAGCATGGTTTTTCGATCCACGAGGGAGATCCCCGGCTGGAACAGGGGCAGAAGACCCGCGCTCGAGGACCGGCCCGCGTCGACACAGTTCGACGGTTACGTGCGAAGAACATTCACCACGATCATAAAACTGAGAAACATGCCGCGGGAGGTTGTTCCATGATAATGCGGCTCGATAGGAAAGGAAAATCTCGCGGTTTTACGCTCGTGGAAATGCTCGCTGTCGTTGCGGTCATATCGATTCTTTCGTCGGTGGCATACTTTTCCATGCGGCAAAACCGTTATGAACGGGAAATGAACCGCTTTTCATCCGAAGCGATAGCCGCGATCAAAGAAGCCAGGACAAGGGCGATCGCGGCAAACCGACGTTACGTGGTATGGTTTACCGAAGATTCGGTTCAGTGGTGTGAACACGACTGCCCACCCCAGGATGAGCACGAAGCCGGAGCCCGGTTTTTCGCGGGCCCGTCCGGCGCCAGAGCCGTGAGATTCGCGGACATAGCTGATTTCAATCTCGCTGCCATGCCGGCTTCGTACGAGATGTTTTCAAAACGCATTTATTTTTATCCCGACGGAACCATGGATTCAAATCCCATCACCGCTCAACCGGAAGGGTTCACCCTCTACCTGCAACATGAAACAAAACCCAGCCTGAAAAGGCGGATCGTTGTGCTCCCGCTTTCGGGAGAGATCCGGCAATTCAATATCTGGTGATTCCCACAAATCCTGCGGTCAAAGGGAGGACTACCGACTAAAATCCATCAACGCTCTTGGCAAATAGGGAAGATTCAAAACTCTCTTCTTCGGGTTCCTTGTCTTCCGCTCCCTTGAGTAAATCTTCCAGGTCGGCCAGGTCGGAAAACGGATTTTTGAGATCGTCAAAATCCTCATCCGAAATAACAATCCGTCCACCTCGATCCCGTTGGACATGTTCGATTCCGGGATGGTCTTTTTGCAGATCGTCAAGGGCCTTCTTTTTTATCCTGGCCTTGTTTAAATCCACGACCGGAATATCCGCGCCCGCGTTGCGCAACTGAAGCAACTCTTTCACCGTGGCTTGAATCTGCTGTTTTGAATAAGGTTTCAACAGCAACCTGTGGATCTCCACCCTGTTGATTGCATCAAGCGCAAGCTGCAAGTCAGCGAAGCCGGTGAGCATAACCCTGATGACCTCGGGAAATTTTTCACGGGCATGCTCCAGGAGATCCAGGCCCGACATGCGCGGCATTCTCTGATCCGAAAGGATCAAATCCACCTTTTGCTCCTGCAAAACAGCAAGCGCAGCTTGCCCGGAATCCGCGGGCAAAACCTTGTGGCCGTCACTTTCAAGGATCCGCTTCAGATTGAGCCTGATCCATCTTTCGTCGTCAACTACAAGAATGGTGTATCCGGACATTTGACTGCTCCTTCGGGTCAAATACAAAGATCTTGAACCCACCTGAAAAACTCCAAAACCTTTTCACCTGGAAAATACTGCAATCAACATGCCACCGGCTCCACCCTGTTTTTTCACGTTGTTTTCATGGCTTTTGCGGCCGAACCGTTCAATTTCGAACAACGCGCGGCTGATGAGTGTACAATTTTGTACACATTCATGTTTTCCGAAAAACCACTGTAGAACAGGATCCGCCCCAGCCTGCCGGTGTCTTTGAATCGATGAATCCACCTCGTCCGGCCGAGAAAACGTCATGGCACGAAATATGCTCATCAAATAGTGGACACTTTTCGTTTTCACGAACTTCTAATGAAACCCTTTTCCGTTTTCTCAGCGCTCGGGCTGAAGAAGGGGTCCGAAAACGGGTTTTCAGGATGAACATGGTTTGACATGACAAAAAAACGATCAAAAAGAGGAGACGCCGGGCGGACCTGGCACGGCGCGGCAAGGCCCCAATGGGCGGGCAGTCGCATATTGGAATACTTGGCGAAGCAGAATGAAACAAACGGGTCTGGATGCAACAAACGGGAAAAGCTGGAATCGCTGGCAGGAGCGGAAATGCTGGCCAATGCGGCCCTCAGCCTTGAAACCCGCGTAGGGCCGACTCTCGATATATGGGACCGGCAATTTCTCTCGGTTATCGTGGGAGTCTTTACCGGCCTTGCCAGGATCCTGGGAGGCAGTGAATGCAACTCATTGATCTCGAAAATGAAAGATGATCACCATGGTTCCGGCGCACATCAAGGAGAAAGCAAACGCGACTACACCGGGCCGTCACCCGTGACCAGAAGAAAGACATCCGCCAAATGGTCCGCAGTCTATTGGGATAAAGAGCAAAACAAGAAACAGGAAGAGGCTCTGCACAAGAACGGACCTCAAAGAAAAGAAATGCGCGAACAAATCGCGGACTTGGAAAAATGTTTGAGAATAACTGAAAAAGCAGCCGCGGCCGGATTGCTCTCCTGCGGAATCCTGCACGACGTGAACCACTACCTCGCGGTTATCCGATCGGCCGGAGAATTGCTTCAATGCGAACTGAACGGACTGGCCCGGGAATCTGAAGAAGACCTTGAAGCCATCGTTACCAGCGCGGGCAAGGCAGGAGCGCTGATTCACAAGTTCCAGTTTCTGGCCCGTCCCGGAACCGAACAGGGGGTGAAAGTAAATCTTATCGATGTCCTGCGATCAGCCAGGACCCTTATGAAGCGACAGCTCAAGAAAAAGAACATTGAATTGATCATGGAGGCAAAACCTGATTTACCTCCCTTGATCGGAGATCCGGCCGCTCTGGAAGAAGTGGTGATCAATCTGCTCAGTAATTCGACGGAAGCCCTGGAAGCAGGGGGACGGATACGGATGGTTCTGGATTCCTCTTCATCAAACGGCTCACGCGAAATCGTCATGCTGGTCGAAGACAATGGTCCCGGAGTGCCCAAAGAGATTCGTGATTGTGTTTTCGACTCATTCGTAACGGGACGAGAAGACGGAACAGGACTGGGATTATTCCTGGTCAAGCGCATTATCGAACGACACGGAGGAAACATAAAACTGTTTTCATCAAGGGGCCGGGGCACCCGATTTCTCATAAGACTCCCGGCTCAAAATGTTTAATCACCAGCGAGGTCGTAACAAAGAGGACGACTGAAATTGTTTGCAACGACGCTTGAAAAAATGCGGACAAGGAAGTATTGAGAGCATGTTGAAAACAGCCGGGATAAACGACAAATCATCGATGAAAAAGTGGAAGTTTTTCGAAACGCCGACAGTGTTGGTCGTAGACGATTCAAGGCTTGAAGCGACTTTGATCTCCAGCCTGTTGAAAAAAAAAGGCGTGAACGTACACTGGGCGGACACGGGAAGAAAAGCTTTGAAAATCATCGATGAAGTGAAACCGGATCTCATCCTGCTGGATGTCGTGATGCCGGACATGGACGGCTATGATTTATGCAAAAAGCTCACCAAGCAGCCGGCCACTCGAAAGACACCGGTGATATTCATTACATCGCTGAACAAGCCGCAATACATTTTGAAAGGTTTTTCCGTGGGAGGAGCGGATTACGTGCCCAAACCGTTTCGCACCGAGGAACTCATGGCCAGGGTGAAGATTCACCTGGAATCATCCATGCTGCGCCGGGAGCGGCTGCATCGAACCAACATGCTCATCCGCTCAAAGCAAAAACTCCAGAGCGTGACTCTCGCGGAAGGACTGGCGCACAACCTTAACAACCTTCTCTCCCCGCTGATGGGCAACCTGCATTGGCTCAAGGATATGCTCTCGGATCCTGAAGCTGAAAGCGTTGTGGAAGAAATGCTGGAAGTTGTCAAACGTTTGGAAAAGCTTTCAGCTGCGTTGACCGGGAGATCCCAGACCAACCTGCTCTCCACGACGTCCCTCGGCGGTTTACTTTCCGACACTGTGCATCA
>SLPX01000375.1 GCA_007131745.1 Myxococcales bacterium
TGGAGTCGCCGAAAAAATATGTTCACATGGTTAAACGGATGGATGGGAAAGATCCTTGCGACCCAGCTTCGTTCTCTGGCGGAAAAAACGGCGTAGGATCTAGAAATAATCGCTTGATCCTGGGTTTTGACATGGGTTCCACCGGTTCCAAGGCGGTGGCCATGGATATGGATACGAAAGAGGTTTTGTGGGAGGGATACATCAATACAAATGGTAATCCCGTGGAGGCAGCCAAGAACCTCATGCAGCAATTTGTCGACGGACCTGCAGGACGTTTGCGGGTAGCGGCTTTCGGCGCGACCGGGAGCGGCAGGGAAATCGTTGGTTCTCTTCTCTCCACGTGTTACGGGGTCGACAGGGTTTTCATATTGAATGAAATAGCAGCCCATGCCGAGGGGGCGATGAGCTTCGATCCCGAGGTTGATACGATATTCGAGATAGGAGGGCAGGACGCCAAATATATCAGGTTAGCCGAAGGCCGTGTGGTGGATGCGGCGATGAACGAAGCGTGCAGTGCTGGAACGGGTTCTTTCATTGAGGAGCAGGGAAAGAAATTTTCAGGGATCCGCGATGTTGTTCACCTGGGAGATGAAGCGTTGTCAGCGTCGGACTGTGTATCCCTGGGGCAGCACTGTTCAGTGTTTATGGCTGAGATCATCGATGAAGCGGTGGCTGCGGGGGTTGAGAACAAATCCATCATAGCCGGGATATACGATTCCATTATTCAAAACTATCTGAACCGGGTGAAGGGCAATCGATCGGTCGGGGATGTGATTTTCTGCCAGGGTATGCCGTTTTCTTCCGACGCACTGGCAGCTTCGGTGGCCCGGCAGACGGGAAGCCGGGTTGTTGTTCCTCCGAATCCCGGCACGGTGGGAGCGCTGGGCATTGCCTTGTTGGCGAGAAAAAACATGACAGAGAAGATGACCGACGCTCTTGACCCTGGAAAATTTCTGGAAGCGCGAATGATGCTCAAGGACACTTTTGTCTGTAAGTCCAAGAGAGGATGCGGGGGGGCGGGCAATCATTGTCGTATCGACCGGATAACGACCATGGTGGCGAGTAAAAAACAGCGTTTCATGTGGGGGGGAGGATGCTCCATGTGGGACAGGGGAACGGGCAAGCGGAAGCTGCCCGATCTTTCACCGGATCCCTTCCGCGAAAGGGAAAGTCTTGTGCAGGAAACAATAGACGGTCTTCAAAACACGGGTGATCGGCCGGTGATAGCCCTGGCCGACGAATTCCAGCTGAAGGGTTTGTTTCCGTTTTACCTCGCTTTTCTTTCCGAACTGGGATTTGATCTGAAGGTTCAGCGGGGGGCTGACCAGGCGCTGCTTAAGAGGGGTATTGAAGAAGCCAATGTTCCGTTTTGCGCGCCCATGCAGCAGTATCACGGCATTGCCGCCAAGATGGCCGAAGAGAATCCGGATTACTTGTTTATTCCGATGATCAGGACCCTGCAGAAGTGCGGAGATGAGAAATACACCAGATTGTGTCCGATAGTGCAGGCGGCTCCTGATATGCTCAAGTGGGATCTCGGAAAAGACCTTGCCGGAAGGATCCTGTCTCCCGTGATTGACGTTTCCGTCGGGAACTTGGAATCAAAAGAGTTTGTAAAGAGTTGTCAGTCACTGGCCGCTCAGTTGGGGATTTTTACGATCAAATGGTGGAAGGCCTACGAAAAAGCCCTCCTTGTCCAACAGCGTTTTGAAACCCGATGCGAAGATATCGGAGTTCGGGCGGTGGAATTCTGCCGGGAAAACAACGTGATTCCCGTTGTGGTGCTTGGAAGAACATATACCATTTACAATGATGTTTTGAACTCCAATGTGCCGAAAATCCTTCGTGAGCAGGGGGCTATGGCGATACCGGTGGATTGTTATCCAGTTTACGACTCCACACCCGTGTTCAATGATGTCTACTGGGGATACGGGCAGCGCAACCTGAGGGTTGCTCAGCAGATTCGTCGAACACCCGGTGTGTACAGTCTTTGGTGTTCCAACTATTCCTGCGGCCCGGACAGTTTTGTTTTGCATTTTTACTCCTACTTGATGGAAGGCAAGCCTTTTGCCGTTATCGAGACAGACGGGCATTCGGGAGATGCCGGTACCAAGACACGGGTGGAAGCATTTCTTCATTGCGTCGGTGAAGACATGGAAAACAAAGGGAGGCGGATAAGTCCGAACTGCATGAAAGCGCTTGAAAGAGACACCCGGAGTTTGCCTCAAATCCGCGACAATCGCGAGCACGTGTTGATTCCGAGAATGGGGCAGGGTGCCGAGGTTTTGGCGGCCGCCCTTAGAGGAGCGGGTATATCAGCGGAAGCCCTTCCCATGCCGGATCCTGAAACGGTGACCGCGGGACGACGCTATACGTCGGGAAAAGAATGCGTTCCGATGACCGTCACAACCGGCAGCCTTATCCAAAGGCTGGAGAGGGAAAAAGATCCGAACAAGAGGTTCGTGTTCTTGATGCCGAAGGCCAACGGGCCGTGTCGTTTCGGATGTTACAATACGCTTCACAAGATAATCCTGGAACGTTTGGGCTGGAAAGACAGGGTGCGCGTGTGGTCTCCGGTGGACAGCGGCTATTTTGAGTCCACACCGCCGGGGTTGGAAGTGCTTATTTTCTCCGGTTTCGTGGCGGGAGACATGTTGCTGAACGCGTATTACGATGCGGCCGCCACCGAAGTTAAACCGGGAGTCGCAAAGGAGGTGCACGATCGCTATTTCAGAGCGCTTACGGAATTGTCGGAAAGCGCAGCGGGCGGTAACCTCACGGTTGCAAACACCCTGTTGCAGGTGGCCAACGGAAGGTTGTTCGGGATATCTCACTTGATGCGAAAGGCTGCAGCTGAATTCGCGGCGATCAAGGAAGATCGCTCGGTTCCTACTGTTTCCGTGGTAGGAGAGATTTATGTCAGGTGCGATCCGTTCAGCAATGATTTTGTAAACGACCGCCTGCTTAAGCGAGGCATAAGGCCGCATTTTGCTCCTTTTATCGAATGGCTTGAGTATACGGACCATGTGAATTGGCAGAACGGAGATTCAAGCGGATTGGGCGATCAATTCAGTTCGGCCGTGCAGCGCAGGGTGCAAAACACCATTTACAGGATCATGGCCCGTGCTCTGAAGTGGTCTTTGCCCACAACAGTCAAAAAAGCAATAGACGCGGCTTCTCCTTACCTGAGAAGCGAACTGACCGGCGAGGCGGTTTTGACGATAGGCGGACCGGTTCATGAATGGCGCGAAGGAGAAATCGACGGGGTGATTCTGGTGGGCCCCCTTGAGTGCATGCCCAACAAGATCTCAGAGGCTCAGATGTTTCATGTAGCGGAAGTGGAAGGTTTGCCCTCTTTGACCATATCGGTCAACGGAGATCCGGTTGACCCCGAAATCCTGGACAACTTTGCCTTCGAGGTAAAAGAAGGTTTCCGAAAGGGTCGCAGGCCCAGGAAAAAAACAACCCGCAAAATGGTGTCACCGATCGGGTTTGATTACCCTTCTTTTACTTCTCAAGACTGACGCTTTGGGAACCGCCGTGGTGGGCGGGCGGTCTGGAGCGGCGTTCAATGCGAGCGTGTTCAGTATAATTTGCGTTTCCTTGCCAACACGTCCAATCCGGCGCGGACTGCAGCTCCGAGTCCGGGGGAGTTCATGACCGCCATGAATGTCTTATTGGCGAGACCCGGCACAAAAACGGGCGCGGGATTCTTGGCTTTAACAGCGCGCATGGATTCATCCACTACTTCCTCGGGACTCATCCACGCCCACGCCGGCACTCCGTCGTACTTGAAATCCTTGAATTCATCGGTATTGAAAAACTCCGTTTTCGTGAGTCCCGGACACAGTGCCTGAACAATCACTCCCGTACCGACCAGTTCAGCCCTGAGGCCGCGGGCGAACATGTTGATGTAAGCCTTTGTGGCTGAATAATTCACGTAATGAGCTGTAGTGAGAAACGAACTCAGTGAAGACAGCAGTACAATGCGGCCATTACGGTTGCGGAGCATTTCCGGTAGTGCGGCTCGTACAAGCCGCGCGTTCGCCTCGACGTGAAGGCGCGTCATCCGTATGACTTGTTGGGTGTCGACATTTACGAAAAGACCCCGGGTGCCGAATCCGGCGGCGCAAACAAGCCAGGAAACCGGAGGTCCTTCATCTATGGCTTTTTGGACCGCAGTGATTCCCTTTTCTGTTGCAAGATCGGCAGTCAAATGTTCGGCCCGGATCTTGTAAGTATTAGAAAGATCTTCAGCGAGAGTTGCGATTGTGTCTTTTCGGCGGGCGATCAGGAGAAGGTCTACGCCATTGCGGGCAAGCCTTTGTCCATAGGCTTTTCCGATGCCGCTGGATGCGCCTGTTACGATTGCCCGCGCTTTTTGTATGGTTGATTTGTCTGCCATTACTGTGCTCCCGGCAGTGTCTCTAAGAGGCGGTTGGAAGGTGTGTTTGATTCGTCATGCATGTGGGCTGCGTTTTCGCAACCTGGTTTGCAAGCAGTCTCCCGGGTGGCACCTCTTGAGGAGCTGAAAATTCCCAAGCTTCTTTCCACCTCATCCCCGATGGCGGAAACACCGTTTTGAAGCATAAGTCGTGATACTGCTTCTGCATTCCTCCGATAGGCAGGCAGGTGGAGTTCTCGCAGAATTCGAACGAGCTTGCGTTTCGTGATGTCGACTTCGGGTACCGGTTCGGGTCCGATGCCCAGGTTGTAGATCCTACGACCCCAGTAAAACTGGTCCAGCATGTGTGGAATGATCGCCTGAGGTTTGCCGGCACGGGCCGCGTTGTGCGTGGTGCCGCTGCCTCCATGATGGATGATCCCAGCCATGCGGGGAAAAAGTTTTCGGTGAGGCGCTTCTTCGAGCAGAAGCACGTTTTCCGGAATTGCGAATCCTTTGCCGAGTTTTGTCCAGCCGCATGCAATAAATGCCCGGTCCCCAGTCTCTTTCAGTGCTTCCAGTATGATCCGTGTGGTGCGCTTGGGATCAGGAATACAAACGCTGCCGAACCCGATATAAACCGGAGGAGGACCCGCTGCAAGAAACGCTTCCACATCTTCGGAGAGTCGTTCGTCATCATCGCCGAACGGGTAGCCGGTGTATGTGTATCCATATTTCCAGCCCCGGCACGGAGGCGCCAGCAATGGATCGATGGCCAACAGATTGCGGCTGTAGCCTGCTGCATAGTCTGCGAAACGGCGAACTTTCCGAAGGCCCAGCATTTTGCGTTTCTTGTTCAATGATCGTCCGAATATATACATGGTTCCGAGTTCGACTCCGGACCACAATACCCGATTCAAGATTGGAGGCAGGGTCTGCAGGGGTTGCACCGGAGGTGGTTGATCTCCCGGCAGACAAGGCAAAACACAGACCCGGAAGTGAGGAATCCGCCGATATTCCGCGATGGTCGGAGCGCCCACCTCGTTTGCCATCGTCAACAGAGCATCGGCTTTTTGGGTGGCCGTCAAAAGCACATCGAGCTGTTCTTCCATGGACAGCCTTGTCCAGTCCGCGGTTTGTTTCGTGGATTGCCAACCGGGACCCAGATTCTGCATGAGACCGTGACTATATGTGGAAGCGAAGCGATCCACACGCAGTCCGCGGCTTTTCGCTTCATCCACGAATTGACCGGGTGTAAAAAAATGAATGTCGTGGCCGCGGTTCTTCAGCTCGGAAGCGATTTCCAGGATGGGCATTACATCTCCGCGGGATCCGGCGGAACCTGCTACTATACGCATCAACGTTTCTCCTTGATCGAAATTCTTGATGTTCCATGCATCCGAGTGGACGTATTTTAGGCCGGTTCAATTAACTGTTTCGAGTTGGGAATCGGCTTCAATCCGGTAACGGTTAGCGATTTCTCCGGGGTCGATGAGTCCGGGTTCGAGTTTGGGATAACGTTTCCATCGGGTTTCCATGTAGCGAAGAGGAATATCGCACAGCATTTTGCGGGGACTGAACTTGGTGGATGAAAACGACCAGCATGTATGTGTACACCAACAATCGGCCCGCGCTCCGCCGCCTATGGCTTCTATTTCACGGCGCATTTCAATTCCACGATGGGCCGCGGCCAGGTTGAAATCGAGATCCCGCATGTTTCCCAAGCGTGGACGTAACTCGCATGCGCGGTAGCCGCCGTCATGGTCTATCACGATTGTTGTCTCTCCAGCGGTGCAATCCATACCCCAGGGGTGGGGCCCATGAATGTTTGCGCATTGGATGCGTTGAAGTTCCCTTGTCGTGCCGACAAAAGCGGCTTTTGCAAGATGCCGAGCGCCCGGCGGGAGTTTGGCGAAAAGGCGTTCCGCCATTGCGTCGTACAATGGCAGAAGCTGATTATGCAAATCGGAAAGCTGGTCGCTGTTGACTCTGCGGAGTTTGGGATCGCGGCTTTCGCCTCTTACCGCTTCGAAGACATGAGTGGCCAAGCGGAATTTTTTAAAGAGGTACAGTCCCAGATCGTACAATCCATCCAGGTTTTCAGCTGTTACGACTGTGGCCACGTTTTGGAA
>SLPX01000094.1 GCA_007131745.1 Myxococcales bacterium
ATATTCGACAACCCCGAAGATTGCCCCGGCCCGAACGAAATGCCCAAGCTCGGCGGAGGTTGCCGCCCGGTAGGGGTGCTCGAATGCGCAGATGGGTTTGTAAAAGATTCGGAGGGCGGGTGCGAACCCATTCTTCCGGACCATGAATGTCCGCCCGGCACGATGGAAGTCATCGGAGAAACCGAGTGCCGCCCGGTGGGGGTGCTGGAATGCGCGGAGGGTTTTGTATCCGACGGCCAAGGAGGGTGCGACGCAATCCTCCCGCCAGGCCCTGACCCTTGCCCGCCCGGAACAATCGAACAAATCGGTCATGACACGTGTCAACCTCTTGGCGACTGTGGCCCGGATCCTTCGGAGGGTGGAAGTCCTTGGGGAAACATCCAGGTAGACGACACAACGGTTTTCGTGGACGAAACGAGCGGCGCAGTTGAACCTGACGGAACCCAAAGCGCTCCGTATCGAACCGTGACCGAGGCGCTGCAAGCGGTGGAACCTGGAGGACAGGTTGCGATAGCCGCGGGGGAATATGAAGAGAGGCTGATAGTGAGCAAGCCCGTGCGGTTGACCGGGCTTTGTTCGGAACTCGTGACTTTGCGTGGAATTGTCAGGTTCGGTGTGGGCGAACCCGCATTGAGGATAGGTTCGGGAGGGTCGGGATCCGAGGTGAGGGGGGTGACTTTGACCGGTCCGGGAGAGGGGATGAGAGTGGACGGCGCGGTGGAGGTGCTGGTCGAGGAAGTGGAGGTGAGAAACACCTATTCTTATGGGATTTTTGCGATCAACCAGGCCGACGTGAAGTTACGGAGGTTGCAAGTGGTGAATTGCACCGAACTTGGAGTGGTAATGTTTGACAGCCTGCTTGAGATAGAGCAAAGCGTTGTGCAGGGGACTGTGGCGCATCCTGTAACAAAAATGCTGGGACGTGGGATCGAGGCGCAGTGTTTGACCAGCGGCGCTTGGGGGAGTTTGAAGGTGGAACAGAGTCTGGTGACGAGAAACAGGGATGTCGGCATTGCTTCATTCAATGTGGAAACAACCATCGTGTCGTCGGTGATCCGGGATACGATGTCTACTGAAACCGTTTCGGCGAGGGGCAGGGGAGTAAGCGTTTATTGCGACGATGAGACCGAACCCTGCAAAGGGTTACTTGTGCTGGGGAGCCTGTTGTCAAGAAACAGGGACACCGGGATATTCATTTCAGGTGTGGATGCAGTGATAGAATCCTCGACCGTGCGGGACACGCTTTCGCAGGAAAGCGACCTGACTGGGGGCCATGGAATCGGTGTCCGGTGCGGTCCGGCGTTTTGTGGAACGCTCACCGTGGAACGAAGTTTGGTGACACGAAACCGTGATGTCGGCGTGTTTTCTGAAGGGGTTGATACAGCAGTGCTTGATTCGTTGGTCCGGTCCACCTTGCCGCAGGAAGCAGACCTGACCGGGGGCCATGGAATCGCCGTCCAATGTGGAGCGGCGTTTTGTGGAACGCTGACTGTGGAAAGAAGTTTGGTGGCGGAAAACAGAGATATGGGAATTTTTGTTCTTGGCGGGCCGGGAGTGATCGGATGTACGGTGGTGAGGGATACCATGTCGCAGGCAGGGGATCTTTCGGGAGGAAGAGGAATTCATGCTCAATGCGACATGGGGTTTTGCGAGGAGCTCCTGGTGGAAAGAAGTATTGTGAGCGGAAATCGTCATGTCGGGATTTTTTCTTCCGGAACGGGAGCCACGGTTGTTTCTTCGGTCGTAAGAAAAACTCTGCATCAAGAAGGCGACCTTTTATTGGGCTGGGGGATTGGAGGCGTGTGCAACGAGGAATTCGGATTTTGCAACGGGCTGTCCATTGGAGACAGTGTGGTTTCCGAGAACCGAGAGGCCGGTATTTTTGCTTACGGAGTGGATGCACGAATCTTTTCTTCAACGGTAAGGGATACCCTGCCGCAGGAGAGAGACATGACCGGCGGGAGAGGGATAAACGCGCAGTGCGAAAGTGAAAAGGGTATTTGTGGCGAGTTGAAAGTCGAAAACAGCGCGGTGATCGGAAACCGTGAAGTCGGTATCGCCGTCTTCGGCAAAGAGACGACCGTGGTTTCTTCAATCGTGCAGAGCACTATGCCCCAGGAGAGCGATCAAAAGGCCGGTTGGGGAATCGGGGTACAATGTTGTTCTGCAAGCTGGAATTGCGGGAATTTCCAAATGATGGACAGTCTTGTATCGGAAAACGAAAATGCCGGGATTTCTATAACGGGAGTGACTGCAAATATTGAAAGCGTTGTCATACAGGACACCTTGACCAATTCAGCCGGGCCATGGCGGGGTGAATACGGACATGGAATCTCGGCCGGATGCGATCCCTTTTTGAATGTTTGCGGAACCCTTTCGTTGCATTCCTGCCTGATCGCGGAAAGCCACAGCGCGGGTGTTGGACTGGACGGCGTGTCCGGAATAATGAACGGCAGCCTCGTTGCAACGGTGTCCGCTCAACCTTTGGACGGAAAGTACGGCTATGGCATCCAGATCGCGGGCTCGGAAGGAACACCCATGCCGGCTTTTGATCTGAGGGACAGCGAAATCAGGGACGGACGGCTGGCAGGGGTTTTTTACCACCTTTCCAGGGGACTGCTTACCCGCTCGGTGGTATCCGGCGGGGAATACAGTGTTGCCATGAACGAAGGATCTTTGCCTTCGATTGACATGAGCAACTTGCTGTCGGGCACGATCGAGGATAAACCTCTTTCGGTGAGCCTGGTTCCGGCTCCCGCACCGATGCCCGCCGAACCCATGGAAGAAACGGGTTCAATGGATTGAGATGGCAGCCATTTCGGCACCCGAAAATAAAGAAGTATATTGTCGGAAAGGAGTATATTGTCGGATCAGAACAGGGATTCATTACAGGCGTGGACGGGTTAATTTGGAGAATCCGGCACAAGCTTGATATGTCGGTTGAGAACCTGTAGAGAAGATATGTGAGCATATTGAAACTCTGTTCTCGGTTGTTCTGCTTCGAGGTATTTCTTAATGGACGAAAAATACACAGATCCGATGGCTCAGACCATGGCTGTTTCGAAGTCGGCAGTTGAAGACACCGATCCGGCAGTTGAAACACCATGGCTCCAACCCGGAACGAGAGTGGATAATTTCAAGGTGGTAAGAATGCTCGGAAGGGGAGGGATGGGCGCCGTGTACCTTTCGCGCGATACCCAACTCGGCCGGCTTGCAGCCTTGAAAATGATATTGCCGGATGGACTGGGAGATGAGCAGGCGGTCAAGCAATTCAAGCAGGAAGCGCAGATCACCGCGCGGTTCAATCATCCCAACATCGTGACGATTTATTCGGTGGGGGAGTACGAGGGGAGCCTTTACATAGCGCTTGAATACCTGCAAGGGCAGAACCTGGAGGAACGTTTGGCTGAAGAGCGGCCGGGCCAAAAAGAAGCCATCAGGTTGGGCTTGGCGGTGGCCGAGGCCGTTTCAGAGGCGCATCGTCACGGCGTGCTCCACAGGGACCTGAAACCAAGCAATATACTTGTTCCGCGGGACGGGCGGGTTCGGGTCCTGGATTTCGGGTTATCGCGCGCGCTGCCGGCTAGCGGAAACACCCTCGTAAACATAACCGGGAGGGAAAAAGAATTTGATGTGGGTTCCGGAAATGATGATGTGCTTGAAATAGCCGAAAAAGGTTTGCGAGGCACACCTGCGTACATGGCGCCCGAACAGTGGATGGAAAAGCCGGCAACCGAAGCCGCGGATATCTGGGCGCTTGGGTTGATTCTCTACCAGCTCGTAACCGGCCGTCACCCATACGAAGGAAAAAATCTGTACGGACTCTGCATGAGCGTTTCAGATTCGAAACCTGTTCCATCCGTCAATAACATTGCAACCGGCACACCCATTGAATTGGTCAAGCTTATCGACGAATGCCTGGATAAAAAACCGGAAAACAGGCCGAATGCCGCTGAAGTGGTTGAAACCCTTTCATCTCTTCTTCATGGAACGCGGCAATCAGCGGGTGTCGTAGAACACAACCCTTTTCGAGGATTGCTGCCTTTTTCGGAGAGACATTCACATCGATTTTTCGGTAGGGACTCGGAAATCGCATTTTTCATGGAGAGACTTAGGGAAGAACCACTGTTGCCGGTGGTGGGACCGTCGGGCGCGGGGAAGAGTTCGTTCGTGCATGCGGGAATTATACCCAGGCTTCGCGAGCACAGTCCTTTGACCGTGCTTAAGATGAGGCCCGGGCGACATCCTTTTGAAACCCTTGTCTCCCGCATGATGACGGGGGAAACAATCGATAAAGACAGGCTGACCGTAATCGAGACGGATATCAATTCAGCGTCGTTGAGCAAACTCGACCACAATACCCAGGCAGATCAAGGGCTGAAGATGCTTGCATCCGTACTTGTGCCCACGTCGGATGTAAAGGATAACAAAAAAGACCAAACAGTTTCCGGATCCATCGGGAATGGAACTGCTGAAACCGGGGGGTGCGTTTCTTCGATGGATGACGGCGAAACGATCGAGTCCTTTGCGCTGAAGCTGATGGAAACTCCCACAAGGTTGTCTCTCTTGTTGTCCAGGTTAGTGGATAGATACAAGACAAGGGTATTGCTGTTCGTGGATCAACTCGAGGAAGTGTTCACCATGACAACCTCCGAGAAGGCCCGACTGGCTTTTCTGGAGGCGATTTGCACCGCGGCCGACGATCCCGAATCGGGGGTGCTGGTGGTGTTTACGATGCGAGACGATTTCCTGGGCCGCCTGGCCACAGTAAAAGGCGCCCGGGAAGCGCTCAGCCGGGTTCAGGTCATCGGAACTCCTTCGAGAGATTCCCTTTTCGAGATTCTGCGAAAACCTGTTGAAGAGACCGGATATCGGTACGAAGATGAAGAGATGGTGAGCGAGATGGTGGAAGAGGTGGAAGGTGAACCTGCGGCGCTTCCTTTGTTGCAATTCACCGGGCAAATCCTTTGGGAAAAAAGAGATCGAAAAAAGCGGACGTTGACCCGCAAAGCCTATATAGAGGCGGGTGGAGTCGCGGGCGCTCTGGCAAAGCAGGCCGACGGATTGTTGGAAGGAATGCCGCCGGATCACGAGCGGGCAGCGCGGATAATTTTGCTTCGACTCGTAACGCCCGAAGGAACCCGGCAGGTGATTTCGAGATCCGAACTCGTGGACGGCCTGGGCAACGAGGGATATGCTGTGCTGGATAGGCTGATCGCAGCCCGGACCGTGCTGGTTCGCAAGGGCCCCTCCGAAGCGCAGCTTGAACTTGTTCACGAAAGCCTGATAAAGCAATGGGCAAGGCTTAGCAGGTGGCTCGACGAAAGCAGGGAGGAGAGGGGTTTTCTGACCGAGGTGGGACAGGCGGCGGCACTTTGGGAAAAGCGCGGAAAACCGAAAGAAGAAGTGTGGCAAGGTGAGGCATTGAAAGATGCCTTGCGAAAAGCGTCTCACTGCGCGCATTTGCCAACGAATGTGTCCAGTTTTCTCGAATTCGGCAAAAAGCTGGAAATTGGGCGGACCAGGCGGAAACGAGCGCTCATCTTTGCAGCGGCCGGCATTTTGGCCGCGGTCGCGGCCGGCTCGCTTGCCATGAGCTGGGCGCTGAGCAATAAAGAGAAGCGGGCTCAACTGAATGAACAGGAGGCACAACGCCAAAGGCAAAGGGCGCTTATCAAGCAGGCGGAAGCGCAGCGCGAGGGAGCGCGCGCGGATTTGATGCGCGGCGCAATGGTGGAAGCCAGGGCCAAGCTTCGCGCGTCCCTCGAGATCCTGGATTCGGTTGAAGCCAGAGCGTTGTGGCGCCAAATGCAAAAAATGCCCTTGTACATGCAAAAACAACTTGGGGGAGTTGTTTATGCAGCAGCTTTTTCTCCGGCCGGAGACAAGGTAGCGCTGGCCTGCCAGGACCATGTGGTTTATGTGTTCGACGCGGTTACAGGGCTAATGCAGCATTTACGGGGCCACACCGATCAGGTATTCAGAATCGCTTTTTCACCCAGGGGCGACTGGCTGGCTTCGGCAGGAAGAGACGGCAAGATTCGACTTTGGCGAATAGGTGAAGATGGGGCGCATGTGCAAAGGGTTTTGCAGAAAGTTGAAGGAGCGATAATCGGTGTTTCGTTCAGCCCTGACGGCAAAACCCTGGCATCCGGAGGAGAAGATCGAACAGTTCGTTTTTGGGATGTGGATTCAGGTGAAATCCGCATGGCGCTCGAGGGCCACAAGGATGAAATCCGTTCGGTGCGGTTCAGCCCGGACGGCCGGGTTCTGGCGAGCGCGGGCCGGGACGCGGAGATCAGATTGTGGAAGCCCGACTCGGGTGAAGAGATCACTAAGCTGACCGGCCACAAGGGAATGGTCACTGACCTGGATTTTCACCCATCCGGCAAAATGCTGGTTTCGGCATCAATCGACGGGACCGCGCGCCTCTGGCATGTCCGCGAGGAAACCTCTGCAGCCGCCGAGGTATTGAGAGGTTATCCGAGAGGTGTCACCTCGGTTCG
>SLPX01000139.1 GCA_007131745.1 Myxococcales bacterium
GACCTCATATTGACCATAGCCGCGCATCACGCCGGCCCCGGCGCGGTGGGTAGATACAAGGGCATACCCCCGTTTAAGACCACTCGTCAATATGTCCGGGCCGTTATGTCATGGTACTACCGGTTCAGAACAATGACTCTGGATCAAATCCTGGCTGCAGAAAGAAAGAGGCGTGAAAAAAAATCCGCGATGAGCAAGGATCCTAAAAAAGATCCCCAAAAACCCCCAAAAAAAGAAGAAAACTCTGAAGAACCGCGCTCCAGCGACCTCAATCCCGGCCCACGCCGGTGAATCTGAGAACAAAATAAAGAAGGGTTAGAACGCTCGTTATCAACGCGGCGAGGTAGGTCATGGCGGCTGCGTTGAGTACCTTGCGGACTCCTTTGCTTTCACCCTCGGTAACCACAGCGTATTCAAGCAAGTGTTTCTTCGCCCTGCTGGATGCATTCCACTCCACCGGAAAGGTAACGAGCTGAAAAGCTACGACTCCGCAAAACAGCAGTATTCCAACCCAGATGAGATTTGCTGCCTGCAGCAAAACGCCTGCTATTATCGCGATGTATGAAAACGTTGATCCCATGTTCGCCGGACCCACCAGGGCCTGGCGAAGAGACATGAGAAAATAACCTTTTGCGTGTTGAATGGCATGCCCTGCCTCGTGCGCGGCCACACCGACGGCCGAGATCGAATGTCCGTGGAAGACATCGGGGGACAACCTCACCATTTTCTTGCCGGGATGATAGTGATCCGAAAGCCAGCCTTGGTGAACTTCCACGCCGACATCGTGAACACCGGCTTTCTGCAGTAATTCCCGCGCCACGTCCGCACCGCTTCGGCCTCGGCTGATGGGAACCTTAGCGTACTTGTTGAAAGTGGTCTTGACCTTGATACTCGCCCATAGCGCCAGAAGCATCCCGGGGCCGACGATCAAGAAATACATGGGATCGAAATACATCATTACAAGAACTCCTTGTTTCCTTTGGAATCTTTCATGTTATCTTCATTTTCTACGGTCAATTTGCTCACATCCGGTAAAATGGTCAAGCAGGTATTGACAATAAAACACTCAAAAACCACATCCATTCCCGCTACAATCAGATGAATCCACTAGAAACTGCTACGCTTTTCGAATATTCTAGGTTGTACTTGAGTCAGGCCTGAGCCAACTGCAATGTCTTGAATATGCGGGCCGCCAACTCAGCCGGGTCCGTTTCCGGAAGAGTCCTGGCAAGAAGAAGAAACCTGGCTTTTCCAAAAGGCGTCCATAACAACGTCAAAGCTTCACCCGTTTCATTTCGGGGAAATCCGATGGTACCTGCTATTCCCATTCCCGGCACTCCCGCCTTTTGAACAAATCCGGAGCGGACCGCGTTCAAGAGACCTAAGCGCACCGCCTGCATTGCAAAATCGCCCCGGTCTCCACGCGCCAAACGGATGCCCATTCTTTGCAAATCCTTAAGAGTCACCTCCAGGCCCTTGCCTTGAGCATACAGCCCTATTCTTTCCATGTAGCAATCCGGGCGGGCCGGAAGCTGCTTTTCCAAACCAAGCAACCGCGCCCCTATACGAAACTCCTCGAATGTAAACCTGTCTGATACTCTTTGAAAAAAGCTCCTGCACCCCACTCTCAAGGCTTCCACAACGTTAATTCTTCCATGCCCCCGGGGCACACCGGGATCTCCACGGCAAACCACCCCCTCCCCTACCTCTAGGTGTCCGGTTTGCATGGCCGTATAAGCGCATAGTATGGAACCCAACCATCCTAGATCGAACCGTTCCGGCCGATTCCACTCTTTTCCAACCTCCTGATGAACCGGCCGAGATCCTGCAACGTCAAATACGACCCATTCGGCCAGGTCATTAGGAGCCAACACGGAAGCCGTTCTTAAACGGGCCTGGGCCTGCTCGAAACGTTCTCCCTCCCAGATGCTTTCTCCGACCAACTCCTCCGGTTCCAGGGATTTTTCATCAGCCAATGTTTCATCCAAATCCTTCCGCCGCCCCCTACCGACGCCTCTCTTTTTTTGGAAAACTTCGTCATGATTCTCCCTGGTTATGTCACACGATCCCGAAAGGCCGCCAACCGCTGCTGCCGCGAATCCCGCACCCAGCAATCCGCGCAGGAATTCTCTCCGGGATGAATCGCTCATGATTTCTCCAAAGGATCCCAGCTCTTCACCAGGCTCAACCGGACACCCATCTGCACTGCAACCCTCTCAACCACAAAATCAACCATGTCCGAGACGCTTTTGGGGTGAAGATAGAAAGCCGGCATGCATGGAACCACTCTGACCGACAAACCGGCCAGGCGGGCAAGGTTGTCCAGGTGTATCTTTGACAGGGGTGTTTCCCTGGGAGCTATCACCAAGGGTCGTTTCTCCTTGACGGCCACATCCGCGACTCGATGGATCAGGTTAGTCCCCGCGCCGGACGCCAAAGCTCCCACCGTAGCCATTGAGCATGGAACAACAGCGGTTCCATCCACGGGAAAACTCCCGGATGCGACCGATGAACCAATGTCGTCGCAAGGATGAAATATCAACCGGCCGCCCGACGGCTTTTCAGATATCCCGGGCAGATCTGCAAGAAACCGCTCAGCTTCCATGGAAGTAGAATATGAAATGTTTTCTTCCCTTTTCAAGACTTCAAACCCCGCGGGCGACACCACGACGTGGATTTCGTGACCAAGAGAAGATAGGTTTCCGATGAGACGCCGTCCGTATATCGTTCCTGATGCACCGGTGATACAAACAACAAAACGCTTCATCGAAAACTCCTTATACGATTCGAACGTGCCCTGTATGTGCGCCAATAATGACCCGGAGATACAGTTTGTCCAAAAAAACCATCGTATTGAGGCAAAATATTTAAACCCCGGCGTATAATCATTCTTTATTGAAGACTTATTTAAAGATCCAACTTCTCCAACTTAATGATGGAAATCGGGTCCACTTTGTGTATAATGTCTTAAGTTCATTTCGCGGCCTGAGCAACCTATCGGTTTCCAAATACAGGCTCGAATATACCGCCGAACCCGAAAGGCGGACCAATTATATCGAATTTTTGCGGAATGAAGAGTCTCGTGTGCGAGTTATCTCATTATGTGATGACGAGCACAAAGGCAGGTTAGGATGACGAAAAACAGAAGCGCTGCTGCAACTCAGACGGCAAGCCCGAAAATCAGTGATAAAAGGCCCAGCAACCGTCTGAAACGTTTAGAGAGAAAAATCACGCTGAAATCGAACCACAATCGGATTGACGAAGTCAATTCCACCCGTCGGAGGCAAAGAATGGAGCGCGAGTTCTCCATTGGTGAAAAAGCCGTCTACCCCGCACAGGGCGTAGCAGAAGTCGTGGGCATTGAGGAAAAATCCATATCCGGCACCAAGATCCGGTTCTATGTGTTGAAAATACTCGATACAGAGATGAAGATCATGGTTCCCACTCAGAAAGCCGAACAAGTCGGTCTCCGAAAGCTCGCGTCTACAGGCGACATCAAAAAAGTAATGGAAATCCTTGGTGATACACAAGTGCAGATGGACAAACAGACCTGGAACCGGCGTTACCGGGGCTTCATGGAAAAGATAAAGACCGGATCTCTTTTCGATGTGGCCGAGGTCTACCGGGATCTCTCCCGGTTGAAAACGACGAAAACATTGTCCTTCGGCGAAAAACGGATGTTAGATACGGCCCGCGGTTTGATTGTAAAAGAACTCGCCGTAGCCCAATCAAAGGCCGAAGTAAAGATCGAAACCAAGCTCGAAAAACTCTTTGAATAGCTCCCGGTCACTCCCACCAAGGTTTCCACCTTTCAAAAAACTCCGGTAGAGGAACAGAAAAGCTTTGTCTGCGAAATTATTCGCAGCCGAAGTTCTCCTTAACCTGCGCAAGAGCTTTGCGGCAGCTTTCTTCCACGATTTTGCGAGAGGATGGCTCTTTTACGGAGCTTTCCTTCCACCTGGGCGCGGATGATTTGCCGTTTTCACATGCGATCTTGAGAGCGGAATGTTTCTTCGCACATTCGCACACCACCTTGAGATACTCGTCACAAAGAGAGATACCGGTGGGGGAGTCGGGATCATCAAAAGCATCTCCAGGCTCATCTTCTCCCTGATCATCTTTCACTTCATTGCCATCATCTTTTTCTACATCCCCTGATTCCTCTTCATCACGATCCGGTTTTTCGGACTCATCTTCCAAGCTCTTCTCTGAAATCGTTTCGCTTCTGCCGGCTTGTTTTTCCTTTTTGTCGTTGCACGCGACAAAGCCCATCCATGCAATGACACAAACAATCCCCACACAAAAACCACGTAGCAAACCCCGCATGGCCGACCCGGTCGATGCAAAAACGCCCGCTGTAAAAATCCCGGAAAATTGAATTCCGGACTGCTGCCTTCTATTTTGATTCCGGTTCATAGTTATCCTCCATTCCAACTAATAAGCTCTAACAAATCAATCCAAATAAATAAAGTCGGTTTTTAAACTGCAATTAACAATTTCCGGATTGAAATCATTCCGCCAAAACCTTTTTCTGGACCACTTATGGTATCCTGAGGTAGTATACCGAAGGGTAAGTTGATGAAGCATGATAGGGTTCAACATGACGGATGACGACAAACCTGAAAAGAGAACTTACGATCGGATTCAAGCTCTTGATCTGCTCATAGCCGAATTGGAACCTGAAGAGGCCGATGCAGGGAAGTGCCCTAAGTGCGATGGAGAACTCATGGGGTTTCGCCGTGGAAACACGACCCGGACGGAAGGCATAGTCAGGTGTAAAGATTGCGGCTACTTCTACGTGTTCAGGGAATAAAGACTTCTCTGAGCCTTTAAAAGCTGCAAAATGACCTTTGACAATGCTATTGAGTGTTTCCTTACTTATCTCAAGGTAGAAAAAAGGCTATCTCCCAACACAGTGGAAAGCTACGCGCGAGATCTCTTCAAACTCCGAGATCATTGCGGAGAGATAAAAGACGTCGAGTCAGTCGAAAACGTGAAAGAGGTCCACATCGTAGACTTCATGATTTCCCTTGCAAAAGGGGGCCTTTCAGTAAAAACCCAGGCACGAAATCTTGTCGCTGTACGCAACCTTTTCAAGTTCCTGTTGAAAGAAAGAATTTTGGACTCCGACCCCTCGGCTCTCGTGGCCCTGCCGAAAACCGGCCGCCGCCTCCCCGAAACACTGACCCTTGATGAGGTTGAACTCCTGCTGGATGGACCCGACAAGAACAAGAAACTCGGGTTAAGAGACGCAGCCATGATCGAGACATTGTACGCCACTGGATTGCGAGTATCTGAACTCGTATCACTGCGCGTCCAGGATGTGGACCTACAATTGGGAGCAGTGAAGGCTCATGGAAAAGGAGGGAAGCAGCGCTTGGTACCCATTGGTCAAACAGCGCGCATGCTACTGGAGACATACTTAAAGACTTCAAGGCCGGACATTTTGAAAGGCAAAACACACGATGGTCTTTTTGTAACGAGTCACGGCAAAACTATGACGCGCCAAGCATTCTGGAAACTTCTGAAGAAATACGCTCTCAAGGCGGGAATCAAAAAGAATATCAGTCCACACAAGTTGAGACATTCATTCGCTACACATCTTCTTCAAAGGGGAGCCGATCTAAGGGCCGTTCAGGAAATGCTGGGACATGCAGACATATCAACCACCGAGATATATACGCATGTTTCAAGGGCGCGACTGCAAGAACTCTATAAGGTTCACCATCCCAGGGCATGATGTCCCCTGGTCAGTCCTTCTTCTCCTCTTCTTCCTCCTTCTCCTCCTCCTCTTCCTTCTCCTCCTCTTCCTCCTTCTCCTCCTCTTCCTCCTTCTCCTCCTCTTCCTCCTTCTCCTCCTCCTCTTCCTTCTTTACCTCTTTTTCTTTTCCTGAACCGGATGGTTTCTTTTCAGAAGTGGATTGGTCTCCTTTCATGGCCCAATCCGCTCCGAGTCTTGCCAGGAGAAAACACGCAAAACCAAGGACCAAGAGCATGACAAAACCCCACGCCTGTCCCTGGAATCCGCTGAAAGAGTCATACGCAACATGGTCCAGCACAGCGATATGCTCGGTCTTGTCTCCCTCCATCACGGGGACCTGCTTGATGAAAAAGTTCACTCCGTAGCTTATTCTCCTTATGGGAGCTCCCACAGCGGGCAGCCTCAACACCGCTGTAACGATACCGAAAATGGCTGCGCCCGCCATCATTCCGGATGCAATGAGCGGACCCTGCTCAGCCCTCGCCGCCTTTACTTCATCCTTCTTTCCGGTTTTTGAAATAATCCACGCTGTAATTGCTCCCGCCAACACGGCCATATTGATACCGATCGGCAAAAACATGCCCAGAGCAAACGCCAACATGGGAACGCCCGACATCAATAACAACAATGCTACTCCGCCGCCAAGTCCATAGAGAAGCCATGGCTGATTAGCCGGATCGTTCATTAGACCCCGCGATACCGCTGCGATCATGTTGGCCTGTGGAGCAGGCAATACCATTTCATTTGATACCATTAATCCGGTCTGGGGATCTTGAACCAGGAAATGATAGCTCTGGTCCATCAGGGGAATGACAAACGCCACCACCAATGCAGCCACGACTACTCCCAAAAACTTCCATTTTTCCTGGTTCTTGGGTGTGCTTCCAAGCCAGTAACCAATCTTGAAATCGGAAATGAGCGCGCCCGATGTTGCAAGAGCCGTGCACACCGCTGTGCCGATGATCAACGCAATGACCATACCTGCTTCACCTTTGAGTCCCACCATGATCATGAACACGATGGCGAGCACCACGGTGATGAGGGTCATGCCCGATACCGGGTTGACTCCCACGATTGCGATGGCCCTTGCGGCGACCGGCGTAAAGAGAAAAGCCAAAATGAAAGTCACCACCATGCCGCCGACACCGAACAGCAAACACTGGCCGACACTGTATTCACCCGTGACCATGGAAACCACGAAAAAGAGGACTCCCAAGCCCAAAGCCGACAAGAGTTGAATCATGAGCGTGGAGGCCGGCGATATATCAATCTGAGTTCGAATTTCCTTGGCGGAATCAGCGGCCGCGGTTTTGGACAAACCCTTGAAACCAAGCGTCACCGAACCCACAACTATGCGCCACATCTTCAAGATGCCTATAAGCCCGGAGACAGCTATCGCACCGATACCGATGGGTTTTACGAAATAATTGAAAATCTGCGATGCGTTGAGATCCACAATCGCGTTGTTGTTCGCCTTGCTGAAAGTATCCCCTGCATAACTGAAAACATCTACGTGTCTTCCAAACAAGTAAATCAAAGGCGCTATTATCAACATAGCCAGGACGCTTCCCGCGGCTATGATGGAGGCATAGCGGACTCCGATGATATACCCAAGGCCGAACAGCGCTGCAATGGCGATTATTTGCACTTCCAACCGAAGCCCGCCCAGGGTCTCACCTAACCCTCCCAAGAGCACGGTACTGCTCAAATTGGCGTTCCACAGATGAAATGCTTCGATCGCAAAGTCAAACGCCGCACCGAGCGCAAAAGAAAGGAGAAGAATCTTTCCGGCGCCGCCGGCTGCGCTTTCACCCGTAATAAGTATCTCGTTTATGGCCGTCGCTTCAGGAAACGGGAGTTCGCCGTGAAGTTCTTTTACAAAATACTTTCTTAGAGGAATGATCAATACCACTCCCAAGCAGCCTCCGAAAAAGCATGCCAGAAATATCTGCCACCAGTGAGCTTCCAGCTGGTTGATATAGAGCGCCGGTATCACGAAGGTCGCTCCCGCTGCCACCACTCCTGATGCCTGACCGACGCTTTGAACCATGACGTTTTCCAACAAGGTCGGTGCGGTTTTCCGCATCTTGCCGAAAAAGATGGCCAACAATGCGATGGGAATGGACGCCTCGATGCCGCTTCCCGCCCTGAGCGCAATGTAGACGGCCGCGCATGTAAAAACCACGACCATCACAATACCCAGCCCGATCGACCACCTGGTGACCTCCGCCCTCGTATCGGAGGCCGGCACCACCGGTTTGTACTCTTCTCCCGGTTTCAGTTTCTTATACGCGTTTTCCGGAAGCAGCTTGGTTCTCTTACCTTTGGGTTGATCCATCTGTTTTCCTCGCTATAAAGTGAAAGTAGTCCTCAACATCCGTTACCGGAAAGGGCGGTTCTACTCGGTTCTGTAGGGAACCTCCCATAGTTCCATCTGGGGATCCGACAAAAACTCTACCCCGTTTTCCGTAACCCAGACAATTTCTTCAATCGTGGCTATGCCGTGACCTTCCACGGTGAGCCTCGGTTCGATAGTATAAACCTGCCCGGCCTCGATAACATCGTAGGGCCGGTCTCCGTATCTCTCCCATCGGGGACAGAGCAATCCCGTCCCGTCATGTGCTACCCGCCCTACCTGATGCCCTAGAGCGTGCGGATATTCTTCATACCCGGCATTAACGATGTAACTTCTGGCAACATCATCAATCTCCCAACCCTGTTTGCCGGGACGAATTTTTTCCGCTGCTTTGTGAACCGCATCCCTGATCGTTGTAAAACCGCGGTACACGGGTTCTGGAGCTTTCTTTTCTTTATCTTTAAGAAAGTACCAGGTCCGCTGAAGGTCCGAACAGTAACCCTGGTATTTCACCCCGAAATCAACATTGACGATGTGACCCGGCTCAATCGGGGTATCGGTAGGTCCTGCATGCGCGCCGGCGGATCCAGGCCCGGTAAACACCGCGGGACATTGAATACTTTCCCAGGCAGGTTCCAGGCCGAGTTCTTCACGCCGTGCTGTTATCAAAGCAGCCACGTCTTTTTCGGTAAGCCCCACCCTGAGCGATCCGGTCAGTTCCTTGTAGATCCCGACCGTGATTTCGCAAGCTTTGCGAATCTTTTCAACCTCGACTGGGCTCTTTCTGCCTCTCAGCGCGGACACAAGCTTCTCGGAACTCACGAGGTTGGCTGAATAAGGTGTCCCTTCGAGAATGTCCATGAGACGGAGATACATCCCGTGAGTCAATCCATCAGCCAACTCGCTGTCCTTGCTGTAATTGATCGCCACCTTGTTCGGTTTAAGTTCGTCAAAAGCTTTCAACAACTCTTCGCTCACGCCTCCCACGTATCCCCTGACCTCGTCGAAGAGTCCCGTTCTCTCGACCCTGGCCATATCGAGGCTTCCCACTATGGCCAACTTTTTGCCGGACGCTGAAAACAAAAAGGCCGACTGCCAGGTTACATTGCAGCCCACCACGAGATCCATGGACGGATCCGGCACGGCCTCGGTTTCACGCACAAACACCAGCCATGCGTCAACGCCCAACTCTTTCATTATTTCAGCGCTCTGCCGAATCTTCTCTTCAAACATTTCTCTTTCCATGCAACTCCCGCTCGCTTATCGGTTACTCTCGTTTACACTCTTGTATCCTCTCGAATTCTCTTCTCTCTCCGGGACGGGAGAATAGGCGAGTACAATCAAAATGTAAACCCTCTCAATCAGCAACAAGTCGACATCCACTCTTGACCGGGACACACATCAGGCGCTAGGGTTTCCGCCGAATGTTGCAAACTTACACAAGACTCCGAAGGAGGAACAGATGAATCCCAAAACCTACAGAAACAGAAGAGAAACGCTCCGAAAAAATCATCCCGATGGAGTCATCCTTTTGCCGGGGCAACGCGACGCCCCCAGGAATTACCCGGCCAACGCATACCGGTTCAGACAGGATTCGAGTTTTCTGTACTACATAGGCACCGATCTGCCGAACATGTTCGCCGCCATCCTGCCCGAAGGCGAAACGATTCTGTTCGGCGCGCCGGAAAACCCGGACGATCTGGTTTGGCACGGGCCGCATCCCGTGCTGGAGGATCACGCCCGCGAAGCCGGGGTAGACAAAGCCATGGTGATGGAAGATCTGTGGGAAATGGTTTCCGGATGGAAAAAGCAAGGCCTGAACCTGCACTATCTTCCGCCGTACAGAGGCGAAACCACGCTTTTGCTGGCCAACCTTCTTGAACACACACCGGATGAAATAGCCGGCGGTTCTTCCAATGGCCTGGCGAAAGCGGTTTCCGAACAACGTTCCATAAAGACTCCTGAAGAAGTCGCAGAGATAGAAGAAGCTCTTTCTATAAGCGCTCTTATGTACGAAAAAGTTTTGGAGCTGATTCAACCCGGCAGAACCGAGGCCGAGATAATGGGTGAGATATGGGGAGTCCATCTGAAAAAAGACCGCTACTGGTCTTTTCCCCCTATAGTTTCGGTTCACGGAGAGATTCTGCACAACACCGGTTACGAAAACACACTCGAAGAGGGGCAACTCTTGCTGGTCGATTGCGGCACCGAGTCCCGGTTTTATTACGCGTCGGACATAACGCGGACATACCCGGTATCCGGAAAATTCACCCCGGAACAAAAAGATATTTACGAGGTCGTTCTAAACTCCCAGCTCGCTGCCATAGAAAACGCTTCACCCGCTCGCTCCAACAAGGATCTGCATTTGCTGGCCGCAAAAACCATAGCAGCCGGACTAAAGGACCTGGGACTCATGAAGGGAAGCGTTGAATCCGCTGTCGAAAACGGCGCGCATGCCCTGTTCTTCCCGCACGGCTTGGGCCACATGCTCGGTCTTGACGTGCATGACATGGAAGATCTGGGGGACATTGTGGGCTATGAAGAAGGAGAAAGCAGGTCTTCACAATTCGGCCTGGCCTTCCTCCGACTTGCAAAGAAACTCGAACCCGGATTCGTAATCTCCATTGAACCAGGAATATATTTTGTTCCTGCGCTGATCGATCAGTGGCAAAAGAAAAACCATCTCTCGGATTTCATCAACTACGACAAGGTTCAGCAATATCGGGGGTTCGGGGGCATTAGAATCGAAGATGATCTGCTAATAACGGAAAACGGGAGCCGCGTGCTGGGAGAACCCATTCCCAAGACCGTTGCGGAAATCGAACAAAAACTTTCGAGATAATCATCGGCATCAACGCGGTTTCCGCCCACCACTTCGCCCGTAGGAGACCGAATGAGCAAAACCTGTGATGTGGCGATAATCGGTGCAGGAATATCCGGACTTACCGCCGCCGGTCTTCTCTCAAGCTCCGGCCTGGAGGTCGTGGTGTTGGAAGAACAGCCTCGGCCCGGCGGCTGTCTTCAAGGATTCAGCCGCGCGGGCGTTACTTTTGACACAGCGATACACTGGCTAAACGGTCTCGGTCCCAACGGATTGGTAAGCCGTGTTATGGGCGCGGTTCACGACGAGTGGCCGCGATGTAAACCCCTCAGCCGCATATGGCGCTATCGAAGCGACTCATTTGACCATCTACTCACGGACGAACCAGACCTTTTGTGTGAATCACTCGCCGAAACATGGCCGGAGGATCGGGCAGGATTTGAACGTTTTTTTCGTGACTGCCGGTCCCTGGGCAAACGCATGAGTCAGCTTTACGGTCGCATGCGTGGAACCGAAACGATGGGCCTGCTAACCAAAACAGGCTACGGCCTGAAAATGCTTGCATGGTACCTACCGGTGCGCCGCCTATTGAGGGCGCCGATTGAAAAGGGCCTCAATCATTACTTTACCGGCGAGGGGCCGGCCCGATTCTTTTGCGCTGAAGAAAACCTCTCTTCCGCTGTCGTACCCATAGCCTGGGCCTACGAACGGGATTTCTTCGCCCCCCCCGCCGGGGGAAGCCAAGCGTGGATAGCATGGCTTGCCGAGCGGCTGAATGATTACGGCGGCGAACTGCGCCTCAACTCGCCCGTTAAAAAGGTGCGTGTCAACACCCGTCGATCCGCTGGAGTGGAACTGGAGGACGGTTCCCGCATTGACTCCCACTATGTAATCGCAGCCTGTGACATACATCGGCTTTACCACCGGATGATGGACAAAGGATCAGTCCCCAAACGCATGAAGGAAAAACTTGAAAACGCGGACCGCTACTACTCTTGTCTGATGCTGTACTGCACCCTGGACCGCCCCGCTGAAACACTGGGGCTGGGCGAAGAAATGGTACGCCTCACCAGGGACGACGTCCCTCGTTGCGAACAGGAACGGGGAGGACCCGATCGCGCTGCACTCCTGGTCCATGCGCCTTCCGTCCGGGATCCAAGCCTGGCCCCTCCCGGCAAAGGCACACTGTGCATCCAGGTTCCGGCCTGGCTGGAAGATCACGACCGTTGGCGCACCGGCCCCGACCTCGAACGCGGCCCAGCGTACCGCGAACTCAAGGCCGAAATCACCGAGCGGATCCTCGAAAGAGTGGATCGTACCCTCGCTCCCGGTCTCAAGAAACACATCACCCGGGTGGAAACCGCAACCCCCGTCACATTCAAGCGTTACACCGCCAATCGCGACGGCTGCATCATGACCCACCGGCCTACAACCCGAAACATACGCGCCCGACTGGCTCACCAGCGAACAAAAATCCCGAACCTCTTTCTCGCCGGCCACTGGGCCGACTACGGCGGCGGCATACCGATAGCAATCAAGACCGCGGCCAACGCGGCCCTGTTGATCCTCCAGCAAACCGACCGGAACGCGGCGGCCCGCGTTTGTGACCTCCTGGAAGGCCGCTGACCACAAACAGAATCAAACAAGACACTGGTGGTTCCTGTTGAAACTCCAACGTGGCATCCCAAAACATTCTGCGCCCCCCTTTTGCAGTTCTTTTGCAATTCGGGCGCCGCTCCGATAATATCAAGAGAGAGGATGGCCGAAAGCATCTCAACAGGTGGAAACATATGAAAAAGAGAAATAATCTGGAAGATTTTGAGAAGGAAGTTGGTGAAGACCTGACGATCGAAGCAAATATACCGAGAAGGCATTTTTTTAAAGCTATTTCCGCGGGAACAGGAGCGATATGCTTGGCCTTGACCCATTCAGGATGCAGAAATACCGACTCAGACCCCGAGCCTGATCCCGATGCTGATCTCAATCCTGATCCCGATGCTGATCTTAATCCTAATCCCGATGCTGATCCTGATCCCGATCCTGATCCCTGCGAGAATATTTCGAATCTTGAAAATGCTTTGAAACGTATTGAGCAGCTTGCCGGCTTTGCATGGACTCCGGTCGCAGAAGGGATTCCCAGGCATCATTATCCTGAAACGATACCCATTGGCGAAGAAAGAAAAGGACCTCCGTACAGCTCGGTAAAAACCGTGGGCAGAACAGTGGGCCAGGATATCTCAATAGAAACATTCCTATCAGCCGTCAGAAACCCTGATAGTGTTTTGTACACCATCGACCTTAACGATATCGCATCTACAGGCGGAGCTTTCTACGGGGCTGTTTGCTCGAACTTCATTGCTTATGCGTTAGCCTGGTTTTATTCAACTACAACTACAATACTTTCCCGCGAGTGGTGGAATTGGGGCTTTTCGAAGGAACTCCTGAGTTTCGGCCTGGATGATATAGAAGTCGGCGACATTTTCGTAACTAATGGAGGGGGCCACATCGAGATGGTGGTATTTGTTACCGACAATGGCTTTGTTCTATTCGACCAGCATACACACGGTCCAAGAAAGACCTATCGAACATTAGATTATGCGTTCGATCGAAACTACAAGCTTCTCAAGTTCGACTACGCGTCGTCATGCATAACATACAGCCCTGATCCGTTTTCACCTATCCTGGACGAAAATTTTGATGAGGTGGTCTTTAATGACGTTTTGATGCTCAATCGCGGCAATAAATCCAATTACTGCAAGGGAGAAGAGGTTCGGGTTAACGTCGTTTCTGAAGATGTTCAGACTTTGGTTGTCTTGCGCGACGGGACCGTCATTGAGAGCATCCCCACCTCCGGCAACGAAATCATAAGTCGAATTTACACGGAAACCGGGAACTACCGCGCTTACTGCGTAATGAACAATTCCGAACACAGCCTTGCCGAGCATTTCAAGGTGACTCATATCGAGGCTTCAATTTCCACGAATGAAGCAGAGATCGGGGATGCTGTGACTGTCACCTTTGATGTGGAAAACTGTGAGCCGCAATCATTGTTTGTTGAAGACACCTCCAACGGAAGCATCACGAACGGTGTTTTGCGGCTGCTTACCGAGGAAGAAAAGCAGGAAGGAACTGTTACTTTTTCACACGACCGGACCGGCGAATTTCATGTCCGGATACGTGCTCTAAACGATTTCGGTTCCTGCTATACAGAGCCGCTGGACTTGATGAAGTTGACGATCTTAGGGGCATCAGACGAAACCGATCCGGATGACTGAAGCAGGCACGGTCCCAGCTCAAAAATCCAACCGCCCAAGCCAACAGCGTCACTCCTCCAGCCGATACGCCCACACCCCCTGATTACGGGCCATGCCCAGAAGTATCAAGAACACCTTGTGGCGCTTATCATAGACCACGTGGTTGTCGAAATACTGGCAATGGGGAGCTTCACCCAAATGAGTCCAAATCCCGGTCTGCACATTGTAAAGCCAGGCTTGCCGTGCGCCGATTGACATAACTACATCACCATCCGGCGAATAGGCGCTCGAGGAGCGCCGTTCCCAGCTCCCTTCCACCTGAGGCTGCTCGCCGTGGGAAGGCAATACCCGCCATTCTCCCTTTGCTGCATCCAGAAATACGGGTTCGCCTTGATGCATTGAGAAAATGCCTTGGAGCGTATCGACATACGTGGCGAAACTGTAGCCGACATGGCGGCGTTGGCCGATGTTGCGCCACACGGATTCTTGCGGGTCATAGGCAAACATGTAGTCCCAATACGAGCCAAGGTTGATCACAAACAAATCGTTCAGGGGGTCGTAAGAAGTGCAAGTGCCGTTGCCCATAGCGGGCGGATCTTCTTTCAAAGGGATCATCTCGAATCGGTCGCTCAAGCCGTGATAACTCCAGATGTAGGGTCCGCCCTCCCAGTCCGGCAGGATGCTTCTTGCAAGCTGGTTCTGTGCCGTACCACCGTAAATATAGGTACGTTCCCGCTTGGTATCGTAAGCAGTAAACATATTACATCCATTGCGATGCCTGGGTGGAGCGCACACATCGTACCAACGCAAGGCGATCCATCGCTCGGTGGCTGGATCGTATGCCGACAGAGCATTGCTGTAGCGTGAGGCAAAGGTTGTACCCCCGCTGCCGCAACCGCCGTAAGACAGCACGAACCCTGTGCTCTCGTCGTAAGTGACTGGAACTTCGTTGCCGCCCACGCGCCGCCCGCCGCCAAGCTCCACCCATGTACCCGGATCCAAGTTCAGAAGTCTTTCGTTCGAATCAGCCATCGGGAAAACCCGCTCCCGCGTTTCCGGCTCGGGAAACGCTGGAAGAGCTTCCAACGACAGGTCCGGCAAGAGCTCGCCTCCTTGCGGTCGATAGCGCAAGGCCCACACCCCCATGGTCGGCGCGGCCAAAACAAAGGTTCGATTTTGCACATCGTAGTCCATTGCCGTCATTATCTCGAATCGAATGGGGGTTTGGCCCGGCAATTCAGGAATCACCGGGGCCCCGACACATATCCTCCGCCATTGCGGCTGCGCCGGGTCCGACAGATCCAAGATCCACGTATCGTTGAAAGGAACCCCATTGCCGGTGTTTAGGTATCCTGCACTGCGCGAAGATTGCTCCTCGGCATAACCAGCGCCTCCAACCACCAACACTGCCTTATTGACCGGATCATAGGCAGACCCGGCCACAACCCGCCCGGGCGGGTTTTCGCCGGCCTGGAGCACCTCCCAGATATTTTCCGCTGCATCGTAGGTCCAAGTCGTAGCGGGTCCCCCATGGTCGTCGTTTTCGAGATACACGGTCTTTCCAATGCATGGAGCGTATACCATCACATTCGGCCCCATCCTCACACGCATGGGCATCTCCGGCGTATCCCGAGTTTCCCAAACGTTCCGCCCGGGATCATACACAAAGGTCTTGCCTCTCAAGTGCTCATCCCAGCGAGGATCAGAGCGCGCTCCCGGAGCCAAAACCAAAAGATCATTACTCGCATCGTAGACAATCGGCAAACCGTCAATCGGGATCCCCGGTGTATTTTCCGCGTTCATCGCGGTGAATTCCTTTGTCACCGGATCGTACTTCCAAACATCACGCATGACTTCGGGATGTGTGCGGCCGACCAAACCCCAGCCACCGAAAAACCAGACGACATTGCGTTTTGAATCACGGGCCATGCTCCACCAGGCGCCCGCACCCGGCCTGTCGGCCGGAGGCGGCCAGTCGTAATCGACTTGCAATGGATTTTCCCACCGTCGACGGACGAGATCATAGGTCCACAAGCTATTACAATCGGTTGGAGTGTAGCCGCCGTAACGCAAAAAACGGCCGCTCATGGGTTCATAACTCAAAAACGCCCCCCGCCCGGGAGCCAGCTCCCGCGCAAAAGGATCGGGCGGCACATCTCCAATCCTCGTCCACCGGTTTTCCGGCAGGGTCATCACCCCTTCCGGCACATCCGGCAACACTCCGCCTTCACCTCCGTTGTCATTTTCATCCTCGCAGGATGTCCCGGGCCGGCACTCGCCGAAATCACAGATTTCGCCCTCCGGACAAGCCCAGTCTCCTTCGCACAAACACGCGCCTCGAACACAGGTAAAGCCGTCTCCGCAGGCCGGCTCACACTCGACTTGCTTACACATCCCATGGACACATATCTCATCGTCCAAACAGTCTTCGTCCATTCCACACTCGTCACCCCTCTCGGAACCACCGCAACTCGAATGCAAGAGAAAGACCATGAATAATGCGAAGACTGAAACCCAACCTCGCAACATTTTCATGATCGTTAAAGCTATGGTTATCCTTTTCGTCTTCATTCTCATCGACTCCTCTACGTCATCATTGAAGTCTTCGGATTTCTGAAAAACAATCCGTATTTGGCATCGAGATCTCACTTCGACTAGTTAATGAGGCGGGAAGGAGCAGATGTTACAGGAGGTGAAAAATTGTATTCTTCTTTCGGCCGCGGCGCCGGTAGGATTGCTGACACAAAACACGCGGAAAGCACTCAGAGATTCATCTTCTTTGATTTTCTCTTGACATCACAACTCTCAAATTCCTACCATTTCATTTCAACCAAAGGGCGAGCCCAAAGAAAAAGGATAAAGAATAATATGAAGACAACATGCAAAAACTTGTCTGCCTGGGTCACGATTTGTTATTTGGCATTGCCAATCGGCTGTTCAAACCGCATGGGTTCCGGTCGATTAAACAGTGGGATGAACAACGAGCGAGATGAAAAGGCAGATGTGGAAGTTGCTCAACCAGATTGGAACGAACCCACAGATGACGGACCCCCGGACCACGATCACACTCATTGTGGGAGTGGAAAGCATGACACCTCTACACAGCTTTGCTGGCAACATCCCATGGCTGAAAAAACCTACTCATGGTCCGATGCCGTGGATTACTGCAGAAATCTGAACCTTGACGGCCACTCGGACTGGTACCTGCCGGATGCGGAGTTCATTGAAATCCTGGATGGATGCATTATCGATCATGAGATTGGGCTTCCCAAATGCAATTCATGCGGTGAAAGCCGGAAATGCAAGACTCTCTTCGGCTCCGATACCCGGAAATACTGGGCTTCCTATACAGAGGAATCCGGAGTGGTGGTCGATTTCGGCAGCGGTTCGGTAGAAAAAGCTGCGGCCTCGGAAAAACACCGTGTCCGCTGCGTACGGAGAAGACTGGAAAAAGTCGACTGCAAAAAAGTCGGCGAGCGACTTTTTGGAGAGTGTTTCGAAGAGTTAATGCTTGCCACAGGACAGGTGACCCTCGAGCAGATGGAAATCTTTAGAAAATCAGATAGATTTGTAGAGGCACAAAAAGCAGCTTACAATCAGTTTGTAGATGAATGCAGTCGTATGGGAGAAAAGAGCACAGACGGCGCAGCGATCAACTCGTGCATGAGGATGAAAACATGCGAAACCTTTGCAATTTGCATAACATCTGCGCTGAATGAGGATAATTAAAGGAGGGCCTGAAACCACCTGCTTTAGAGAACCTCAGTCTTTACTCTGAAAACTCAAAGATGTAGTTTGCAACGACGATCCCACCCTTTGGGCTTGGAAAATTCCATCTTCGCACAGCGCGCTGAATACACTGCTCAATATTGCTGTCTTTGAGGGTGCTGGATGTCACCGCTACGGAAGTCACCGAACCGGCTTGGCTGATAATAAATTGAATGGCGATTTGTCCTTGCGTGGACGATCGCTTTTGTGAACGTTTCGAAAAATAGCAATGTTGTAATTGTGCGCGATGTCTCTTAATCACCCGGTCTACCATCGACCTATCCAAATTTCCTTGAATTCTTCCTTCTTTTAACTGAACCTGCACCTTGCCGATTGCAGCCGGGTCGACCGCTGTTTCGCCTTCCGCATCTTGTTCTTCCGCCCCAACGGTGGTGGGATCATCTTGCGAGATATCATCCCCACGGATTAGGAACCCATCGCGAGGACGTACCGTTTCAGGTTCGCTGTCTCCCGTTTCGCTCGCCTCCTGGTAAGCCCTTTCGACTTCTTTCGCGGCCTGCTCCTGCTTCTGCTTCACCTCTTCATCGGATGTTCTTACCAAAAAAATAAATGCAGCCACTCCACCCGCCAAGAAAACCGCTCCCAGCAAAAACGATATAGCTCTCATTTCAATCTCCCTTGTTCGAGGAAATCCGGATTGGGCTTGGTTTACAACAAGTCAGATGTACACAAAACTCGGCCCATTTTCAATATTGGTTCCACCAATAGGTTGCATGAAAGACCTTACTCGGTATACTTCAAGTGGAAGTGTGAGGGGACTGGTGTCCCCCGCGGCCTTCAAAGCCGTCCGAGACAGGTCAAAGCGGCCGGGTCTGGCGGGTTCGACTCCCGTACACTTCCGTTTGGCCGTCAAACCGGAATAAACCGGCGTATTGGAATAATGTATGATAACAAAATGTTTTTATTCCGGCGGCTTGATCCAGTATTTGCATCAACGTCGGAATTATTCGCCTAACCTTTTCAGAAAGCAGCCGTTTTAATGAGCATCGCAAACCGCCCGCCCACCCGATTTTCAAGTCTGCAGGGAACCCGAAACAAAGAGAAGTTGTTTTGCATATTGCTGTCCGCTGTTTTGTCGATGCTGTCTCTCGTGCATGCAGTGGGTTGCAAATCCCGAACGGAAAGCACGAAAGCCGGATCGGAGAGAAAAACAGTCAAAACGATAGACAAGACGGAGTTCCCTGATCCGGGAGATGTCAGTCCATCGGAAGTACTTGCAATTCACAGTGAGGGCCTGCCTGAAGCTCGGGGCGTAGACGATGAAAAACTTAAACGCAAACCACACCTCAAAGTCGTCCTCGAGAGTCTTTACAAGGTACAGACACGTTACGTGGACCCCGCCAAGATCAAACCCGGAAAAATGTTTGTGCAAGGCCTCCAGGAAGTCCAGGAAAACGTGGCTGCCGTCCAGGTCAGGTTTTTTCCGCAAGACAGCGAATCTCCGGAACTTGGTGTCGTCCAGGTTGGAAAGAACATCCTACCGTTTTCGCTCGATGGACTGAAGGGCATCGACGACGCGTACAACTATTTCAGATGGGTTCTCGGGTTCATAAAAAGCAAACTGACGGAAACCGGAGATTTTTCCAAGGAAGACGAGGACGATATCGAGTATGCAGCCATAAACGGTTTTCTCAGTTACCTGGATCCATATTCCGTCATCCTCCCGCCGAAGAGCTATGACGAAATGAAGATCCGGACCTCAGGGGCGTTCGGGGGAATCGGCATAGTCATCTCCATCCGCAAAGGAGCACTTACGGTCATTTCCCCTATTGATGGAACCCCTGCTTCAAGAGCGGGTCTCCAGCCCATGGACAAGATCGTGCAAATTGAGGCAGAATCCACGGTCAACATGAGCCTGCACGAAGCGGTCAACAGGCTCAGAGGCGAGGTCGGCACCGACGTCACGATTTTGATTGAAAGGGACGGCCTGCCGGCACCGAAAAAACACACCCTGACCAGGGCCAGAATTGAAATCCACAGCGTGACTTCGCGCCTCCTGGAAGGAAATGTGGGCTATCTCAGGCTCAGCCGATTCAGTGAAAACACTCTGCCCGAACTCAAGGAAAACATTCGGAAAATGACAAACAAGGGTGCTCACTCCATGATACTGGATGTAACCAACAACCCGGGCGGACTGTTGAGCCAGGCGGTCGCTGTTGCCGATGCTTTTTTGGACGAGGGCATCATAGTAACGACCGAGGGAGCAGGCGGTACAAGGCTGGAAACCAGAAATGCAGATAAGAAAACCACCTTGTGGCGTGGACCCCTGGTAGTTTTGGCGAATCGAGGCTCTGCAAGCGCAGGGGAGATCGTGGCCGGTGCATTGAAACATCTTGGGAGGGCAGTGGTGTTCGGCGACCAGACATTCGGCAAGGGCACCGTGCAAGTTCTGATGAAGAACGCAGACGGTTCAGCTCTCAAGCTCACCGTGGCGGAGTACCTGGTGCGGGGCGACGTACCCATACAAACAGCGGGCATAGTTCCCGACATCTTGACCCTGCCGATAACCTTGAAAGATAAATGGGTGAGGTTTCACAGCTTGCAACGAGAAACCGGAGAAGAACACCTTCCGAAACACATCATCACCGAGAGAAAAATCGAGGAACGAGTGCCCGGCTGGTCTCTTCGATACTTGCATAAACAAACTGAGAAGCCGGCCACGCGAACAGCTGAAGACGGGGAAACCGGCGCGGATCAACGCCTCATGCACATGGCCCGGGATTTTCTCGTGAAACATCGCGGAACCCGCGAAGAAATGCTTAAGGAAGCCCCCCGATTCGTCGAAAGGGAAAAACAGGAATGGGAAAAACAGATCATAAGAGCTTTCCGAAAAGTAGGGGTGGATTGGAGCCCGGGGGCCGGAGAAAAAATCGATGGATCAACATTGAAGGCCGAAATTTCCACGGACAAACCGAAAAATACTGTGGAAGCGAATGATGAAATCAACATAACCGTGACGATAGAAAACACGGGTGAAAAGCCGATTTATCGAATAAGAAGCGTTTTGAAAGCGGCCGCGTATTACCTGGATGAAAGAGAATTCATCATGGGTCGCATCGATCCGGGCAAAAAGAAAAGCTGGTCGGTCAAAGTGAATATTCCCGGCCATCAAAGAACCCAGGTCCAACCATTGTCCATAAATCTTTTCAGCGACGATGAGCCTATCGAAGATTTCGAAGGCCCCGCTGAAGACTCTCCATTTCTACTCACGATCAAAGGATTGAAGCGACCGGAACTGAGACTCGTTTACAAACTTGAAGAAAAAGAAGGCAATGATAACGGTTTTCTGGAGGGAGGGGAAACCGTCAAGATGAAGGGTACAATCGAAAACATCGGACCGGGAACAGCGAACAACGCTATTGTCACGCTGAGAAATGTGTCCGGAAAACGGGTGTACCTGTTGAAAGGCCGGGAAGTTTTCGAAAAAATCGAACCCGGAGAAAAGAAGCCGTTCGAGCTTTCGTTCAGACTTCAAAAAGAAGGTTTCAAGAAAGAACTCAACATGGAACTGGGAGCTTACGAGCCGGATGTTCGCATCGGCTTCGACCAGGAACTCTCTTTTGATTTGGAAAAACCCGTCACCGAATTGAGAGGAAACCTTCAAGCGCCGTCGATCCATTTGGAACCGGTGGAGCATCTCACCGACTCTTCATACATGGAGCTTTCCGGAAAAGTCACGCATCCCGAACGAATTATCGATGCTTACGTGTTTATAGGCAACGACAAGAATCTGAGTTATCGGAAGAAAGTATACTATAGGGCTGCGGAAACACCGGATACAAACGAGATGATAATCGATACACGGATGAATCTTCCTGAAGGTCTCAACTCCATAGTGGTTGTGGCCCGTTCTTCGAGAAAGCTCACATCCTACCATTTGTTGATGGTCCTGCGTAGAGGCGGAAAAGAAGAAGCGGATTCATCCAAAATTTTGTCCCCCACGCCTGCCTCGCAGGAAACAGACCCTGAGGGCGCTGTAAAGGATTTGACGAGGTAACGCAGCGCTCCTCCTGACGGCGGAGCCGGAATAATACAACAGGAAAAACAACTTGAACCGAACAACAAAAATGGAGTTCAGAGTCCTGTCCCGCCTTGTATGGATCGCTTGGGTTTTACCGTTGATTTCCTCCGTCACGTCAGCGTGTAAAGATTCCCTCCCTCCGGAAGAAACGCATTCGGAAAAGAGTTCGTCTGAACTGTACTCAGGCTTATCTCCCGGTGATGTATCCAAGTCACGCCTGGAGGCTGAAGAATATGGATCACAGCCCCATTTCAAACTCCGCTTCCACTCTTTTCCGGGAGAAAAACAGGCTTTTCGAACAAGAGTGAATCTCGTTCATGGCCGGGGCGAAACAACGAGCCGCGCCTATTTTGATGCAATAGCCGTCTTGAAAAACAAGGGTGAAACAAAGGGAGGATATCTCTTCGAATTGACATTTCCAAGGCTGGAGAAATACAGCCCGCGTGTAGGGCGATCAGAAATCACGGGAATTCTTCAAAACCGTCGATGGGCTTTCGTGATAAACGAGTTGGGTGAAACATCCGGCGGAGGCGAATCAACCGGAATCCACAAAGACCCTTATTCGTCGCCGGGACTTCCGGGAGCAGTGTGGCCGGATGCTCCGGTCGGAATGGGTGCAAGATGGACATTTGTATCCCTTGGAAAGACCGACTTCATTGATCAGTCGGAACAGACTTCGAACCCGCCTCTGCGATCAGTTGCAGAAACGGCTTATCATATCGAAAGTATACGGACCGTACGAGGGAGGAAAACAGCCTTTATTTCAAAGAGAACGTCTCTCAGATTTGAAGACGAAAACGGAAAGATGAGGAAAAAAGGGACTGGAGGAGGAGAAATAGAATTCGACATAAAGAACGGCCGCATATTGAGAAGCAAATTCGACGTTGAAATGTTTTCCGAAAAACCCGGAAGCGGGATAACTCACAAGCAGGAAATATCCATGACCCGGGTTTCGGACAGGTCGCTGGGCGGAGTTTGACCTGTTTGGACGGATCACGCATTATGCAGCTTCATAGCCGTTTTCACATGGACACCTACTGCAAATACATGTAGATCATGTTATGAGTTTGCATGTTGGGTTTCTTGAAATAAATGATTATTTTCCGAGGAAAAATAGTGAGATCTTGTATCAGAGCTTTGATGATGAGCATGCTCGGTGGTTTAATGACCATCTCGTGTTCCTGTAACAAGGGACATGCTTCCAAACAAGACGCGTGGTCGCTGAGAATAGAAAACCCCGGAGCCGCGCCGAAGAGACTCCTTCATTACCAATTTGAACAGAATTCATGGGGAACATACCTGCTCGACACGCGGATAGAGTCGACAGGAGTTGAGGGAGAAAAGAACGCCGCGCTTGTATGGGAAGTAACACCAAGTAAAAAAACAGGTCAAGCGCCGCTGCTGGAACTCGAGTTGACCTCGGTGAAACGAGGCGGAGTTCCGACAGGACCCCGATGGGACGCTCCTCCGGGAATAGCATGGGAACTGGCCCCTTCGGGACGAACAAAGCGTTTCAGTGCAGTTTTGGTATACACCGAAATATCCGACGGTCTCGGAGATCCCCAGGCGTATTTCAGGAGACTGGTCCCGGTGCTCCCCCAGGAAGCGGTCGGCAAGGGCGCCGAATGGACCGTCAGGCGGACAATCAAGCTCCCTTTGGCCGAAGAGAGCGGCAAGGGGCACCTGAATGCCCGCGAAACTATTCGATATACACTAAAGGATATCGATGATGCGGCCAACACCGCCCAAGTAACCGCAAGTATAAACATTGAATTCGACGGCGACCTTGAGCCAATAGGACATTTTCTCATCATAAAAGGCACAGGACGGGGAAACCTGCGAGCGTCTATTGACCTGGAGAACGGCCGTGTCCAAAAAGCCGAACTGGATTTGAAAGAAGAACTGGATCTCGAAGTCGACATGAAGAAGAGAAATATCTCATCCCGCATGACTTTTTCGCTCCGGCACGAACCCGCGGAACATGCCGGATGACATCGTAGTGTCTCCATCCGGCTCCATGCGAAAACCTGAGAATCCCCTGAATGCATGCTCCTAAGCGATCAAAAACCTTTGATCAATCCCATCGATGAGTTGTACAATGAAGACAAGTGAATAAAAGAGAGATGGATGACAATGCTTCGATCTCAAAGAAGATCTGCACTGAATTCAACCCAATTCATGTTGCCGCTTCTCTTGTCGGCTGTTCTCCTGCTCATGCCGGCAAAAATCATGGCAGGCGATACCTGGACGAACGTAGCTCCCGGCATCGATCATCTGCACCGAACCACATCCGAACCTCAAGACTACCACGTGGTCCTTGTAGATCTGAGCTTACCTGAAATTCGTCTTCGAGCGACGGGACCTGGAGAAAACGGGCGTCGCACATCTGCTTTTGCTGCAGACGTGGGAGCGATCGTAGCCATCAACGGAGATCTATGGGATGCCGACAACTGGAGTGCTTACGAACCCCTCGGGTTGGCAGTGGGAGAGGGTTTTAAGTGGAGCGACGACACCGACGTGTGGTCGTTTCTGGCCTGTGACGTTACAAAGAAGTGCTGGTATGATCCTTGGGGCCACTTTGCCGAACATGTTCCGAGGGCCTTCAATGCCATTGGAGGAATGCAGGATCTCCTCGTGATAGACGGAGAGCCACAGTACTACAATACTTCCTTTCACAATAGCCGCCACCCGCGTACTGCCACCGGTGTCTCCCATGATGGTTCGGTTCTTATCCTGCTCGTCGCCGACGGCCGACGCACCGGGGCATTGGGTATGACTTTCGCGGACATGACGGATGTTATGATGGAGTTCGGAGCGTGGAACGCAATGAACAGCGACGGGGGAGGCAGCAGTACAATGGTGGTTTCCGGCTCCATCAAGAACGTGCCTTCGGACGGTGCGGAACGGGTTGTTGCCAATCATCTTGCCGTAATTGTGTCTGGTCATATTGACGAAAACTGCGTGGGCGTCGAAAACTCCCGCCTCTGCATCGACGAGACACGCATGCGGACATGCACCGGAGGCGTGGACCTGGGCATTGGGGACTGCGCATACTACGGGATGACATGTGAAACCGACAACCTCTTTGCATTCTGCGTGGATCCCCGCTGCAAAAACTCCGGCAATGCTGCGTTTTGCCTTGACGAAACCCGCATTGCCTTCTGCGAGGACGGTCGATATTTTGAGGGAAACTGTGCAGGCTACGGATTGCCCTGCGTGGAAGGTTTCGGCACCGCATGGTGCCGGGCGGATTTCCGGAAAGCCGAACCCATAGCCTCTTCGCTGGGCGCTCCCGATGGAGGCATTATATCGATGACATTGGGGGAAGAGGTTCTGGTATGGTTTGAACTTCGAAACGACGGGCATGTCCCATGGATTCCCGGCGTCACAATTCTGGCGCCGATTCCTCGGGATGTTGAGTCTCCACTTGAAGGCCCCGACTGGATTGCCCCTCATCGAGCTGCGACAATAAGCGGAGAAGTGCTTCCCGGTGAAATCGGCCGATTCACATTCACAGTTGCCCCGCAAGAAACAGGAGAACACATCCTGCCGCTGGGCATCCTGGACGAAACCATCACATGGTTTGCTGATCCACCCGCTGGAGGGGGTCCGGAAGACGGGGAGTTGTCGGTAACCCTGGTAGTGGATGATCAGTTTTACCCCAGTGGAGACGGAGGCGTTCCAAGCGACGCCCGGAATGAAACCTCAAACGGCGAACCCGCTGGAGAAACGGATGTAATCGGCAAAGGGTGCGGTTGTCACGCCCCGGGCAACAGGAAATCCGGACCTGCATCACAAATCCCCATATCGGCTTTACTTGGATTGCTGTGTTTCCTGAAACGCCGCAGCGATGCACCGTCGGGCAAAACCTGATTTCTTATCAAGATTCGCCTTCATCCTTCGGAGTCTTGAACGTTCCTGAACGGTTTGGTTCTTCGGATTTTTCGCCGCCGGATTTCCGGAAATCAACTTCGATGGGGGAAAGGGGCAATCGTGCCACATTGTCGGGCACCCCGTGATCTCCCGTCTCTCCGTCGGTTCCGTTTTCAACTTCTTGATCTTCTCCCTCTTGAGGAGAACGTGAGCCGTCCGCCTTGGACGAAAAAGTAAGTTCGTGAACAAAACCTGAAAAAGACTGCCGGGACTTCACTGAAATGCCGTGAAAAGTATCTGAAAAAGACCTGTGAAACAATTTGCTCTCGTATTCAAACTCCCGAAAACGGCTGACTTTCGCTTCGGTGTCTGCAACAAGTTGTACCGCCGAAGTATGAAACTCAAGCGCCATCAAGCTCTCACCGCACTTGAACCCTCCCTTCAACCTGCACCTCCCGGTCGAGGGGATGGAGTTGTTTCCGTAGATATTCTGATATGAATACCCCCGCTTACCGTACTGGTCAGGAACATCAAAGAAAAAAAGCGACGCGCTCAATGTCAAAACAAGCACGCGTCCTGGATGATCTCTTTCCACTTCATTTTTCGGCCTATATTCCTCGCTTTCTACCGTGTCAGCAAAAGAAAGGGCCTGCCGAATGTATTCCTCGGCTACAATATCCAACATCAAACGCTCTTCGGAATCAAAGGAACTAGTGTCCACATCCGGATCGGGAAGCATGTGAGCGAAAATACTCCTTACATGTTTTCTTTGGTCGGAATTCAATAATCTCCAAAATGGCAGTTCCCGTCGAAATTTCTGCCGCCATTCCGGCCTGGGTATACCCTTTTCCTGCTCCTGAAGCGGAAACAACACTTCTTCGCGGAATCGCTTCATCCCGTCTACACCGGAAAGCGCTTTCCCAAAGGTGGAATCTTTTTCACCGGAAACTTCTTGTTTGTCTTCGTCACTCATGCTGATTCCATATAATTGAATATTACCCCTTACCGCAAGAGTAAAAAAGGATCTTTTTTTTAGCAAAGTTTGGACAGGGATTCAATCAATCGAATTGTTGTATACACGGATCGCACAATCACGCTCTCTCGGAGCGAGCAACTCGTTTTGTGCCATGTTCCTGATCCACGGGAGAATTCTCGTCTCCCCTATCCGCCACAAAACCTTGAGGATTCTGACTCTGAGCGGTTCCCTGTCGGTTGTACAACCCAGCTTTTCATAGATAGCGATTCCGGAATAAAAAAGAAAAAACTTATCTCCACCTTCACCGTCCGGACGAAAAGTGAGTTCCTTTTCCATGCAAATCATTCCGGATTGCTCCCGCTCAAAAAGCCTCACCAACAATGGAACAGCCTCGTTGTCTCCAAGCCTTCCCAATGATTCAACCGCAACGCACTGCACGTTTCCCTTCATATCAAAAAGCTTGTTCCGCAACGGCTGAGCGGCTTCCTTGACTTTCATCTGTCCCAAAGCCCATGCAGCAGCCATGGCGCGGGTCTCATCGGAATCCAAAAGAAGACTGTCCAGCACTTCGATCGTCGTGGGCCGATTGTCACGCAAGAAACCGACGGCTACTGCAAAATAAGGATGCGGAGCCGGTTTCTTCAATTCTTCAACAGCGTGATCCAACCAAACGTAGGACTTCAATCTGGCAAGGGCCAGTGCCGCTGTAGCCCTCATTTCCTCCGGGCCTTCCGCCACCAGCGGAAGAATCCTCGCTGCAGCTTCCTGTTTCATGGCAGGAGACAAAAGCGCGTATTCGGCCCTGTAGCCGAGCCCCCACACGACCCACAATTTCTCCTTTTCGTCTCCATTTTCGAGGCGATCCATGAGACGAGGAGTAACGGCCGGCAGCCGCTTCGGCGTCAAGGCGCCGATGGCCGAAATCCTGGTATCCGTATCGGGCGAACGAAGCCGGGTGTATAGATAACCTACATCACTGTAGTACGAATCAAATCCACCGTTTATGGCATTGAAAAGAAAATAATTGCCGGCCAGGAGAGCAAGAAAAACGAGTGTGACATGAACAGTATAATCTCTGAAAAACGACCCCTTGAATGAATAATCCGATTCACGTCCAACTTTTTCGGAATCATCATCAACAAATGTATCTCCGCCGGCATCCTTCCGGTCGTCATTCACTCCTTCCACTAAATCATCTTCCAGGTCAGGTAAAAGATTCTGCCCTCCCAAAACCCGGCGACGCCAACCACCATGGAAAAACAGCTCATCAACCAGGAGAGTCTCCGAAAAAGCAACCAGGCACATGAATGCAAAATACACCAACCGCAAGACCACATCAGTTCCCGTAGAATCCGACTCGTGCCTGATGTAATCGGTGGCGGGAAGATTGTAGGCCTGAGACAATCCAAAAACCAGGACCGCTGTAATAAACAAACCCAATTTTGTGCTGAAAAGAAATCGACAAACCCGTTTCATGCAACTCACTCTTCAAATATCTGAATCCAGGAATCCGGCTCCGAAAACAAACTTCTCATTTCGATCCCCACACGGTGGACCGTCAGACCGCCGCGTGTGCTTCTCAATTGTATACTCAGCCCTGCTTCCGCTGCATCCTGTGAAGAAGTCGTCGCCGCATCTGCATTGCCCTGCGGGCCCTTGCCGTATCTTTTTCGAATTCATCAAACCGTTTGAGCGATTGCAAAGCCAACGACGGATTCCTGTCCAAGCGAATCAAGATCCATGCCAAAGAATAATGAACATCCGGAGACTCCGGCGCCGCATTGGCGGCCCTCTCGTACCAGCGTACGGCTTCTTCGGGTTTACCCCTGCGCCTCAAGTATTCAGCCCAACGATAATATGCCAGGGGATGCGGTCGCCTGTATTTCAGCGCTCGTTTGTAAATCGATTCGATCCTGGATCGATTGTAGTTCTTGTTGTGAGAAAGCTGCTCGGCTAACTCGGAATATAACTCCGACGCCCTGTACCCCGAACCTGCTTTCCTGAACCCTCTCGCCGCATTCATATACGCTTTGATTGCATGCGAATCTCCTCCTGTTTCTGCAAACCGCCGCGCCATGTTGGCAAGAACCTCCGGATTTCTACCGGATTCCTTGTACGCCCTCTGATAGTACAGCCGCGCGCCCGCAATTCCCTCCCTGACCATGGCTATCTGAGCGAGTTTTTCGGTACACTTGTAACAATCAGGTTTCCGCTCCAGGGCCGCGTCAAACGCCTCACTCGCCATTCTCCATTGTCTCTCATCCAGGTGTAACAATCCTTCCAGGTAGTACCCCAGGTGACTGTCCGCATAATCTCTTTTCAACTGTCTTGCCACTCGACCTGCATCCTCCGAATCACCCATTTCCAGCGCCAAACGCCCCCTATCGTATAGGATTCTTGGCGAAACAGGTTCCATTTCGTCCAATTCGACCAACAGCTTGCGCGCTGCCTCAGCTTCGCCCGCCTTGAAGTATGCTTCAGCCAAATCCAGGCGCTGCCCGGCGCCCTGTGCCTCGTAATTATGCTTAGCATCAAAAAACGCCAATGCTGCACGAGGCCTTCCAATTTCTTGAAGCACCCTGCCGACCAGGTGTCCAAAGTCGGGAATATCGGCCGGCCGGATCTTTTCCATTGAATTCCAGGCCCTCAAAGGTTGGTGTCTCAATGCGTACCTGATTCCCCTTATAATTATTTTGAGATCGCTATCCTTCACGAGATCCTCGAGGACCCTTGCTGTTTTCCAGTCGCGCAAATCATATGCGTAAAGAGCGCAAGCCTCCAGGATCTTTCTGAACTCACGTTTGCTCTCAGGCATGCTCCGACCTGAACCACCTTCCTTGCCGGCTTTCACATCAGCTCCCTGTTCTCTCCCGCCTGCCTCCACGGGCGAATCCGAATGAATAGTCGACATCGAAGACACCGTGAATCCACCCCCACCCTTGACTTTCAGAAAAACATCCAAATCCCCGCCGGCGGCGATAAACTCACTGCACATACGTTTCGCGTTTTCGACATCATTGTTTTCAAGGTGCGCCTTGATTCCAACTGCCTTGACCCAGGCCCTTTCAAGAGAGCCCAGGCTGGAAAAGCGAACGCCGGAAAGATGGGTTAAAGCCCTGCCGGAATCTCCTTCAGCAAGCGCCAAGCGCGCCTGAAGAAGGGGTGCAACCGGATATTCCCGTACACTATCCAGTCCTGCAGCCGCTGTTCTTTTCGCCCGGACCACATCTCCGCCGGGTCTAAGATGCAAGGCTAAGAGTTCCAACAAATACTCCGGTTCTTGAGGACGAATAGCCGCAGCCTTTTCAAAAAAACGCTCGGCAACGGCCACAGCGTTCTTCCCCCCGTCAGACAGTTTAAGGCGCCCCATAAGGAGATACGCGCGCGCAGCGTACTTCGGCATGGATTCGACCCTGCGCGCCAATCTTTCCACAGATACAATATCGACTTCCCGCCCCATCAAATCATGAACCAGAACCGTTTCAATCTTCGCCCCCAGATGTCTTGGACTGACCTCAAGGACCTTTTTCAGCAATGCCTCGCTCTCCACCAACCTTCCCCTCAATCGTTGCACCACAGCCAACTCGTAAATCGCCGGCAAAAAGTTCTTGTCGTTGCTTACGGCCAACCGCAAAGTGGCCTCAGCCGCCTCCAAGTCCCCCAGCATAAAACGTGCAACACCCATTATGTAGCCGAATCGAGCAGAGCGAGGATAATGCACCAGGGCTTTTTCGGCCGCGGCCGCCGCTGCCTCGTACTTGTTCCTAAACAAAAGGAGATACGCGCTCACAACCATCACGTCCTGTTTATCAGCCCCCTGCCTGTCCGCTAATTCCAGGTTCTTTTTCGCTGCCTCCGCAGCTTCCCCTCCACCGTCGAAACGCCCCCACCTGACAGCCTCGACTTCGGCCCTGGCAACCAGGATTTCCGGGCAGTCGGGTTTTTCCTCATAAAGCTCCGCCAACACCTGTGAAGCCTCACTATAGGCCACCGCTGAATCCAAGGCGACCATAGCTCGCACCTGACTCAACTTCTCCTGGACCCTCTTTTGCCGAGCCTGATGATAAACAAGGATGCCGGTAATTACAGCCAACGCCAAAAAACCCACCATACCCCCACTCAGAAGCAATACCTTGAGCAGGGATCTCTTGGCCTGCACCCTAACCTGAGGCCTGGACTTCGACCTTATCCGGGGTCGAACCTCGTGAGCGATCTCTTCGTCTACCCTGGTATCCTCTCCTTCCCAATTATCTTCCAACGATCTTTGGTCGTTCGACACCACCAGCGCCAAGCCGATCCCCTCTTTGTCCACGGCTGACCCTGTCCGATCTTCCAGGCCGTCATCTCCCCGAGCGCTTCCGGACAATCCTTTTTTTTCCTTGCCCGGACCGAAAGCCGCCGTCTTCCGCAATTTAGGTTCGAACTTGTTGCTCATGGATTCTCTTGCTGAAAAGTCCGTATTTACAAACCAATTTTTTTTCATTGTACCCGGCTCTCAGCTGCCGCCCGGGTCGAAGGATACAGATAATGAGAGCCTAAAACCGCCGATGACCGGGATAGGGAAGACTAGCAGAGAAACATGAATAATACAACCGCGTTGAAAAATGACAAGACAGGTCAAACCGTTTGAATCAGCCCCGGATCAGGCCGGCCGGCAAGAGTGGAAATTGAAGGGATGGACTACGGTGAAGCGTCGACGAACGAGTCCGATTATTCTGCCTGTTCAATCGTCAACAAAACCGGGCCGCAACCTTCATAGGCGTCCCCCACAATGTAAACGGTGAGGTCACTCCCTGTGTCGTTATTCCAGACCAGAACTTCAGGGTTTTCATCCCACTCGTCGTCAACACCCGCAAGACAAGTATAGCCGTGTGTGTCGTTGCATGCCGCCAACAAATACAGCACTGAATCCTGATCGTTTCCTTCCGCCGGCCCGAAGGTGATCTCAATCGTAACAGCAGCCGGCACGGTCAGGCTGTAGACAAGCTCCTGTCCGGGAGCATCCCAGCCAATGCAGGCCAAAGCCGAATTGCCGTAGATGGATGTACCGTCGCATGAATTACCATTCACCTCGATGATCTCGCCGCCCCATGTTCCAAGGTCTTCGGCGCCACAGGTGAAGTCTTCACATTCCATGGTTTCCAAATCCCAAGCATGATCCTCATCGCACTCACAACCATAACCATCTCCGATGTTTATGCACGTTCCGGTAGTGTTATCATGAGCGTCGCATGGATCATTTTCGCAGCCGTCAATCCAGCAAAAACCGAAATCAAGAGAGTTTTCGTTTTCATTGCAAAATATGGTTCCATCGGGATCATTGCACCCGTAGTCTTCGCAATCGCTTATAGCCGTACAGCCGGAATAACCCGAATCGTAAGCATTTTCGTTGCAATAATAACCGGGCCTGCAGTCTCCGTCATTTTCACAGCCCTTGATGCACATGTGGATTTCGAACATGCCCCAGTAGAGGTAAACCAAGCACATGCTGTCTTCGTCATCGGTGCAGGGTTGCCCCGGAGAAGCACACTCGGGTGAATTCATTGACATGCAATACCCACCGGTGCTGGCATTGCATACAATGTTAGAGCCCGGTTGTCCGGTTCCCGGGCAATCCCAGTCGCTTTCACAAGGTGATCCATAGCTGAGACCTTCCACAACGCACCTTCCATATTCCTCCACGTATCCTTCAAGACAACCGGAACATACCGCCGGTTCCTCGCTGTCGTCGCACTCCATGTGCATGCTTTCGCAATCAAGATATTCACAAGTGTCGTACACGCATCCCCCATTGTCTTCGTGCATCCCTGGAGGGCATCCCAAGGTGATTGTTATGTCAACCGTAGCGGAATGCTCATCCGACCAGTCCGAAACCACCAGATAATAAACTCCGGGAGCCACATCGGGTATGGTAGTTGGAATGCCGTCAAAATAAGGATCATAGCAAAGCAATTCCTGGCTCGAAGCAAAACAGTCCGAGACATTGTCGGGGACGGAGAACATGGCCATGACATGCCAATCATCGCTGGGTGAAATGACAAGATTTCCATGGGAAAGCACGGTCAACTCAAAGATGTGGTCCGCAGTGCCGAGGTCATCGTCCTCGCAGCTTATGTCCACGCTGTCATCAGCCACCGTTGTGTCTACATGCAATTCCAAGACACCCAGGCTGTCGATTTCAACTGCGTCGTCGTATTCGCACCCTTCAGCCGTATAACAACCTGAAGTATTGAACCTGCACGTTGCGCTGCAGGTAAGCTCTCCACCGTCGAAGCCCAGACCTTCGCACGTCTCACCGCCGAGATCATCTCCGTCGCAATCCTCTCCGGGATCGATTTCGCCGTTTCCGCACAATTCATCATCGATACAGCCCGACTCGTCGAATTCGCAATTATCTGTACAAGCCAGGGTACCGCCGGTGTATCCCAAACTTTGACACGTCATATTGTTCAGATCCGTGCCGTCACAAGCCTCACCCTCTTCGACGATGTTGTTGCCGCACACGGCCTTCTTGTCCCCGGAATCGCCACACCCGACGACTCCAATTCCAAACACTAACACCATGCACAAAAACACGTTCCAAGTTCTGCGTAACATTGCAATGTCTCCTTAATTCATCTGTTTTCTCTCGATTGGACAAAAGCAGTGGATTCCCGGAACAAGGAATTCTTCAATGGTTGGACGAACCGAAACATCTTTAACTTTAATCCAATACAACGAACCGATAAAACAAAGCTAATAATCAACAAGTCTCAACATTCGCCTTTTTTCTATTGCAGTCAACAAAAAACTCTCCGGCTGAGTATCGCTTATCAACCAGCAGATGATCCATCCTTGCAGCGAACCCTTCACCCAAATCCGAAAAGATCCGCGGCTGTCCAAACTGTTTGAACCCCTATTGATCATTCTGCATCTCACTGTCGACAGCCAAACCGTTTTCATTCTCATCGGCAACATCCGGATCCATGTAACAAATGAGAAGAGAACTCTGCACGGTCGAGTTCATGATCCGAGCTCTCAAATTCTTCAACCGACATCTTTCTTTAAGAACACCTGATAGAAAAACAAAGATCCTACGAACAGACCGGCGGCGATGAAAATCCAACCAAAACTACCTCCACCCATTACGATGCCCAAGCCGATGGCGGACATCGTACAAGCAGTAAAATAAGCATAGCCCGCGGACATCCAAAACTGCTTTGTAACTAAGGGGTCTTTTTCCTTCAGCCCTTTTCTAAGATCTTCATTAGATATTGAAAAATGGAAACCGGCTTCTTTTCCTTTCGTTTTGTGTTTGTAAGCTTCTTTGCGGTAGACAAATGTTGCACCATTCATCTCTTCATGTGTTTTATGGATGAACGCTGGATTGTCGGCATTCATCTCTTCCCGTGATTTCCGGACAAATGATCCAGAGCCTGTAGGAAGGGGAGAACCATCGGTATCAACCACCTTTTCTCCTGTCATCTTGCCGTACTGTATCGAACTAAAAACCGCCAAAGCCAAAAAAACCAGTGCCCCAATTATCAGAATCACCAAAAGTATGATGCTTACGATCATGATTTCTCCTATCATTCTTATTATTCAATTTATTCAATATGCGACTTTTCCAATTGAACTAAGGGCTGACTCAAAAACAACTCCCGGATTTGTACGCCGATCCATCCCTAAGCTTTGCAGATCCTTCTGTTTAAGAGGAAAATCACCCCAAGACCTAACAAAAAAATAACAAACAAAATGTTTTCACCCCGGTCGTCTCCGAATCTGCAACCGCACCCCGAAGATGTTTTTGACCTTTCAACAGAGCCGTCGCCATCCACGACTCCTCCATCAGGCCCGTACACCCCTCCATCCCGGTCTTCCGGATCGACGGGATCCGGTTCATCGTCATCATCGCTGACGGGCGGAGTTCCCAATCGGATGGTTGTATAATAACCGGGATCCGTCCATCCCTCAGCGTCCGACCATTCCGGGCCCCAAAGGGGTTCATCAGCGAAACCATCTCCGAGCGAGGGCCAGCAAAGAAATCCGGCCGAGGCACGGGCACAAAGATCTTCCCTTCCATCGCCGGTTACATCGGCAAACCTTATCGTCCGGAAAAAGCGTTCCCTGAACCAACCGGTCTCATCCGCGCATCCCCCCTCGATGGAATCCCCGAACCCGCCGTCGGAAAAAGGCCAACACCTCATCCCATGCACCGACCTTGCACAAAGAGCTTTCGTTCCATCGCCCGCTATATCGGCAAACCTTATCGTGGAATAATGCGCGTAATTCCCCCACCCCGCTCCATCCGTGAGCGGCGGTCCCTGTATCTCAGGGCCGAACCCCTGCCCGGTAGACAGGTGGCAGGAAACGCCCTCAGAAGAACGCGCACACACATCGGCTCGTCCGTCGCCGTCCAGGTCAACGAGTTCAATGGTGCTCCAATACTTTACATCAGTCCATCCTTCCGCGTTCGACCATTCGGGTCCGTCGATCCGATCTCCGAACCCGTCTCCCTCAGAGGGCCAACACGCGAACCCGGCATTGCGCCTAGCACACACATCCGCTCTCCCATCACCAGTGACATCCGCCATCCTGATTGTTCCGTAGTGCCAAGAAACACCCCATCCTGAATCGTCGGACAGAGCCGGCCCTATTATGGCCTCTCCGAATCCCTCCCCGGTTGAAGGATAACACCTGAAATCTTCCGAAGTCCTAGCGCACAAATCAGCGCGGCCGTCGCCGGTCACATCCACGAGACGGATTGTGCTGAAATAGCGGATATCGTCGAAACCGGCCTCGTTCGACCACTCCGGACCGTCGATCCGTTGCGAAAACCCTTCTCCATCATTCAGCCAGCAATACATCCTTGCATTCGCCCGAGCACATATATCAGCGAGTCCGTTGCCGGTGACATCACCCATCCGAATCGTCGAGTGATTGGAGGGATCCCCCCACCCCGATGCATCAGAGAGAGCCGGTCCTTCCACCCGCACGTCGAACCCCCCGGTTCCATCCGCCAGGAAACACTCCATCCCCTCCGGCCCCCTTGCGCAGACATCGGCCAACCCGTTGCCGTTTACATCGGTGTGAACCCCGGGTTCTCTCACATGCACCTGGTACATCAGTTCGTCATAGACCCGGTCACATGAGCCGGGCAACCGATCCATCCCGCCCGCGCTCCCTGCAAAAATCGCCCAACTGTTCGGCACCGAACGGGGCGAACCGTCCGACGGCGTGTTCACATAACCTTGCCCTTGCACCCACATCTGAGACGATCCGCCGCCGTCCAGGTTGAACGCCGTGTGCGCGCCAAGCTGATGCATGAGATCAGCCAACTCGGTTCCATACATCCCAACCGATGTAGACCTCCGGCCGTCCACGACCAGCAAAATAAAGGTGTTTCTGTCTCTTGTAAGCCCCATCGCGGTTCGCGGATGACGATTTCTCATATCCGAACGGTCCGGAAAACAACTGCTCGCGGTGGGCGATGAACACTCTATCGGATTTCCCTCAACCACTATCTGCGGAAATCCGCTGATCAAAGCCAGGGTTCCATCGGGTATTGACTTTGTAACGGTCTTGGGACTCCACCCCTGGTCCGCGCCGTATTCCTCCCAGCGCTCTTTTATCCATTTCGTGTTTGAATACTCCACGAAATCCGTGCCAAAAGCGATCCACCCGTATCGTTCGTAAAACCAGGAACCGCTGTACGCTTCGTCTCTGCCCGTCCTGATGGACGGCCAGCGCTGACCCCCGCCTACAGCATCGCCGTAGACGTGAAGAGTCCCGCTCGTCCATGCGTAGAAATCTCCATTTACAGCCACCTGCGCGCCCAGCCCGGAGGCAAACGCTCCGCTCGTCTGCTGCGTGTGATCAGGAGAAGCATCCACGTAGACGTGGTCATGACACAACGAAATCAGGGCTGCATAAAAATCCGTCGTGGGTCCGCTCGTCTTTCCCTTGATCAATGTCACTCCGGGATAGGGGGTCGAAACCGACTGTGAAGTTATGGTCACCCCCTCTGCAACCCCCGGCGGAGAGTATAAAGACCACACCCAAACACACACAAACATCACCATTGTTTTCCGCCACCTGAAATCATTTTTGATCATTTTGAACCTCCCCGCGTCCACTGCAACGATTACACCTGCCAAATCCGACCCCACTCACCAAACAACCGGAAAACCGCTTTTTTTCATCTTCCAATTATGTCTGTTTTCAAGATCGTAAGCAAGACAATACCCCTACGCGAAACAGCGTCAGTAGGACAGAGCGATTTCGGTTCAACAAAACACTTTTCCAACCATCCCAAAAGGAAAAGGGTCGCGGGCTAAAGAAGCCCTGCTCTTATGATGCACAGATCTTGACATCTTGATGTTTGCGATTTACATTTTGATGTATGCCGCGTACAACATTGGCCATAGATGAAGACCTGTTGCGTGAAATAAAGCAACGAGCAGCAGAGCAAGGACTGACCATGCAGGCGCTGATCAATCGGATGCTGAGACAGTCGCTTTTGCCCTTGCAACAAAAAGAGTATCGCCTGAAATTGAAAACCTGGCGAGCCCGGCTTCAACCTGGAATAGATCTTTTGGACCGCGATTCCCTGCTTGACGCCATTGATCAAGTGGACAGATGAAAGCAGTTGATACCAATATATTGGTTTATGCTGAGATAGTTTCCCTTGCGCATCACGGACACGCAAAAAAACTCCTTACAAATCTCGTGGAGGGACCGGAACGTTGGGCCATACCATGGCCTTGCGTCTACGAATTCCTGAGAGTCGTTACGCATCCGAGAGTTTTTCATCCACCAGTTCCCTCCAAAGTCGCGCTGAGCGACCTCAAAGCCATTTTAGGATCCCCCACCCTGGTGCTTCTATCCGAAACACCGCGCCACGGGGAGATCCTGGACCGGCTGCTCGAAGACTCCGGTGCAACCGGCAATTTGATTCACGATGCTCACATAGCTGCTTTATGCCTGGAACACGGCATCTCGGAGTTGGTCACCGGGGATCGTGATTTTCATCGATTCGGAGCTCTCAAGATCTGCAATCCATTCGCCTGACAAACACTATGAGACGTATCTTCATCATCGCAAATACCGGTCACTCATGACTCGGCTGTAAGATCAGGGTCGGCATCGGATTCGGCATCCGCGTCCACGTCGGCAATCGCTTCGGTGTCATGCAGAGAAAAAACATCCTTTGCTTCGGATTCGTCCAATTGTTCCACCGATCTAAGTGTGCGTTCCATGGCCCTGGTGCGCACTCCTGTCTGCTCAATCGTCCGGCCCGCTGTATCCAACTGCTTTTTCACCTTTTCCAGGGTTTTGCCGAACTTGCCGAATTCGGTCTTCACCGCGGCCAGCACCCTCCATACCTCTGAAGTGCGCTTTTCAATAGCAAGGGTCTGGAACCCCATGCGCAAGCTGCTCAAGAGCGCAGCCAAGGTGGTAGGCCCGGCCGGAACAACCCGATATTTCCGCTGCAACTCATCAACCAGGCCCTCCCTCCTCAGGATTTCGGCATATAATCCCTCGGTGGCCAGAAACATTATTCCAAAATCAGTGGTCATGGGAGGGTTCACGTACTTGTCACAGATGTCCTTGGCCGCGTTCTTGGCGGCTGCGGCCAAAGCAGCAGATGCTTCGCTTACAGCCTTGGAATCCGCCTTGTCCGCCGCGTCCTGCAGCCTGACGTAATCTTCACGCGGAAATTTCGAGTCTATAGGCAGCCACACGCAGCTTTGGGGGTCATCCTTCGCCCCCGGAAGGCGAACCGCGTACTCGACTCTTTCCTGGGTGTTCTCCTTTACACTGACATTCTTCCCGTATTGATCAGAGGTGAGAATCTGCTCCAGGATTCCGCCAAGCTGAACCTCGGCCCACGTTCCCCTTGCTTTTACATTGGTCAGAACCCGCTTCAGATCCCCCACTCCGGTCGCAAGGTTCTGCATCTCTCCGAGACCCTTGTGAACCGCCTCCAACCTTTCGCTCACCAATTTGAATGATTCACCAAGCCGCTTTTCCAATGTATCGTGAAGCTTTTCGTCCACTGTCTTTCGCATCTGATCCAATTTTTTCTCGTTTGATTCTTGCAGTTCCTTGAGCCGCTCATCAAGCGCTGATCGGATCCGTTCCAATGCTCCCCGGTTGGCATCGGAAAGCTCATTCAACCCCTTGGCCATCCATTCGAGCCGTTCCTGCTGGTTCTTTCCCATTCCCTCGAGCGACTGAAAAATTGTATCGCCGGTTGATTTCAACCCGGCCGACACTTCTTCCCTGAGTTCTTTCGCCGCGCCGCGCGTCTCTTCCCGCGCCGCGCGAAGTTCATCACGCACATCCTTTCCCGCTACTTCGCCCCCACCGGTTTTCCGCGCGAGCAAAAGGAGCAGCAAAACAACTGCCACAACAATCCCCGAAACAATCAACCACAAGAGTATTTCTATATTCATCGCTGACTCCACATCCATTCCATAGTTTTGCCGTCTCAGACCCGACCCTGAGAATAACACCTTTAAAAACGGGTAAAAGCCTCTAATCAAATCTCACGGGGGTTTTCAAGATCGCTTGACAAGCTAAAGTCCCGCGCTATTCTCCCGGGTGAATTCGGACGAGGGCGAATGATAATCGTCCGCATGGAAATATTCCGCGACACTCAAGAGTTGAGCGGAAAAGAAACGTCCGAAAGCAATTTGCAAAATGAAGCTGAGTGTAAACATAAAGCGATGGATATCCATACTGGTGCTTTCGACCATGGTTCTCGCTCAGGGAGCCGAGGCTTTTCACGACCATCCGATCACTGAAAAGCCCCTGGATTGCGTTGTTTGCAGCCATGCAATTTGCTTTTCGCTCGAAGTCGAGTCGGATGTGGTTCCCGAAGCTCAACAGGACGTGCTGGGGAAAACCACTCTGGAAGACTTGGGACACTATGAAATCAACAACCTGAGCATAGTCTCCTATGCGCCCAAGACATCTCCTCCGTTTCAGCTCCTTTCAACCTGACAACAAGGTCAACTATTTGGATTCGGACACCACCGGATGAGTCCGGCATTGTTGTTTTTGCCGTGAAGGCCGGTTCGTTCATCCGGCTGGAAGTGCACGAAAACAATTCGCCTATCCGGATCCGTCAAGATGGAAAAACCTTTTACTCTCGGACAAGAGAGAAAGTGAAGAAAAGCAGGTAAAGTATGCTGAACAAAAGATTTATGCTCTCGGCAGCGCTTGCGGTGACGGTTTTCGCTCTGAATGCTAAAGCCGATCCATCAGCGGGTGAGCGCGTAAAACAATCGGAAGAAGTAAATTCAACAGACAACGAACAAGAACATCACGAGGAAACAGAAACTGAACGCGAACTTGAAAAAGCTGGTGAAAACGAAGACACGATCGGAGATGAAGACAAACGTGAAGTAGAAAGCGAAGTAGAAAGCGAAGGCATTGAGAAGGTGGAGGACGAGGATTTTGATGACGATCTTTTCGATAAATCCGATGCAGAAATGCTGGAAGCTCTTGAAGAAGGAGCACGGGAAGAAGCCGCTGAAAGAGCTGAAAAACAAGGTCCGCCGACCGGCAGAGTGCAGCGCTTTTTTCAATCCATGAACCCCGACATAAGCGTGATCGCAACTTTCTTGGCGGCTTATACATACGACACAGCGCTAAGAGGCAACGGGCACCAGGTCGCAAGGGATCTCGACATGAAAAACGGGATTCATCTCCAGGAACTGGAATTCGCGTTCCAGGCAGCGGTGGATCCCTATTTCAGAATGGATGTTTTCCTTGCCTTTGACACATCAGGGGTGGAAGTCGAGGAAGCTTATTTTACCAGCCTTTCTCTTCCATGGCGGCTCCAGGCGCGAGCGGGAATTATGAACCTGAGATTCGGAAGGCAGAATCCACTTCATTTGCACGATTACAATTTCGTAGACAACATGCTGCCGAATGTCAGGTTTTTGAGTGATGAAAGCATGCGCGCCGCGACCGGCGAGTTGAGTTGGTTGCTTCCCATTCCGTGGTACGCCGCGCTTTCGTTTTCCATAAGCAATCCCGACGGAGCCGACACCCCCAGCTTTGTAGGTGACGGAGACAGGTCCGAAGACTTCGAAGTCAAAGATCATCGCCACCTGCTGTATAATAATAGGCTGGACCAGTTTTTCCCAATGGGGACGAATGTAGGGCTTAACCTGGGAATGTCATACGCGGTCGGTCCCAACGCCACCGACCCGGACAAGAATCGGCTGACGCACCTTGTGGGCGCGGACATGTATTTGAAGTGGCGGCCGCTTTACAGGCCCTACCTGGAAATGGGTTTGACCGCTGAAGGGTTTTACAGGAGAATAGAGCATGCCGAGGGAGAACTCCAGGACTGGGGCGCGTACGTGCAAATGTTGTGGAGGTTGAGTCAGCGCTGGTGGCTGGGGCTGAGGTACGACATGGTCGTCATGGATGACGTCCGGCAGCTCATTGAATTTGATTTCGAGGAGCCGCCGGATGAAAAGCATCCGTTCGCACTCGACGATCAGCACAGGGGAACCGCGGCGATCACTTGGCGGCCGACCGAATTTTCCCAGATCAGGCTTCAATACAATTACAACCATGTGCGTCAGTCGGCTGAAGACGGTTTGCCTACCGGATGGAAATCCGTGCACGAAGTCTTTGTGCAGCTTATGGGCAACCTGGGAACGCACGGCGCGCATCCGTATTGAGGCGGAACGCTGAACGAAAAGACATCAAGAGGTGAGACTCATGAAACAGAATACAAAGATACGAGAAAACATGACACGACGAACACTCCTTTCGGCCTTGTGCCTGCCGGTCGCGATTGCCTGCAGTTTGTGGATGACAGCGTGGGGATCGACCGCGCATGCAAAAATCCGGATCGTCTGCTCGATTCCGGACCTTTGCGATATCGCTCAAAATGTGGGCGGCCGACACGTGACCACGCAAAGCCTTGCAAGGGGATACCAGGATCCACATTTCGTGGATCCCAGGCCCAGCTTTGCATTGATTCTGAGCCGCGCCGATCTCTTGCTGCACGCGGGTCTCGAGCTGGAAATCGGCTGGCTGCCTCCCCTTATAACGGGTTCGCGCAACAGGAACATCATCACGGGTGCCAATGGAAACCTTGATTGCTCGACCCTGATCGAGGTTCGCGAGGTTCCCTCCCGCCGTATCACCCGCGAAGACGGAGACCTGCATCCGGGTGGAAACCCTCACTACTGGACGGATCCCAGAAACGGGGTCAGAATCGCTTACGGCATATATCAAAGGCTTTCCCGTCTGGACCCGCCTAACGCGAAAACCTACCGCGCGAATTACAAGCGCTACGCCCACGAAATCATAAGTTGGATGCGAAAATGGCGAGCAATGCTCAAACCCTACCGTGGCACCTATGTCATCCCCTATCACCAAAGCTGGATCTATTTCTTTGAATTCGCGGGATTGAGACGTCTGGGGACCATCGAGCGGCTTCCGGGAGTCCAGCCGTCGGCCGCCCACCTGGCGAATCTTTACCGCATGATCGAAGCGAACGACAACGTCAAACTTGTCATCACCGAACCTTTCTATCCACAGAAAACAGCACAGACAATTGCGAAAAGGTTCGGACTCAGGCACATCGTTCTTTCACAGTTGATCGGTGGAGTAAAAGAAACAACCACTTATATAAACAACATCGATTATAATGTTCGGCTTATCGTACGCTCACTCAAGGATGCTAAATGACCCCTGCTAAAAAAAAGGAATGTCATGAATCCGTATACCTGGAAAAGCTTCACTTCGGATATCCCGGCGCTTGGAACCTGGGGCCCTTGAACCTTGTGCTCAAGCACGGCGAATTCTGGGGCATGATCGGTCCCAACGGCGCGGGAAAAACCACCTTGCTCAAGACGATCCTGGGCCTGGTTCCGCCGCTTTCCGGCTCCATCAACCTGGGCGAACGCCGGGCAAAGCATCACGACATTAGTTATGTGCCTCAAAGAAAAGCAATGCCCATGCATTTTCCAGTGTCCGCTCTCCACGTCGTGTTGATGGGATTGTCGGCAAAGAGAGGGCTGGCTCGGCCTTTCAGAAAAGCGGATCGCGTGAAAGCCATGAAGGCCCTCGTAGACGTCGGCCTGAAAAGGGCCGCGGACCAGCCGTTTCGGGAACTAAGCGGCGGCGAGCAGCAGAGAACCCTCCTGGCGAGAGCCATTGTCTCGGATCCGTCGATTCTGATACTGGACGAACCCACGACCGGAATGGATGTAGACGCTTCCCGGCAAATACTTCACCTGATCACGGATCTCACGATGGAGAGGAAACAAACCGTTTTGATGGCATCCCACATGCTGGACGAAATAAGAGAACACACTCACAAGGTCCTCTATATTCATCGCATAAAGAACCTGATAAGGATCGGCGATCCCTGTGAAATCCTGGCCAACGTCGGAACCGAAGACTCAGCGTTCGCCGACCCCATGGAGAGTGGGCAGGAGTCATATCAACATGAGTGAACACGCAGCCGAATTCCTGGAAAGATTTTTCCAGCTCTTTTTTTCGTCTTTTCTCACAAACATCGCGGTCGGTGTCTTGTGCGGCCTGATCGGCCTGTTCATTGTTTTGAGAAGAATGATATTCGTTTCAGCAGCCCTCTCCCAGGTGGCGGGCGCGGGCCTGGCCTTTGCTTTTTTAATCGGGGTCATGATGGCGCCGCATCACGGCGAAGCGCCTCCCCCGGCCCGAGTCGAGGAACAGCTTGACAAAGGCGATGTCGATGAAGAATCGGAAGAAATACGCGACATACTGCAGGATGAATTCCCGGATATCAGCGATGAGTTTCCGGACCCGGAATCCGAGAATGGAACCGGCAAGGGTGAGGAAACAAACGGGGGGGAAGGCGAAAAGAACATTTCTGAACAACAAGATGACAACGAATTGGGAGCGCCGGATGAAAACGCACCCGCGGTGAACGCTGCCGTTGAATCGAAACCGTTCCAGATTCCGCCCTCGCTCATCGCTATATTGATCACCGTACTTGTATCGCTCATCCTGGCCAGGCGCGCGGCTTCGACCAAACAGGAAAAGACCAAGGAAGAAACAGTTGTCGGCCTGCTGTTTATTTTGGGTTCCGCACTCGCAGTGGTATTTGCCACCAAGGCGGATAAGGCCGCTCATGAAATCCAGGACGTCTTGTTCGGCGTAGCCGTGCTCGTGCCTCAGGATCAACAGCATCTTGTAGCGGTGATGGGACTCGTCGTGCTTGTGGTCTACGTTTTGATGTTCAAGGATTTCGTGTTCGCAGCTTTTGATCCCACTGCAGCCGTGGTCTCCGGCTTCCCGACGGGCCGGGCGAACGCTGTGCTGTTTATCCTGATCGCGGTCGTCATCTCCGTGTGCACGCGAGCGGTCGGCGCCATGCCCGTTTTCGCTCTCACCGTGCTTCCTGCAACGGCCGCGCTGCTTTTTCACGACCGAATCGTTCCCGCTGCAATTACTTCGGCGGTTCTGGGCGGACTGTCCGCGGGCGCGGGTTATTTTGCAACCGGCCTATGGGAGCTTCCCGTCGGCCCCTGCATCGCTTTGGCCGCGACGATTCCATTAATCATCGCTGCTTCGGTCGTCCGTTTCCGACGATGGTTTGTCATCAGAGACGAGCTGAAAGCTAACCGTTAAGGGTTTGCTTTATTTCTTGGCAATCCACCGCCTCCCCTCCCTTCAAAACCGAGCATTAAACCGTTTCCATTGTTCTCCACATAAGATATAGTAAGAAAAGGCATACTTGTTCAGGGAGAAGATGTCACCATGGAAAAACAAAAGAACAGAAGAGAATCAAGCAGGCGGAGTTTGAAAATCCCAGTCAGCGTCGTGCAAAACGGTCAACTCCTGGATGGTCTGTCGATAAACATATCACCTGGAGGAATGTGCTTGTTGATCATTGATTTATACGGGTCCCCGGACCTTTTCGAATGGATCGACGAAACCGTACTCCTGACCTTTACTTCACCGAAAAACCCGATGGAAATCATCACCGAGGCTACGGTTTGTTGGAGCAACGGTGAAAACATCATCGGACTTCGTTTCGATGACTTGAATTCATGGGCTGAAACAGCGCTGACCGAGCTTCTCGGAGATACTGTTCCTCGCCGGACCGTACCGATGGAGGGGAGCGATCATTATTCCGAGGCGCCGACGGCTCCCTGAGCTTCACGTTAGAGACGGTTTGCATTCGCCTATGGCCCGTATTCCGGCCGGTTTGAGGTTTTGTCTTATTGAGCGAACCTCTCTTCTTGTCCGACTCCACATCCCACATCTTGGTTATCCAACCGCAGCACTGCTGAAAATCCGCTCGCGGAAGCGCGCGATAGCCCTCCAACACGAAAACAGCCGCGGCCAACCCTAAAACTCCGTAAACCCAACGGCGTCCGAAAGCGACTCCGAAATCTCCATTGCCGGCAACAGGTCTCTCGGTCCAACGTCTCCCCATCTGAACACCGGATCCGACCGCCAGAAAAAGCAGCAGCGCTCCTGTCACCGCAAAGTACGGCCAAAGGGAAGAAATTCCCCGCCAATTGAAGAGATATTCGCCCGCGTTGTGAGCAACATAACCCCGGGAGAGGAGATATCCTACAAGATCGTAAAACGGGTTGATGAAGCTTTTCGGAAAATGTGGAAAAACCGCAGCGGTCAGGGTGTATATAACGATGGACACTGATATCGCTGCGGTAACCCATATCCACCACACCGACCCTCGCTGCCAAGAATCCTGGAATGCCACCGCGGCTCCGATCGTCAAAAAAGGCAGCATTACAGCGAGATACCTGGGTCCGACCTGCCACCCGCCGTGCCAGAAAGTCACCGAACTCACGAACCAGACGTAAAAAGAAATCATCGCGAAAACAACAAGGGACTCCGGAACTCCGATGGTTTTCTCATACCCGCCCATTTTGGCGACGTTGGTTTTGCAAAGCAACACCCATGCAGCAGCCGCGGCCCACATTGTCGCACGTAAAACCAAGAGGGGGTATCCGGATGAGACCGATCCGCTTAAAATAATCGCGATACAGAAGACAAAAACGATGGGAATCACAAAAACAGCGCGACCTTTGCCGTGAATGTTTTCTACAGGCGCCGCTCCTTTGCCGCTCACAAAACTCCAGCAAGCTGCAAGAAGGGGAAGCGTCACGGACCACACCCCGGCCTGGTCGAATCCAACTAAAACCGGAGCCGTCAATCCGCACGCAACGATAACGCTGCCGAGCGCAACATCGGCAAAACCGGATGCTTTTCCCGAACTCTTTACGGGAAAACGAACTGCGCACGCCATTCCGATTATCGCCCAGATTGCCAAAAACCAGCCGAGCGCATTCAGATAAGGATCCGTCCAGGGCGCGGCGCCGCTTCCAGCGGCCTTGTACACGGCCGTTATCCCGGAGACCACCGCCAATATTGAACCGGCAAGCTTCCACCAATAAATATTCAGAATCCTTCTTCCAGAGCTTTCCCCGCCGATGATATTGCATGAACAATGTGACCGCGGAAGTTCCCGCGGGGGCGAAAGCATACGGTATAAACCCAAAACCGCGAACAAAGTCCATGGAGAAAGAAACACAAGGCCGTCTCGCGCGGAAAAAAGCACGGCCCAAAATGGACCTTTTTGCGGACCCACGATGCCCATGAAACCTCGGGCATGAAGAGCGTGATCATCGACTGCGATCAAGAACCTGTATCCTGTCCAAAACGGCGAGCCGTAGGCGTGGTAATGATAGAACCCCAACAAGAATAGGGGCACCGCGCCCCCAATGATCCCCCACACCAGCCGGATGTTGAACCTGACCCTGTATACGCCGTAGATCGCCAAAATGGCCGCGCCGAAACCCGCTTGGTAGTCCGATGCAATAGCCGAGCCAGCGAAAAACCCGGCAAGGATAAGGTTGTAAAAAGGGGGGGCCGTGTCGCCGCGCCCCGAATTGCCCGGGGCCGGACATAAAAAGAAAAACGCACCGAACAGAAAAAATGCAGCGAGGCTGTGCGACATGAGCTGCATTCCATAAACCATGGCCATGGAGCCGACGCCGTATGCGGCAAGCGCGACTCTCCTGGGATGCGACTCGGGAATCCATCTTTTTAGAAGTCGCTCCATCATAAACAAAAGGAAGATCAACGGAAGAAGAGAGGTGCCGAACCTCAACCACCAAAGCTTCATACCCAAGGAATGGTGAGCGCCTGTCAAAGAAGCCCAGCTCATGGAGAGCATGTAGAAAGGAACTCCCAGAAACGACTGCGCCGGAGCCTTGTTCGGATGTGTCCTCTCTTCACATCTTCCCTCCAAATTAGGATTTCCCAACCCCGACCTGACCATGGAGCGTCCCGCCGCATCAAAAATCCTGTTACTCAGGCAAAAACTGCGAGAAAGATCCATTTGCTTGTTGTAGTGGTATTCCCTGAGCTGCGAGTCCACTCCCATGTCGTTTTCCCTAACCAGGGATTCCGTCATGAAAAGCCTGGGCATTTCGTTGGCGTGTTTCAGAAACTCCAAGTGTGGAAAAACGTAGAAAAGAAGAAACAACAACCCGCACCAAAACAAGATCCGGGTAAAAACCGGTTCGTGGTTTCTTCCATTAAATAAGGAACTTTCATGGGTTCCGAAAATATTTTCATCTTGAGTTTTGTTCATAAATTGAAACAAAAGAAAGCCCTTGCACATTATGGCTCTCTGCATAAGATGCATACTTTATTGCCGTTGGATTTGAAACCAAAGAATGAAATGATCCTTAAAAGGAGATGAAGAATGGCGACAAAGAAACCAAAACAAGAAGGGATCCCCGTCCCAACGGTGGTCATCGTCGCGATCGTATTATTCGTGGCGGGACTGCTGATCGGAAAATTCACACTCACCACCAAGGTGGAGTGCGAAGAAGCGGATTGCCCCAAAGAGATTGTTCGGTACAGAATTCACCCGAGAGGAAACAATCCTTCAATAGGGCCTGAAAACGCGAAAGTCACGATTGTCAACGTTACTGATTTCATGAACCCGCGTGCAAAAGAAGTATCGGACATGCTTTTGAAGCTCCAGAGAAAATACGCTAAAGTCATGCGGGTGGTGCTGGTGAACAACCCCGGCAGCGCGGACGCTCGGACCGCGGCCATCGCTTCGCTTGCAGCAAACAAGCAGGGCAAATTCTGGGACATGCACGACCGGCTGTATTCACATCGAGGAAAATTGACCGAACAGGCACTCGAACAAATGGCAAAGGCGGCCGGCCTGAACGTGGAAAAATTCAAAGAAGACATGCAGGAAAGACGGCTCAGCAGCCTCGTGGCATTTGACCAGCGCCAGGTGAAACGGTTGGGCGTGACCAGGACTCCCAGCATTTTCGTAAACGGGCGTTACATGGAAGAAAAGCCGTCCATGGCCGAACTCGAAAAAATCGTTAAAGAAGAAATCAAGGCAGCGGATGAACTTCTGGCTGAAATGGCCGCACGAGGGCCCGACGGTCCTCCCGGAGCCACCCAGAATATTTACCGTGAATTCATGCGCACCGCCCGGACCTCTCTCACCGATGAAGGGCCTGAACACGCGCCGGACAGAAAGAAACCCGATCCCAGGGCCCGTCCACAGGAAGATCCAACGGCTGTTTACAGGGTTCCGATAGAAGGAAAACCCTGGAAGGGCGCCAGGAACGCTCTGATCACCATAGTGGAATTCAGCACCTATACTTGTCCTTTCTGCTCAAGAGTACAGCCCACCTTGAAACAAATCATGGATGAGTACAAGGGGCAGGTCAAAATCGTATACCACCACAATCCCATGGTTCAGAACCAGGCTTCATTACTCTCTGCGATAGCAGGAATCGAGGTTTTCAACCAAAGGGGAAACGACGCTTTCTGGAAATACAACGAATTTCTCTATGCTGATCAGGGAAAACTCAGAACCGAAGCCAGGCAGTTTATCGAAGCCGCTGCCGAGAATGCAGGCGGAATCAACATGGGAAGGCTGAGAAAAGCCCTGGACGAACAGCATCACAAAGATGTAATCGATGAACACGGCAAACTGGCCACCGCGCTCGGCGCCCGCGGTTCGCCCACCTTTTTCATCAACGGCCGGAAACTTCGGGGCGCGCGGCCTTTTGAAGCGTTCAAGCAAGTCATCGACGAAGAGCTGAAAAAGGCAGAAGCCGCCATAAAAGAGAGAAAAGCCACCAAGGCAAACTACTACGACCACATTTTGAAGACCGGACTGACACAGGTGAAATACCTGCCCGGCGCGGCTCCTGATCAACCAAAACCTAAACAACCGCGGAAAATCATGGATCCCGACGTGGTTTACAAGATGCCGATCGACGGCAAGCCCTGGAAGGGCGCAGAACATGCTCTCGTAACCATGGTGGTGTCGAACAGCTTCCAATGCGGTTTCAGCGGAAGGGTGGCAAAGACTCTCGACCAGATAATCGAGGAATACGGCAAGCACGTGAAACTGGTATACCATCACAATGCTCTCCCATTCCAAAAGCAGGCCATGCTTGCAGCGGAAGCCTCGCACGAAGCTTTCGTGCAAAAAGGCAACGACGGTTTCTGGGCTTACCATGACAAGTTGTACGCAAACATGGCCGAAATCCGGAAGGGCCGCGAATTCCTGGAACAGGTGGCCGAAGAAGTGGACCTGGACATGGCGAAATTCAAAAAAGCGCTGGATGAAAACACTCACCGGAAACTCATGGAAGAACAACGCGATTACGCTGTGCAACTCGGCGCGCGCGGCACTCCCGCTACCTTTGTAAACGGAAAGCTTGTGACCGGCGCCCGCCCCTACGAAGCTTTTAAACAAACAGTGGAACAAGCCATGAACGAGGCCAAGCCACTGGTTTCAAAGGCAGGCGGCTTGAGGAAGCTCTACGATTTCCTCATAAGGGACGGTAAAACCAGCCCTGTGTACAAGATAATCGGCGAAGACGGCCAAGAACCACCGCGTCGGCCCTCGGTTAAGGACAGGCGCGGCCTCGGCAAGGGAGTGCGACCGGACATAAAAATCAAACCCCGCTTGCCTCAAAAAGCTCCACCGCCGCCCCAATAAGAACCAGCGTTTCCAAAAAATACTCAACCACATACACACAAATTCTTTCATCTCCGACCGGGATAAAGTAGTATGTTCGACATGCTGTGTCCTGTTTGTCGAACAACACCGCCGCAAAACGCGGAATCATGCCCATTATGCGGCACAGTGCTGGTGCCGGATCCGCTGGAGGGCGACCTGCCGCCGCCACCGCCATATGAATCTCACCAGGATACAGCGGCCGTCTATGAAGAACCGGTTTACAATGAGCCGTTATGGGAACCCGAAAACACCGACCTGATAAATGATGAATACGATCAGATGGATCAACAGGCGTGGTCCAGAGACCCCGAACCTCCACCTATCGCATCGGAGCCGACCGCTCATCTGCCACAAACGGACGGATCCACCAGAGTGCTGTCATCAGATCCGGAAAGAGATAAGCACACGAGAATCGTGCAGGCTCCGCCTCCACCAAGGATTCCACCCCGCAAATCCAACCGGGAGGTAATAGAGGATCCTATCTTGAGCAAGGAGTTCGAGGCAGCGCTCACCGGTTTGAATAATGTGTACAAAAGACTTAGATCACCTGAAAAATTGGCCCTCTGGACCACGGTGGCTGCTTTCGTGGCCAGTTTTTCCCCGTGGTATTATGTAAAGGGAACAGGCCTGATATCAGGGATCGAGACCCAGGGATGGATCACTGCTGTGCTCACCGGCGCATCCCTCATCCTTTTGTATTTCCGGTTCTCGCTCAGATGGGGAATCCTACCGTCTTTGTTGCAACTTCTCCTAATCGCAGGCGCTGCTTTCGCTTCCGTTTATTACACTCTCGTGCCGGTTCACGAAAGCATCAGGTTCGGCCTCCCTGCCGCAGCGCTCACGGCTTCGCTTGGATCGGTTTTCACCATAGCGGGCATGCTGTCTAGAACGAATTAACGGCCAAGACTCACCTCTCCGCTCACCGCTGTTGCTCTTCGGTTTTCCAGTAGGCGTTTCATCCATTCACTCTTCGGACCCTTGGACTCAAATTCAAACTCGAGAATGCCGTTAAAAGCGGTCCACGTAGAATGGTAACGGACATATTCACTAGCTTCGTCGACATCACCCCAGGATCCGTCCTCGTTTTGCCATGACAAGAGTGCGTTCACTATTTTTCGCACCGCCTTGTTTTCATAACCCCGTCCCAAAATTTTCAAACTGTCGCCGAACTCACCAACCGTTTCAACATCCCTCATTTCAAGATAATGGTCCAAATGCCGAAGAATGTATTTCTCCTCAGGGACGAAAAGAGCCGGATCCAGTAGGCGCAAGTTAAAATCGGAAAGAACGTAAATGATATGTGTGACAAGATATGTCTGGCTGTGGAATTCATCTTTGTCCAGCACAGCCGAATCCTTCAGCTCCCAGCCCAACGAGCGATCCACGACCTTCTCGTATGGCACCGGACACGAAAAGCCCGATTTGTGCACAAAATACAGGTCCACCAACGCATCCAGTAATCCCACGGCATTGTATTTCCAACTCGCGTCGAAGCCGGGAATGCGATTTTCCATTGATGCGCGTTCAAATATGCCGGCAAGTTTTTTTCTGAGGGGTTCATGCTTCCTTCCCAGAGCATGCAACAAAAAAAGCCCGGCAACAGCATCGTACAACACGGGCGCAATGGTGTCGTGATCCGGCAACTCAACCAACTTCTTGTACCGATCGGACAGGATCTTGCCCATTTCCAATCCGATATTGCGAAGAGTCCCGGAAGCAGCTGATTCCTGCAAAATGTAGAAA
>SLPX01000262.1 GCA_007131745.1 Myxococcales bacterium
ACCCTGTCGACCGACGCTGTTAGATTGGCGCCCGTTAAACCCGGGGCTGTAGCTCAGCTTGGGAGAGCGCCAGAATCGCACTCTGGAGGCCAGGGGTTCGAGCCCCCTCAGCTCCACTACTTTTCACGAACCATAATTATCCCGAAAACCCAATGTTCCCAGGGGCTCCAGCCTCTGGGTGTTTCCACTTGGAAATCACGAAAACTCCTCTGTTTGATTCAAAGATAACGCCGTTGGACTGGGACCTGTAAAAGGGCCGAGGCGGAGAAAGGAAAGAAAAGAAAGGAAAGGATGTATAGTGGCTTTCATAGAGTTTCAATGTAAGGCACAGAATACAACTTGACCGGAAGCCCTTGTTATGTCTATGTTTTAGCTAAGTTCCGGAATGGTTATTGTCAAAACAATATGTGCAGGGAGAAATCAGATGAGAAAAGGTGTTACAAACTCACTTGTTTCAATCGCAGTCGTGTTGATTCTTGCACCCCTGTCGGGGTGCTCAGACTCCGGCCAGAAGAAGTGTTCTTGGGGTGAAAAGTGTCCTTCGGGTTCTGTATGCCATGAGCCCACCGAGCAGTGCGTGCTCCAAGCGCAGATCGATGCATGTTTGGATAAAGATGCTTATGACCCCTGTGAGTATCCCGGCTCCCCGTTGGATACAGTCTGCCGCAACGGGATCTGCATTATCCCACGCTGCGGCGATTCAATCATAGATCCCGGAGAAGATTGCGAAGGTACGGATTTGAGGGGAGAGACTTGTGAAAGCCTGGGACTTGGTGAAGGCACCCTCGGATGCAACGCGAATTGCACCTTTGACACGAGCGGTTGTGAACTCGGTTCGATGTGCGGGAACAATGTGAGGGAGGGAGATGAGGTATGTGACGGCGATGATCTGGATGGAGAGACCTGTCTGACACAAGGGTTTTACGCAGGAACACTTGGATGCAGTGATGATTGCATGGATTTCGATACTTCAGGATGCATTGGTTTTTGCGGGGATGCTGTCATAAACGGCTCAGAAGTATGTGATGGTTTGAATTTAGGCGGGGCGACCTGCGAATCCCTCGGCTACCACGAAGGTGGCGTCTTGGTGTGTCTTGACGATTGTTCGGGGCTCGACACATCGGGATGTGAAGGAGGGTATTGCGGGGATGGAGAGATCAACGGTGACGAGGTGTGCGACGGGGAAGATCTCGGGGGAGAAACATGTGAGTCACTTGGATTCAACGCCGGCGACCTGGCGTGCGGGGAGAATTGCGCTTCGTTCGACACATCCGGCTGTTACACAGATCCTTTGTTGGTGACTTGGATTTCCATTCCCGGAGGCACATTCGACATGGGGAGTAACGATGGATATACATTTGAACAACCGGTACATTCAGTAACGGCGCCGACTTTTGAAATGACGAAAACCCAAGTGACGGTCGAACAATATGCAGAGTGCGTGACGGCCGGGACATGCACGGCGCCTTTGACCGATAGTGATTGTAACTGGGAAGATCCGGATTACGAGGACCATCCTGTAAATTGCATTAACTGGCATCAGGCAAAGGAGTTCTGCGAATGGGCCGGCGGACGGCTTCCAAGCGAGGCAGAGTGGGAGTATGCGGCCCGCTCGGGAGGGCAGGATATTACCTACCCCTGGGGCAATGAGACTGCTACATGTGACTATGCTGTGATGTGGGATGGCGTAAATGGCTGCGGCACAAACCGAACGTGGCCTGTGTGCAGCAAACCTGCGGGAAACACGGACCAGGGATTATGCGACATGGCGGGGAATGTGTGGGAATGGGTGGAGGACGACTGGCACGATAGCTACAACGGTGCGCCGGATGACGGGAGTGCATGGGTGGACGAACCGCGCAGTTCCATGCGGGGCTTACGGGGCGGCAGCTTTATCAATCAGCCCAACGATGTGCGTGCGCCGATGCGCACCGTCAGCGATCCGTCCGAATACTACCCCTTCGTCGGTGTTCGCTGTGCAAGGGATGCGCCGTGAAAAACCGGCGGAGAGCAGGGCATGAGAGAGTCCTACAGTGAAGGCTTAGCGAGCCACAGCCCCTCCTAGTAATGGTTATTCCTAAACTCCGCCAGGGATTCCTCGCCCCTTATTTCCAACTTATCCGCTAGATCCGGTGATGCGCAGGTGGGTTCATCGTAGTGGGATTGTAATTCAATTCACACCAGACAAAGGGGGCAGATATCCTGCCACAGGGGGTCAAAGCATTCAGGACTCAGGTGACGATGTTATGGTATCGGAACCTCCGCCGACCTAGTCAGTGTCTTGCCACGGTTAACGTTTGGAATCGAAACGGTGTTGTATTTGAGAGTTTCCTGATTCGGCAGGGTGCTGTCTGAGTTGGTGTTCAAAAGCATTCCGCAAATAATCTACACATCCGGCGGGAAAAAAGAGGATTCGTTAAGCCAGGACCCTGTAGCTGTTTGGTTATTGGGGAGCAGTTTGACGCGGATCAGGGAGCCGCGTTTTGCGTTGCCGACGAAAGAGCGTCGAAATCCATCATGGGAAGTGCCTGGCCCACTTCCGGTTCAGGTAAAATGCCGGGCGGACATCCGTGGTCGATGTTACCATTTGTGTTGACGTTATTGTTGACGCCCGCCTCCGAGTAAGTGTTGTTGTTCAAACCCGCGTCGCCGTTGTCTCACCCTTCGCCGGATGTGTCGGAGCCGCAGGCCGTGCAAACAAGCGCCAACAAGCTGGACAAGGAAACTGCAAACCACTTGGGACACCCTTTACATCTTTTCTGTTTGTAAGTTTTCATTTCTATCTCCTGCGATGAAGCCGAAACAGTCCTACTCCCATCGGATGATTTTATCACTCGTTGGGAGACTGTTGCAAACTGTTAAAAGAAAAGAGCTTTTTGGGTTGTTAGGGTGGGTTCTGGGATGATATCTATTTATGGAAGCAGAAGAAAGGTTTATTGAGACAGGATCTCATAAAGATCCAGAGAAAAATGCTTGCAGGGCCGCCGAGGTTCCGCTGCCGTGAGGTTCAATATGGGGATAAGAGTTTTTCGGTTCTATTGGATGGTTATTCTGAGCGGATTTTTGGCGGCTTGTGGCGGGAGTTCGGGGAAGGAAGATCATGACAGCGGGGTGGAAAACAAGGAAAGTGGTGTGGAATATGACGGGGGACCCGGCGGTGACGGATCCGGCTTGGACGCGGAAGTGGACGCGGAAGTGGTTGTTCCAACGGAAACGACGATGGAGACAAGTGTATCGCAGTGGGGGATCACCTGGAGTTTTGACAAAGCGTATCCATGTGGCCGTTTTGTCAACGGGGATTGGTTTGTGGTGGCTGATTCGGATGGGGTGGTTATTGTCGACATCCAGCCTGAACCTGCCGGAGGCAGAAACGGCTTCGAGGTAGACCCCGTGGCCGACGGGACCAACCGACGGCAGCCTTATGATTCCAGGGAGGAAATAACCATCTACGATCCTTCGCTGCAGCCGGAATTGCCGGTTACGGTTTATGCGGGTTCTTCCTTAGTGTCTACGATCAGCAACCCGGATGAGTATACTTGTTCAAGTGGTTGGGTGCGCCCGGAGCAGACGAGGATCAGGAGATGGAACCTGGATCACTGCGTCTCAGTAGCTGTTTTGGAAACGGCTGCTGTTTTGACGGTCTTGGACGAACCGCCGCCGAGCGGATCATTCAGGCCGCCTTACGTGGCTGGAGAGAAGCCGATTTACTCCAGCAAAAACCTGAGGCGGGAACTCTTGTTGAGTTTGCCGGGAGATGTCCGCTCCAGGACGCCACCTTCGCTTTCCCTGATGGAGACGCATTTCCAGCGCTTGTGGCTTGATCATCTCTCTTCCTTACATGTGCGGCGGGTGCACCCTCTTTATAACATGCAGGACTATTACGCCGGGATTTCCACCGCTGCGGGGTTGGGAGCGTTGTCTTTGCTGCTGGATTATCCTTTGGAAGAAAAAGAAAAACTGCTTATTTACTACGTGCAGGTTGGAATAGACTTGTATGGCATGATCGAGACCGGTCATTATTTCCATCGGCACGGCAATGGGAGGAAGATGAACATTTTGTTTGCGGGACTCATGCTGGATCACGAGGGAATGCTTGGAATGAGTCAACGGGAGTTTCCGCATGGGCATGGTTTCCACGAAGATTGTTCCACGTACTACGACAACGAGGGAGTTCCCCGGTGGGGCACTCGGCATTGCATCGACCCAAGCGTGTCGGATGAATCGAGCAGTTACAGGACCTGCTGTACTTCGTCTACCTGGGTCGGGACGGCTCTGGCTGCTCGCCTGCTTGGGTTGATGGATGTTTGGGATCATCCACCATTTTTCGATTACATCGATCGGTGGATGGAAGAGGATTTGGATTATGGATGGGGGGATTTGTGGTTCGACGCCATGTACTGGGAATACAGGGATTGGTCGGCCCAGTGAGTTTCCTTTCCGGGCTGTCTGGATGCTGAACCGGGCAAACTTCGGATTTCACTATCGTTGGTTTTTGTCGGAAAGTGGTGGGGGATATGAACTTCGTTGAGTTCCTTACGGCGGATAGTGTAAAAAGCGAAAAAAATGTGGTATTCGTATGTTCGGTTCATAGATTCGACACATGACACATGGACAGATTCGAGGTTGAGATGAGCGGAAAAGAGACTGTTCGAACTGAACTCGGGAGGTTGCTTGCGGACCTGGATTTTTTGGAGGTTCATCAACGGCTCAAGGCGGGCAATGTTTTTACGATCCTTAAAATGGAGTACGTGGCGGCCAAGCACTCCGCTTTTTTGGCGTGGCTGCTCGACCCGAACGAGGATCACGGTCTGGAAGATCTGTTCCTGAAGAGGTTTTTATCGGCCGCTTTGATGAGTCCGCCGCCTGATCTGGGAAAACCGGCCGAAGAGATCAGCCCGATTCCGTACGAAGCGGTTTACGAGAAGTTGCTCAAGTGGGATCGAATGGATGTACTTTCAGCAGATCTCCGGGAAACGAATGTGCGGACCGATGTTTACCGACGGTCGGATGGACGCTGCGTGGATATCTGTTTGTGGAATGAGCCGTATTCTTTTGCTGTATACGTGGAGAACGTGGTTCGGCCGAGGCATTCATGGCACTTGAGAAAGGGTATGATCTACAGGGAGAGAGAGCACCACAGTGAAAGGTGTTTGTTGGATCTGTATTCAAAGTGGGGTTCAGAGGAAGGTGGCGGCTATGATATTCTTCCGGTGTTTTTGAGCTTGGGGGACGCTGAACCAACTGAAACGAGGTGTTTTCACAAACTCGATTACACCTGGATGCCGGCGTTTTTGGAAAAGCTCATACAGAGCGGCCGGGTGTCAAGGACGGCAAAAGAATTGATACACGACTTTTGCGAATGGCTGAGATTTGAGATGCCCGCGGTTTTGGATCCGAATTTTTTCGAAAAAATGGCCTTGTTGGCGAATGAATACGGCAGGTCGCTTTGTAGGATGTGGATGCATGTTTCAACATGCAACGGCTGCGACGATGAAGATGTTTCTGTCGCGTATCACGACATTTACAGGCGCCACGGATCAACGGTGGATTACATGGCCGATATCGCCGAAACCATACAGCGAGAGGGTGTGGATGTTTTGCGATCCAACGTGGAAGGGGTTTTGGATGACGATGGATCGGTTTTTGTCCAGGGTGCATCGAGTTTTTCCGCTCACTCCGCGAAATGGCGTTTCGACAAACTGGAGGAAGGGAGTTGGGGAGGAGATGTATTTACTTCGCTTTGCAGTCTTTCAACCGGAGTGAACTTCTATCCGGAGTCCTTGAACGGGCTGTTGGACAAGGTTTTGAAAAACGCGCAACAGGTTGCGAAAGAGATGAACCTTCCATTGCGTCAATTGAAACGCATAGGACGGATTTGCCCGGTTGCGTTCTATCAATACGACGAATTCGAGCCGGTTGAGGCCGCGGCTGATTTTGTGCGGCTCTACAAATTCATGGACGAAGTGTTCAAGCGTTCAGACCGGCCTTGATTCTATCCGTCGCCGTTTTAGGGAAGACACCATTTTAGGTGGGATTTCAATACGATGTCGAAGTGTTTCAAATTCAGCGCTTGACCCAATGGACGATTCCATGCGCTCCCTTTATTGAGCCGCCGATCGCAAGAGGCGACATCCACACCAGGACCACGCTGTGATTGCCTTTTGCCCGAGCGAATTCAAGTTCTCTTGATGTGATCTTGTTTCGGCCGACCACGTGGACAAGATCTTCAGTGAGTCCGGGGGCGAACCTCCCCAGGCGAGTTTGGAAAAGGCTGCGGCCTATCAGGCGATTTACATCGTCTTTTACAAAGAGAGCGAAGCTTTTGTTGGCCAGCGTGATTTTTCCTTCCAGGTCCACGGCGAACATCGGTAAGGGATTCGAGTCCACCATGCTGCGACAGGTTGCGTCTCCCGGGCGTTTGACAACCATGGGCTGAGGTGTGTTCTGCCGTCTTTTGAAAATACCCATTTCCGCAACCAAGGTCATGAGAGCCTGGTTGAACGCGGCCACGTTCTTGTGCCGGGCGGATGGTTCTTTTGAGAGACAGCAAAGAATCAGGTCATCCAGAGCTTCGCCGATTTCAGGGTCTTTTCTTACGAACGACGGGGGAGAAGGCGGTGTTGTAAGATGTGCATTGAGTATTTGCGCTACGTTTCCGTCAAAAGGCACTTCCCCGGTGAGTATTTCGTAGAAAAGCACTCCCAGAGAATAGAGGTCTGATTTTTCGTCCGGCGGGGCGCCGCATATTCTTTCGGGCGCAAGATACGCAGGTGTGCCCGTGAGTTGTTCCTCGGCAGTCGTTATGTTGGGAAGAGAGATTCTGCTCAAGCCGAAATCCAGGACTTTAACAATGTTTTTTCTTCTGTCGCTGCCGGATGTTCCTTTTCCAAGAAAAATATTTTCGGGTTTGATGTCGCCGTGGATGACTCCGCTGCTGTGCATGAACTGCAGCGCTTCGGCTGTTTGCTGAATTATGTCGCAGCTCGTCTTGATATCGAGACACCTGGTTTTGTCCAGCCTGTCGGCGAGACTCTCCCCGTGGAGATACTCCATTACGATAAACGCGCCCCGGCGTATATCCTCTCCGAAATCGGTAATCGAAACGATGTGCCGGTGTTCCAGCGAACTTGCAAGGCGCGCTTCAGAATAAAACATCTCGCGCACCCTCGGATTTTCGCACATTTCTGAGTGCAGGATTTTCAGGGCAAATGTTTTGCCCAGTTCCATATGTCGTACTTTGTATACCTCTCCCATTCCGCCCGTGCCGATGCGTTTCAGGATTTCATACCTGTTTGCAACAAGATTTTCATGTTTGGGCACGGGAGGGGCTAGTTCAAGAAGAGCGAAATCAGCCTCTTCCACCACTGGGGGCGGCGGCAAGGGGGCCGCATGACCGCCTGATTCATCTTCAATGTACTGTGGGGCCGCGTCGGGTCGAGGCAATTCAGGTACACCGAAGGGGCTATGTGAAGGTCTGGTTGAACGTGTCATTTTGATTCTGATTGATTCTTATTTCCTTTACACACATTGAATGCGATACGGCTTAATGGGCTCTGCTCATTGTCTTAAAGCTATTTCTCCGAGTCCTTTGAATTCCCTCCCTCCGGTTGATTGATATTAAAACCGTTGTCTATGTTTTCACCATGTTCCTCCACCAACGCTGCCAGTTTCTTCAGTGTATTGCTTATTTCTTTTATGCCGTCGGTTTTTTTTGAATCCTGGATGGCCGTTTCCATCCTGGTGATATGTCTTTCAACAATTGCCATTCTTCCACCAAGAGAGGTAAGCAATCTTTGTGCAACTTCCATGCGGCCATCCAGATCGTCTGAATTCTGTGACAGGGATCGAAGCTTCTTGTCCACGATTGATCCTAAGCGGTTCTGAATTTCTTCGACTCTGTCAGAAATAGAAGAAACAGTTTTTTCGAGGCTTTCGATTTTTTCGACAAGTTCGATATGGTTTTTCTCGTGTTGTTTTTCGATGTCAGGTTCGTAGCCGTTGCTTGCCTCGGCCGTTATTTCTACATAGGGTGACTCTTCATGTTCGTCACGTGTAGGTTCCTCTGCAGATGGTTGGGTTTCGGATTCAGCCCGCATGATATGTTCCAACAGGCCTTCTCCATCCAGCGGAATCTGTGAGGTGGTTTGAGGGGTTGCATTCGGATCCAGTGAAGTCTTAACACTCTGGAGTGTAAGCCGCGTTATCAGGCGTAATGTATCCACCACGCCTTGGCCGGTTGACGCTACCGTTTCAGTGTACGGGTAGTGCTCAAAATTCAGCGACGAAGCCAGTTCTTCAACGCTTAGGGCATTGGGTAAATCTCTCTTATTGTATTGTATCACCACCGGAAGGTCTTCCAGGTCTATGGATTGCTCGGCCAGGTTTTCACGGAGGTTGGAGAAGCTGAACTTGTTTTGTTCAATAAAGTCGTCTTGAGAGTCGGCTACAAACACGATGCCGTCTACTCCACCAAGAACTTGTTTCCGAGTGTTGTTGTATCTTACCTGGCCAGGGACGGTGTAGAGCTGGATCTTGACATCGAAACCTCTTATTTTTCCAAGGTCCACGGGCATCCAGTCAAAGAAGAGTGTACGGTCGCCTGTTGTGTCCAACACCATCAAATCACCGCGACGACTCTTGTCCATTTGTCGACTGAGCGTTTCCAGTGACGTGGTCTTTCCGGATAGACCCGGGCCGTAAAACACGATTTTAATCTGAAGTGTTCTGTCAATCGTATCCACAAGAGGCATGTATTTTAACCTCGCAAAAGTTTCATGTGGGACTCGATAAGAAAAACGGTTTCAAGGGAACAATTTTCATGTATTCGTTTCACCAATTGCGATCCGGGCCTCTAATAATCACCGTTTGTCTTTCATCAAAACACTTATTCGCAAAAACGGTGAACCCTTGAACTCGAAAAGATTATCACGAGGCCGATTATCTCTCAAGAGGGATAAAAAACCTTAGAGGGCGACTTCTTCAACATGACGAGCTTTTTCCTTTAACAAGTCGCAACGTTCGTCGTCCGGCTGATGATTGGGCTAATCCCGGCTTATTCCTCCACTGTCTGTGGGCCTTGGTTGCAGTTGGTTAAAGCTGGTTGTTGGTGCTACAATCTCTTCATGTGCGGGCGATTTGTTACAGGAGCAGATGAATCAACGTGGTCGGAATACAGCAGGATGTTGACTCTCACCACCCGGGTCCAACACCTTGAAAAGAGGGATTGTTTTCCAGGATCAATGGTTTCGGTGATACGTTGGGTCGACCCTTCAAACCCCGTGAAAAACGGGTCTCCTAAGCCCGGCCGAGAACCGTCGAACAGCAAGGGCAAGGGTGAGGGTGATCCGTTCAAAAACAAAGAACGGGAGTTGGTGCGGATGAAATGGGGATTCATTCCTTCTCCGGCTCTCAAAAAACGCGGGGTGCGGTTGATTTTTAACTTGCGTGCAGACCGTCTGCAAGAGACATTTCCCCGTCTTTTGGTGTCCCAGCGCTGCGTGGTGCCTGTTTCAGGATTTTACGAATGGAAAAAAGTCTCGCATGGAAGGGGGAAAAAGCAGGGATACTTGATTCGTCCGGAGGGTCGTCCCCTGTTTTCTTTGGCAGGAGTGTGGATGTGTTCGGCGGAGCGAACGACTGATGCGGAGTTGGAGTTCAGCTTGATCACAACCGGGCCCAATGATCAGGTCGCCGCCATACATAATCGTATGCCCGTGATTCTTGCAGGCGAAGATGCAAACCTGTGGCTGGATTCAGGGGGTGAACCGGGGGTTTTCGACGAATTGGTGAAGCCGTATCCGCACGAAATGAGCATTCAGGCACTTGATGATAAAAAAACAACCTCACAATTACCTTTGTTCGAGGGCATTTGATATTACAGCCAAAATAGAGCCTGCGAAGACCATGACCTCTGCATATTCGGGAACGGGCGAGCCGGTTCGTTCACGGCAGCGGACAAACAGCCGAGCGCAGGGGGTGCCGAGGCCTTGTTTTCGCAGGTTCGGAATATGTCGTGCTAAAATGACTGCACTCCTTTTGAACCATGTTCTTGTCTGGTCTTGAGAGTTGGGGTATGATAAAATTTGAACAGAGAACAGGAGGCGAGACGTGAAAAAGTTGGTTGCTCTTATGTTCGGGCTTGTCATGATCCTTGGAGGATTGAGCCATGTTCGTGCGGATGGATGCTATATCTGCAAGGAAGGTGGGCATGTCAGGTACAGAGGTTCCGACACCTTTGCTAAACGTAGGGAAGCCCAAAAGAAATGCAATTGTACCGTTGTAGGAACCACTTCTTCTTGTTCCAACCCGAAGTGCACGGTGAGCGTGGTGAACATACCGATGATGCCGCTTTCTAATGGAAAGCGGTGGGCCGTGCAAGTTAATGTCACCCATTGTTCACGGTAGTGAGAGGCGCTTGTTTCGAGGTGGTTTCGGTTAAACAGGCACTACGAGGTCCCCGGATAGAATTCTTTCAATACCGCCGTTTTTCGTTTTAAGCAGCAAAGCTCCGTCGATATCCAGGTTCACGGCCAAACCCTCGATAGGACCCTTGTGTGTTTTGATGGTGACGGTTTGTCCAAGTATATTGGGCCGGCTTTTCCAGGTTTCAAGAATTTCGACAGGTCCGTTTCGGAGCAAAACTCCGTACCAATACTCCATTTTTTCCAAAAGAACGGACGCAAGGATTTCCCGTGAGTGGGAACGACCGGTGCAAATCCTGAGTGAAGTTGAAGTAGCTTGCAATTCATTCGGGAAATCAAGGATGTTTACATTGATACCAATGCCCGCAACTATCCAGTCGGTTCTTTGAGATACAGCGTTGATTTCCGTCAGAATTCCACACAATTTCTTGTTTTCCACGGTCAGGTCGTTCGGCCATTTCAAGGTCGGGGTGAGCCCGGATTCTTGTTCCAAGGTTTCCGCCGCGGCCACAGCCCATGCCAGGGTGATCGGCGGCGCCTTGTCGGGTGGAATAGGGGGCCTGACCAAAACCGACAGGTACAGGTTGACACCCGGGGGAGAATGCCATTTTCGGCTTCCCCGTCCGCGACCTTCGGTTTGTTCATCCGCTACTACAGTCGTTCCATGGGGAGCGCCGGTTTTTGCCATCTCAATGATGGCTGCATTGGTGGATGGGAGCGATTGGAAGACGTGCAGGCACAGGCCGAAAAATTCGGTTTTCAGGTGACGACTGATCGGTTCGGCATTGAGAAATCCGCTTTCCGGACACCCCGTTCCTGAACGAGTGTTGTATTCATTTGAATGGGTGTTCTGCTTGTTGTTGAAAAAGGGACTCATGTGTTGTCAAAAACTCAAGTGGATGCTTGGAGATCCATCGCGAGATCCACGGCGGGCGCGGAATGGGTGAGCCTGCCTATGGAAATCATGTTGACTCCTGTCATTGCAATACCCGCTATCGTGTCGATGTTGATTCCTCCGGAGGCTTCCGTAAGTGCTCGGCCCTTGGCTTTTTCAACCGAAGCGGCGATTTCTTCAATTGACATGTTGTCCAACAACACGATGTCCGCCCCTGCGTCCAAAGCTTGATCCAATTCATCCATGGTTCGTACTTCAACTTCGATTCTGAGTCCGTGAGGCGCAAGCTTCCGCGCTCTGCAAACGGTTTCCCAGACCGAACCGCACGCGGCGATGTGATTGTCCTTGATGAGTATTCCGGAACCCAGGTCCATCCTATGGTTTTGACCGCCGCCTTTTGCAACGGCATACTTGTCGAGTACGCGCCAACCCGGAATAGTTTTTCGGGTGTCGACGACCTTTGCCTGTGCGCCCGTGGCAGTTACTATTCGAACGTATTTTCTGGTTATGGTGGCCACTCCACTCATCCTCATCAGAAAATCCAGGGCGAGACGTTCCGCTGCAAGAAGGCAGGCCGTCGGCCCGGATATAAGAGCGACTTCCTGCCCTTTGGAAACATCATCTCCGTCGGCTGCAAGCGGCGAAAACTGGAGGGACGGGTCCACCCTTGCAAAAACATAGGCCGCGAGTTCCAGCCCGCAAATTACCAGATCCTGCCGCGCCGTTATCCTCGCCTGTGATTCCAACGGCTCGAGCATGACGCTTTGCGTCGTAATGTCTCCTCGTCCGAGATCTTCTTCGATCGCCAGCTCGACAAGTGCTTCCACGTGCGGTGTTATTGGGCAACCCAAGGAATCCTCCTTTGCGCGATGGATGTTGATCGCGTCTTTTCGTCGTGTATTACGACCCGTATTCCGCTCCGCCGCTGATTTTCGGGACATACATGCGGCATGAAAAGGTTTTCCCCGACCGATGTATGATCTTCGTAAACTCAAACTTCATTATATATTGAAATATTATGTTATGGAAGGTGATTTCCTTCGGCCGCTTTTTACAACAACTCAATGGGTGGAAAGAAACTGTTATCCACGACGATCATAAATATGTTGCAGCTTGCGTGAAATATCACAGGCGCTGCAATGGAACCGGTGGCTTCCCGCAGATAACCGAATGCCAACGCGGGAATCGCAACCGCCAGCCTCAGAGGGTTGAAGTCTACGAAGAAATGTCCAAGGCCGAAGAGGGCAGCTTGTACAACCCATGCCCAGCCAAGATCAACACCCAGAATCCGCCGTCTTCCTTTCCACAATTCGTTCAGGGATCCCTGTACGTATCCGCGGAAAAAAACCTCTTCGGGCAGTGAAACAACGAGCAATTCGGCCAGAATGAGTTCCCAAAATGCGGGCGGAAGTATAATTTTTACTTCCGTTATCCCTCCGGCGAAACCGCGGCAATCTCTTCCGAGGGTTCCAAGCAAGGAAATGTCTTTGCCGCATACAAGTGTGTAGTAACCGATGTAAAAACCGAGAAATATGCTCAAGACAATCGCTGAAGCGCATAGACCCCAAATAAGGTTTTTCGAGACAGGGCGCAATGTAATACCGAAGTCGGAGAGTTCCCTTTCGTTTTTCCAGATTCGCCATGCAGCACCGTAAATAAACAATACAGCGGCTATGCCGCCGAGATTCCTGTTTATCCACGGTACATGGGAGCCTGCATGATAAAGAACCGACAAGGCAAGGGTTACAAGGCCGAAGACAACGAAGACTTCACTCGGTAGAATGCGCTTTGAAGATCCGTTCTTATCCGAAGAGTCTCGAGGTTCGATTTCATCGATTGGTTGTTTGTTTTTGGAATTCATGCTTGTGGTTATAATACAAATGCCAGGCGGGCCTGCAGGCTGAAGACACCGTGGGAACGATAATCCGCCCTTACCTGGGATCCGAAAAGAAGGTAACCGGCCTCCAGCCTGAGCAGCATATGTCTCAATGTATCGTCGCCCATCCCCCACTTGATGTCAAAACCCAAATCGGCTTCAGTGCCTATGTGGCGTCCTCGGTTTTGTGGGAAAAAATAGCCGTCCTGTCGATGAGACCACGCAGTTAAAACACCCAATCGCATGGTAAATGATTCCATGAATTCAAGGCTTGCCGTGGGCATAAAATAGAATGAGTTCAAAACTCCTCCGGTAGTGTGACCTCCATAGGTTTCCATGCGGGGTGCAACCGATGCGGGCGGTGGATAGGCCAAAGCCCTCACCGAGGCAGACCTTTGGCGCAGGAATTCGCTATACATAATGAGCCCGACGTTGTGATCCGGGTGCATGGCTCGTTCCCTGAACGTGTTGTCATCGTATGTGCCGTCACCCGAAGCTTGACCGCCTTCTATTTTGAAATTGAAGGGCCGCAATACCCTCGTGGTTGCGCGAACCGCCCAGCCGTGAATCCGCACCCGATTGATATCATCCCCCACGGCTACGGCATCGGGTTCAACACTTCCGGATACGAAATAAGCCTCACCCTCGAGATCAAAAAGACGTCCAAGCCTGATGTTCAAATAGGGGTCGACAATAAAGAGATCTGAGTGTGTGCCGCATTCGGGGATGCCTATCTCCCAATTGCAGTCGTGTGGAATCAATCGCCCGCTTTCGTTATCCCACAACCTTATCACGTTTTTCATTCTTCTTTGGCGCCGATAAGCAAAGTATAGACCAGCGGTTACGTGATTGGGGCCCCATTTTTTTACAAACGGTATTCCGTCGGCGAAATTCCTCCAGCGATAGAGGAGCATCCCCACGTGTTCATCGACCCCTGATGCCTGGCGACTCAAAAAAGTCTTGTCGCCGTATGGGCGTCTCATGTCCATCGGGTATCCGGTGGAAAACGGTTCTTCCACGATTCTGCTAAAAGCGTATCCCGCGATGAGTTCGTGATTGGTCTTTTTTGTTTTATCACGGCGCCCCCGCATGAAATCGTAAAGCTGAAACACGTCGCTGGAGACCTGAAAGCGGTCGAAGATGGTGGGGAAATGATTGTCTCCGAAATCGTCATCGATTCCCGCCCTGTGAGTCAATAAATTCCCTCCATGGTTCAAAAGAAGTCCCATGCCCCAGTGAACCGGCATCCTGCCCACCTTGATTTCCAAGACGCCAAGCTGAAGCCGCATAAACACTGTGGTCAGTTGTATGGAAGGAACATCCTGTCCGAACAAGCCCGTTGAAGATGGTGTTTGCGCAAAAAGCGCTGTTTGGCTCAAACCGGCGTTGTCCCCCCAAAGAACATCTCTCAATCCGTCGAATCTCAGGTTTACATCGGCGATTCTTCCCAGTGACGCCCTTGGCTCCCATCGGACGTGGTGGGTAAGGTACTGAGTGTGTTGTATCGATTCACGCAAAGCGTTATGTGTTCCGGGCAGGACGTGATTCTCCAGGTTCGCCAGATTGTTCATGTACACGAAACGGCTCCAGTAATAGCCATCGTGCTGAAAATCCATGGAAGGCAGACGCCTGCGTGCATGCGCGGGTTTCGCGGACAACGCCGACAAGGCGGAAATACTCAAAAGGACACATATCACTAATTTCCACGCAGACAAGAAAGCGCTCTCCCGCACTGAACGAAACAGGTTTATCCTGCTTTCGGAATTATTAAACGACCTGTCAGCAGTCATGGGCGATCTCCCGGTGAAGTTTAAACCTTTGCCGTTTCGATGCCTCACGTATGTAAACAGGTTGCCATTGAATGGTGAACGGATCAAGTGTTGGTTCAATGCAGCGAAATCACAAATTGTTCAGGGCGCAAAATCAACAGTGGCTGAGCAGTCCGTATTGCACATGGTTCCAAGGATGTCCCATGAAGTTCCGTTATTGGAACCGGAGAGCCTCACACAGGTGGTTGAACCCCAAAAACTTCCCACCCGCACCGATTCAGCAGCGATCGGGGAACTCACCTGTAGGATCAAGAATTCATTGCCTTGCCAAAAATAGCTGCTGGAGGTTCCTTGGTGCGTTTGCCAAGGTTCGCCGGTTCCGTCATAGACGTGCCAGGCTCGACCGTACTGCGCTGAATCGCCGCTGTGCGTGATTGCTACTATTTGCTTGCCCGCGACGGTTCCGGTCGTGTATCCGGTCGCTGCATTCGCCAAGAAAACACCACCGGCCCTGAATCTGACCTGCGCTATTTTGCCCCAATGGGTGCAACTACCGCGATCAGGTTGATCCACACGCCAGTGGGTATAGGACCAGTGCGGAGGAGGCAGGGTGCAATCGGTGCGACACGCTCCCGGTTGTGTGTTTGAGTTGTTCGGTCCGTCGTCGCACTCTTCTCCCGGGTCTACAATCCCGTCCCCGCAATAGGGCAGGGTGCAATCGGTGCGACACGCTCCCGGCTCGGTGTCGGAGTTATCCGGCCCGTCGTCGCACTCTTCTTCCGGGTCGACGACACCGTCACCGCAATGAGGAAGCTTGCAATCGGTGCGGCACGCTCCCGGCTCGGTGTCGGAGTTATCCGGACCGTCGTCGCACTCTTCCACCCCGATCCACAAGAATCCGTCGCCGCAAACCGCTTTGCGGCAGTTTGTCAGGCATTCGCCGCTATTGGAATTTTGTTCTCCATGGTCGCATTCCTCACCGAGATCCAGGATCCCGTCGCCGCAATGCGGGAGAATGCATTCGAAGGTGTCCAGGAGACAATCATCCGTGCAGGAAAGCTCCCCGCCTGAAAAACCCTTTCCAAGAGATTCGCATGTTTGTCCACCGAAATCCGTTCCATCGCATTCTTCGCCTTCATCGATGACCCCGTTTCCACATACCGGCGACAAAGAAGAATCCGGTCCTCCATCATCTCCCTGTGTCCCGACAAATCTGGTCGTGCAGCCGGATGCCGAAATTATCAGAGCTGCAAAACCGGTCATCCAAAAAGCAATCCGGCCTGATTCTTTAATAATGTCTGCGTCTAATGATTCCATGTATTGCCACTTAGCGTCGCACGAAACCCGGTCCAAGCGCTCATGAGGACTTGTGTTTACAATTAGTTCGTTTCGCCCCTTTTCCATGATAGGATCGCAAGAGTTTAAACGCAATTCCAAATCCACCTGTTAAAGGCGGCGAGTGTACAAAAGGCTCGAGCGTTATTCGAGGTTTTCTTCAGGTTTGCGTTGACACGGGCTTGTTTGGGGAAACGGATTTGCTTTTGTTGAGTCGTTGCAGCAAAACGCCCGCGATGATCAAGGGCAGGCCTATGAACGTAGATGGATAGATCCGTTCCCCGAGCAGAAAGCTTATGAACACAAGGGAAAGAAAAGGCGAGAAAAAGATCAGCGTACTCACCTTGACGGTGCTTTCTGCAAGCTTCATCGCCTTTAGCCAAAGGAAAAAAGCCACTCCCATTTCAAAAACACCCACGTATGCGGCTCCCAAAAAACCCTGATACGGAGCCGAGAGTGGAACGTCCCAGATCAGAGCGGCGAGCAGGATGTAAGTTGTTCCGAAAGTGAAGTTCGTAAAAAGCGCAAGCACCGGATCTCTCTTGTCCCGGGTGTTGTATATCCAGTAAAGCGACCAGAGCACGGTGGAGCCCAGCGCTAGTAAAACACCGATTGCATCGGGAAAATGAAAAGAAAACCCGGTGGAGCGAGCGCAAAGCACAATCACTCCGAGATAGGAGATCAACGCACCAGCTAGGTCGACTGGGCGAAGTCGTTGTTTCAGCAGGGGAACTGAAAGAAAAGCAAGGGTCACTGCCCACGTGTAGTTCAATGGTTGTGCAAGTTGGGCATCCAGCCGGTTGTAGGCCTCGAAAAGGACGAGGTAATAAAAAAAGGGGTTCAACAGGCCCAGGCCGGCGGACCACAGAAGATCTTTCTGTTTCTGGGCCAACACCGTGCCAAGCTTTTTTTGAGCTGCAAGAATCGCAAGCAGAACCACGCATGAAACCAGAGAGGCGAAAAGCAGGAGTTGGGGTGGTGACATGTACCGAAGAGTCAACTTGAAAGCGGTTGCGACCGTGGACCACAGGAAAACCGCTCCAACTGCGTAGAGATAAGCCTGATTTTCTCGTTTCATCATGGGTGGGTTTATACTCCGATTTTTTTGTATTGCCACGGGCTGATATTTTTTTGAGAATCCAAGAATTCCCCCATAGAATCAGTTTTTCGATATGAACTGAAGATAGGGAGTCATTTTTTCGAATCCGAATTCCGGGGATACAACGTCCAAGACCTGAAGAGTGATATAGAAATGGAATAGATGAAAAGAGAAAGCCATGGGCTGGAATCATATGGAGATTGATTAATGAAGAACATGAAGAACACGAAGAACATGAAGAAAATGAAGAACAAAACGAATCGCGTTGTTTTTTTCCACGAAGCTTGTTTGCTGTTTGTTCTCTCGGTGTTTGCAGCGGGTTGCCTGAGTTCCGCTGAAGAAAAATTCGAGATGGAGCATGATGTCGATCCTGAAACCGAACTGAAGGTCGAGACTTTGAACGGACGGATAAACGTGAGTGTCGGGCAAGAAGGAAAAGTGGGGGTGCGGGGCGTCAAGACAGTCCGCGCCATGTCGGGCGCCCGTCGTTTGGTGGACGAGATCAACATCAAGGTGGAGAAAAAGGACGGTTTGATTCATGTTGAAGCCGAACATCCCCGAAACACCATGACAAAGCAGTACGGCGCTTCTTTCAATATCGAGGTGCCGAGAAACACTCCTGTCAATCTTGTTGCCGGAAACGGCCGGATAGAAGTTTCAGGTGTGTCGGGCCGGGTATTGATCGAGGGCAGGAACGGATCCATCAGGGTCGTCGACATCACCGGAGATGTCGAGGTCAGAACCAGAAACGGGGCAGTGGATATTTCAGGAAAAATGGGAAACATATTGGCCGAGACATCGAACGGGAGGATAAAGGTGGATACGTACGGAGCGCCGGTGATTGAACGTGAACGTGAGATCCGACAACAGGGAACGGCTGTTGATGAAAAGAACGATAACAGAACTCAAAGCGGGGAACCAGGCGGAGAGAAAGCACCCGCGGATGGAGATGAACGGGGTGATGGAGATGGAGAACCGGATGGAGAGCGGCAAGATGACGAAACGGATGATGGACAGGAGACGGTGGACAAGAAAAATGACATTGATGAAGAAACCCCGGATTCCGACGTTATGCCCGAAAAGGAAACAATGGAACCGGTTCGAAGAGCGGCCGGAAGCAATGTGGTGTTGTCTAGCAAAAACGGGTCCATAAAATTGCAGGGAAACTTGGCTTCTTTTCGCGTGACAAGCAGGAATGGGTCGATTCGAATCGGCGCCGAGGATGGAAGCAGCCTGGTTAAAGACAGCCGGGCTTCAACCCGCAATGGTTCGATCGAATTGTTTGTTCCGCGGAATTTTTCCTGCGAGTTGACCGCGGATACCCGCAACGGCAAGATAAAGACTGATCTTCCGGTCGAAAGGAGTTCAAGGACAAGCGTGTCCGGAAAACTGGGAGAAGGAGTGCATAGGTTGAGCCTGGAAACCCGCAACGGTTCTATTAAAATTAAAAAACGTTGAGAGAAACATTTTGACTACAGTGTAATGAAAAGAGAAAAAGTCGGATATTTCGAAATGTTCGGGCTGGTTCCTTTCGGCAAGGCCGTAAAGGAAGCAGGGATGACTCTTTTCGGGAAAGGTAAGATCCCGCCTTCGCAGTTCGGCCTTTCTTCGGTGAAAATATTCAGGCCGTGGATTTCGATACCCCTGTGGCTTGGAATAAGAAGAAAGGACCGGATGACCCTGGTTTATAACTTCTACAACCGTGAAACAGCGCCGGACAGCGAGCCGTACTCCGTGAAAAAAACGTTCGCGAGAGACTTCATGGGGGGGCGATGCACGTATGACGGACACATCGGAACCGATTTTACAGCCCCGGTCGGAACACGCATCGCTGCAGCCGCCCCCGGCAAAGTCATCGGGATAGCTCGACACTTCGACCACGGCGGGCTGAAAATCTACATCGACCACGGCGCGGGCGTTGTGACCATGTACGAACATCTTGCGCGAACGCTTGTTCGAGAAGGTGATGACGTAGGCCGCGGACGGATCATCGCGGTGTCGGGAGCGTCGGGCATAGACATGTTCACATTCGCCCCGTGGGTCGCTCCGCACCTGCATTTCAACGTCGTGCTCAACGGACGGACCATCGACCCATTCGCAATGGAAGGAGAGACATCCCTGTGGCGGGGTGGAAACAATCCAATTCCTCACCACGGACCTCCGGACAATGATTTTAGGGCCACAGAGTGGAATGAAGAGCTGCTGGACGCGGCCATCGCGGACTGCGATGACCCCGATCGTCGCGAACACCTGAAATCCATACGAAATATCGAACGTCGCGCCGCGGAACTCATCGGCGACAGGATCAGTTACAAAACCCTGTTTAAGAGCTTTCCGCCCATCTACGAGCAAAAGTTCCCCCGCGCCCCCCTGCTCGACCTCCCCTTTTGCAAGGAAGACTATGACGGCGCCGTGTTTCCTTGAGACGATAAACCCTTGAGTTTATAAGCTCGTCTCCGAACCGCGCAAACCTGTCTTCATTCCAATCCCAGAAAGCGCGGCATTTCAAACACGTCCACGACGCGGGTTGATTCGTTTATAAGATACGGGTCGCGTGCGCGGGCGATGACCGCGGAAGTTGTGCAAGCGAAATCAGGGTGCCGGTTTTGGCCCACGAGGCCGGAAAGTTTGTCCAAATTCCTGGTGTCGGTGGAGTCCGGGTGTTCGGTCCACTTGCACTCCACGAGTCTTCCGTGACCTCCGCCGAGTACGAGGAAGTCGATCTCCAACTGCTGTTTGTCCCTGTAAAACCACAATGTGACCGGATCGGGGGAGACACGCGCTGCTTTGCGCAACTCCGCGTATACGAACGTTTCCCAGACCCCGCCGACAAATGGACTTGTCGCCAGGTTTCGCTCCGTCAAGCCGAGCAGGTAGCACAAAAGCCCGGTGTCACAAAAGTACATCTTCGGTGTTTTGACAAGCCGCTTGCCGAAGTTGGAAAACCACGGCTCCAGAAAGGCAATTTGATTCGAGGCCTGCAGAACGCTCAGCCAGGCCGTGACCGCTGTGAGGCTGATCCCTACTTCTCGGGCCAAAGTTGATTTTACGAGGGGTTCGCCGCTTCGCGCTGCACATGCCCGTATGAACCGCTCGAAGTCTCTAAGGCTTGAGACATTGAGTATTTGTCTGACATCGCGCTCGAGATAGGTGGAAAGATAAGAACCGAAGTAGAGATTCGTTGGGTTGGTCCGGTTTCTCCACAGCTCCGGAGGTCCCCCGCGCGCCACCAGTTCCAACAACGAGTCCAGGTTTTCGGGCCGTCCATTTCGGGACGCTATTTCACGAGCCGACAGGTGCTCCAACTCGAGGATTGCCGCACGGCCGGCGAGGCTGTCGGAGACCTCTTGCATCAAGGGGAACTTCTGCGAGCCGGTGATGATGTATCGTCCCATCTCGTGTCGGGTTTGGTCGATGGCCGACTTGAGATGACGAAAGAGCCCGGGAGCATACTGCACTTCGTCGATCAGCACCGGGGCATGGTATCGTTTCAGAAAAAGGTCCGGTTCTTTGTCCGCCATTTCGGCCGTACTCGGGATGTCCAGGGACACGTAGGTGTGGTCGGGAAAAAGCTTTTTGAGCAGGGTTGTCTTGCCTGACTGCCGTGCGCCGGTAAGAACTACTGCTGGAAAATGTGCGGCCGAATCCAGCACTAATTTGGAAATTTCTCTTTTATACCACATAATTGGCAAATTTTACCTGGAAAATAAGATTTGTCCAGCATGTTGCCGAGAATCGATTCTAATAGCAGAAGAGGGGTTAAGCGTGCATCTTGGGTAGATGAATCGGGGAGGGAAACAAAAGCTGCAACGTGGAGGTGCGAACCCGCGCCCGGCTTGGACTCTGCGGACGCATCGGGTTAAAAAACAATTGAAACCGGAGTTGGTATATGGAGTGCGAGACGTCTTTCCGGGCTTCAACA
>SLPX01000118.1 GCA_007131745.1 Myxococcales bacterium
AACGATGACCCCAGGGTATGGGAATCCGAGATCAAAGAAATTGCTGCGACCGGCCTCTTGAAATACATGCACAAAGCAAAGTCGTGTTTTTCAGACCACGTGGTATACGGTTATGCGCACGTGCCGCCGAGTCCGTTCATGTTGAAAGACTGGGAGCGATATGATGTTTCACGCTACGTGGATCCCGGTTGTTTTTCTCCGGAGGAAGGTTTTCGCTCGGTCGAAGTTTCCCCAATGGAGATCCGCAATACCACCATGGAAAAAGATCTCGAAGCGCTTGCGGGTGAAGGAGATGTCTCGAACTCAATTTTTCTCTTTCATGCCCCACCCTACTCCACCTGTCTGGATCGCGCTGCGCTTGACGGCAAAATGGTGGATCATGTGCCATTGGACCTTCATGTTGGAAGCATTGCAATAAAACGGTTCATTGAGAAAAGGCAACCGTTGGTTACGCTGCATGGACACATTCACGAGTCTTCTCGGCTCACTGGACGATTCAAGGAGATGTCAGGCAGAACCGTCATGCTCCAGGCGGCGCACGACGGGAGCGAACTCTGTTTGATAGCATTCGACCCGCGTGATCCCTGGAACACGGCCGAAAGAAAACTCCTTTGAGATTCTTCAGATTCGATCATTCTCCCCTGAGGGGCAGTTTTCTTGCAGCATCTGTGACGGCATCTATTTTCACTGCAAAAGATGTGCGATTCTGAATGTCCGAATCAGTAATGAAGTGAATATCGAGAAGGCCTTCGGCTCGATATCCCGTGCGCAAATAATTTATCTCCGCAAGACAAGCGCTCCATCCTTCAAGCCAAAGCTGAAGCTTTGCGCGTGCTTCTTTGTTGTTTTCGTCATGAATCAAAAGGTCGATGTCGCTTCCAGGGCCTGCTGTTGCGTTTTTCGAGCTTCCTATTACGTAAACCGCTTTTACTCCGTACTGCCCTGGAAGAATCTGGGAGGCTATCCGCTCCGCCATCCTTAGTCTCCATCTCCAGTGATCCTTGTTTCCGATCCAATGATCCTCTGCAAACTCCACCGCCGTATCAATGGACGCCGCCGGATCGGCCAAGAGCGCCACCGCCCTGTCTTCATTGGCGTTCATCAGAACCCGGGCGACCTTTCCATCCGTAACATTTTGTACGTCGATAACGCGCAACGTATTTCCAAGATAGCCGTATTCCGGCAACATTTCCTCCAGGATGCTGGGAGCCTCCCGGAAAAAGGACTCGTTGAAAACAACATCATCGTCATCCGGGTAAAGCGGCAGATACCTGATGGATGCCTCCAGCAGATCCTGAAAAAAATGGGTGCCGAAAGAAAGATCCGGGAGATAGTTGCCCTTCTTCCGGGCAACCTCTATAAGCATGGCGCAATGGTTTATATCTGCATACGTAACCTTGACGCCCAGCTTTATGTCACCGCGACTCCCCCATCGGCCGGGGCCAATCAAAATGAATTGTTTTTTCGGCAGCTGCCTGTTCAACATGCCCACAGCCTGCCCCACAGCCAAAAGATCGGTTCGTTCGCTTAATTCACTGTAGCCCTCTCCATCGACGTAAACTATGTGGGTGATATTAGGAACCATGCCGTTGGAAACATACTTTCGTGCTGTAAACAGAATATCCCTGTCAGGGACGCTTTCCGGGATCACAACCGGCACCCCGCCCGATGCATGGCTTTGCGGCCTGCACTGAAGCAAGTAAAACGATTCGCCGTCATGCGCGAACTCAACATCCACGGGTGTTCCTATTGCCTCGTATAGAGACTTCAGAATGGCTTTCACCTGTTCAATGAACCCGCCCCGGCTGGTCATGCCCTGGAAAGTAACCACAGTGCGATCCTTGGAATAATCCGCGCTGATTCCCATCGGGTGGCGCACCATGCCGTCCGCGACAATGGACACTATTTTTGAAACCGCGGGATAATCCGACCCGACCTCTTTGATGAAAACATCAAAATCTATTGTTTCAAAGGTGTTCTCCTCAAGATTGATCACATCTATCTTGGCGGGTGAATACCTCATTATCTCGTCAACGGTGACATTAGCGCGAAGATTGGGTTTCCCCGGTGCAACGAGAACCGGATAGTCTTCCGTTCGATCAACGGCTCTTGTGCCCAGCCCCGGAACGAGACGCAGCAATCCGTCTTCCCGGTCTATGCGCGGCGACCACCTGAACTCATTGTATGTCAGAGCCACACCTGCAAAAGACGGAAAAAAATATTTTCCAACCTTTTTCCCGACGACTTCCTGGATTAAAACTCCCATCTCTTCATCAAAATCCAGGAGACCTTTTTTGGAACGATACTCTATCGGATCCGGGCTGAAGGTGGATGCGTAAACTTCTGCAACAGCATCCAGCAAGGCATCCAGCCTGTCTTTTTTTCTTCCCTGGTTGGCAAGAAAAAGACTCTTGTATTTACCCGAAAAAGCGGACCCCAGGCGATCTTCCAACAGACTGGAAGATCTCACGATTATGGGAACATCTCCCAGATCGTCCAGCGCCATGGAGAGTCCCCTGACCATGTCCTGCGAAAAACTGGAACTCTTAAACACCTGAACAAGGTGGGGATAGTCCTGACGAATCTTTTCAGCGTTTTGGTAGCGACGCTCGTATGCTTCTTCCAAATTGTTGTGGTTCAAAAAGTCAATCAACCCGTCGGATGTCACGTACCAGGTCTTCGGGGTCTTGATTTCACCGATCTCGGGGAACCTGTCCCTGGATCTTTCCAGCACGAGACTACCCAGGAAAATACCGGCGCCCTTTCCGCCCAGCCTGCCGTATGCAGCGGATGGATAGATGACTCTTTCCATTGCATCAAAAAAATCATCCAATTCCACATACTTTTTTGCGATATGAACAAAGCCCGGATCATCACTGAAAAACCGTTTGATCAGTCCGACCTTGACTCCGTTTACCGTACTCAGGGAAAGATCAATTCCGTCGGAGCTGTGATGCTTGAAACGCCTCACCGCATCGTTCAAATCCTTCCAGGATGTATGAAGATTGAGCATGGGGCCTACAAGGGATGATGCCCTGTCTTCATGAATCCATTTCTGAATCAGCGATAAAATCTCCTTGTTATTTAAATTCGCGGCTGCAAGCTCGAATATCTCCTCCAGGGGTTGATGGGGGCCTTTCATGTTGGTTCTTTGAACAGGCTTGTTGATCTCTCCAGTGACGTCTTCTCTTTTCAGGTCCACGAATCTCTGAAGCAACTCACCGGCCTCTCCCACTCCCAGCCAGCACAAATGGTTCAACATCCTCCGGGAAATCCTTTCGTAAAGCTGGGGCTCCGTTTTTTTCAACATGTCCAACGCTACTTCCCATTCCCGCGCCCGAGTTGCGGCCGAAAGACCATTGTTGTCAAACATGTTGCGGAGTTTCTTGTGAAGCAGGAAATGCCCGATGCGATCCGCAATCGTTTTGATGAGCTTCATCTCTTCCTGCAGAAAGGGACCATGGTCTGCAGGAGGCATGTCCTTGCTGTATCCCACCTCCACCCGGCCCGCTGCTTCATCCTGGATCATGATCTCAGCGTAATGCCGAGCCACACACGTATCAAAACCACTCGTTGAGTAGACGCTGCTTTCCAAAAAAATGGATGCATGGCAGATTTCCGGATATTGCCATCCCTTGGGGATCACCCCGACAACTTCGTTTAACACTTCATCTATATTTCGCCCGGTCCGGCTTAAAAGCTCCTCTATGGAGTAAAGACAGGCGAGTTCTTTCGCCCGCTCCCTTAGCTCTTGCAACAGGGAGCTTTCCGACCTGTTTTCTTTTTCGTCAGTCATTGTATTTGATCACCCCTTTGCCCGAGCGGCCGTCCACCGCAATACTGAGAGGCTTGTCACACCTGACGTGCCGTACATACGAGGTTGCAGCTATTTCTCGCTGAGCGCCAAGCCGGTGCCAATCTACTCCTGTCTCGCACCCAACCGGCAAGGAAAAGTAGAACACGCCGAAACTCGTTAGGTTGTGAAAAAAATGAGACCCCTGGCTCATTCCCGCGTCCATGTCCGGAAGCGCAACTTCAACGATAGCGCGGGCGCCGCTTATCTGTCCCCATTGGACCGGCACTCCGCATGCGGGATCCGATGTTCCCCATCGGCCGAATCCGATAAGAAGATAAGGGGTATTATTATCAACGAGGGTGTCATTGATTTTACCCAGGTCCCGGGCGATTTCCCTTGTGACAGCAGGCCCGAAAGTTTCGGGCACAACATAAACTATGTCTTTTACATTTTCCTTTGTTCCGTTTCCCAAAGTAGATTCGCATCCAACCAGGACGTTCTCACCACAAAGCTCATCTTCGGACAGGTCCACCCGATCGCTCGAAACCACCATCGGGCGAATCTGCAAAAAACCAAAACGAGCCGGCACTCCTCTTTTCAAATCCAGGCTCATTGCAAATTCAATTTCCACCGGTGTGGACAGATGTTCTTGCCCCGCTTTCAGCAGATCCCGAAGCAATTCATCGAACGCAGGATCTTCAAAATAAAACAAGGGAGCAAAATCAAGAACCCGCGGCCCCTTCACTCCAACTCCGGGCATGAGACGATCCGAACGCACATCATAAGTGGATGCAATAAACCGCAATGAATCGTCGTAATCCGCGTCGGTCAGATCCCCCCGGAAGAGGTGCTCGTTTTCTCCAAGCGGATCATAATTCGGCTTCATCCCCATGTTTACGGCCCAAAAACCCGTCTGAGTGAACTTCATCATGTCGCCCAAATTATTGAACGGCGGAGGAGCTTTCGGATACGCGGGGGAAAAGTTCCATGAAGGTTCTCCGTCCACGATTGTCTTTCCAAGCCCCAGCGCAAGGCTGCAAACGCCGTCTTCAGGCTCGGCATGTCCGGTTGGATAGAAATTGTATGAACGAAGCACTCCAGAAACAGTCGGATAAAAGCGATCATTCAGCCTCGTTCCCACGATCTCCTGGATAATGACCGCCATTTTTTCCTCGCAACAAACGTCCTTGAGGCTTTTTCGGTATTGCCGGGCGCTGTTGAAAAAAGTCGAAGCAAAGACGAATTTCACCGCCCGGGCCAACTGAAAGAATCTTTCATCTCTTGAAGGCTTGTTGTTCGGAATCATCTTTGTAGAGTAAACCCCGGCAAAAGGCCTGTACATGGCATCTTCCAACAAGCTCGACGACCGGATCGCAAGTGGAATGACGACTTCTTCAGCAAGGGCTCTCAGATCCCCGACGATTTCGTAGGGCAATTCCGCTCTGTCAAACGCCATTGCAATGCGATCATCGGACAGGTCTTCTTGTTCCACAAGACCGTACAAGTTGTTTTGCTCCATGAAAGAAGAAAACACATCGGTCGTCAAAACCACCATCTTGGGAATATCGACCGTGAAAGCGCTGTATCGCGCGGAAAATTCTTTCAGGCGCTCGGATATTGCAATCAACCCGGCACCTTTTCCGCCGAGTTCTCCTCTTCCAATGCGCATGATCGTGTTTTCGGATCCAAACAATCTTCGGTCGAAATCAGGGAGGGGTAACATGAATGTCTCTCGTTTCAATATTCCGCTGTATGAGTTTCAATTTCCTGACAAAAGGATTCGGGTCCGCTCCGTAAGGACTGAAGTCGCTGCATGGGGTCAAACCCAACCGCGCTCCTTGCACGCTATTGCAACCCGGCTTACCGAGATCAGATAAGCCGCGTCTCTCAGGCTGAGGTTCTTCTTTTCGGCCGACTCGCTTACACTCATGAATGCCGCCGTCATTTTCCAGTCCAGTTTCCCCAAAACCTCGTCTTTGGTCCAGAAGTAGTTCATATTGCTTTGAACCTGTTCAAAATAGCTGCAAACGGCTCCACCTCCATTGGCCAGAAAATCAGGCAATACAAAAACTCCCCTTTCCTGCAAAACTTTGTCCGCGTCAAGGGTGGTCGGACCGTTCGCCCCTTCGGCCACAACTTTTACCGAATCGTGGATCTTAGCGACTCCGTTCTTGTCTATCTGGTTTTCAAGGGCGGCGGGTATCAGGATATCTACTTCTTGTTCAAGCCATGCATCTCCATGCAAAACTTCATAACCCATGTCCAAGGCTTTATTCTTGTCTATTCCTCCATACCTGTCCGTGATGGAGTCGAGTTCATCGTAATCCACCCCGCTGCTTTTTCGGTAGGTATAAGGTTTTTTGTCGGACTGGTCCCAACATGCAACCGCGATAACCTTACCCCCGAGGCGGGTATACAATTGGATGGCATGGCGCGCTACACTGCCGAACCCCTGAACCGAGGCGGATGTGTCTCCTATTCGGATCCTCTTTTCTTTCAACAGTTCCCTCAAAGTATAGATCAAGCCATAGCCGGTGGCTTCCTCCCGACCCAAAGATCCCGCCATTGC
>SLPX01000189.1 GCA_007131745.1 Myxococcales bacterium
ATTCGCCTGCCAAAAAAAAGAACGGGAGAGGGAAAAGAAAATCATTGGACCGCAGAAACAAAAAGAGGCGGCCGTGAAAATTTCGGTGTTGACGCTTTTCCCTCCGATTTTTCAAGGTTTTTTGGACGCCGGCCTGATAGGAAGCGCTTGCCGAAAAAAAATTCTGGATGTGGAACTGGTAAACATCAGGGATTATGTTTTCGACAAACATCGGACGGTAGACGATACACCTTATGGGGGAGGGTGTGGAATGATCTTGAAGCCCGAGCCGTTGGCTCGAGCCGTCAGGGCGACGGAGGAAAAGAGAGGTAGAGCGCACCGGGTGTTTTTAACTCCCCAGGGATCTCCTCTACAGAGAAAAAAAGTTGTCGAATTGGCGGAAAGAGATCACTTGATGCTGGTTTGCGGGCGTTACGAAGGTGTGGACGAAAGATTCCGTGAGTTGTTCATGGATGAGGAGATCTCCATAGGAGATTTTGTTTTGTCTGGTGGAGAGGTAGCGGCGATGGCTGTCATTGAGAGCGTTGGAAGACTAATTCCCGGAGTCATGGGAAACAGGATTTCCGCTTCGGAAGAATCATTCAGCGGCTCTTATCTTGAATACCCGCAATACACCCGCCCCGCTGTATTTGAGGGAGTGGAGGTGCCTCCTGTTTTGTTGGGAGGCAATCATGCAGAGATTCAGCAATGGCGGTTTACAAAAGCCGAAGAGCGGACCAGACGCCGACGGCCGGATCTCATAGCACGCGGGTTGAAACAAGATGGTTTGAAGACAGGTTTTTCAGAAGAAGGGGAAGACAGGGAAAAAAACCTGTTGACTAAGGATGCTTCCAGGACATACGTTGCGCTGCTGCACCACCCCGTGCTCGATATTAACGGGCAGGTGGTGACAACGGCTTTGACAAATTTGGATCTCCACGATATCGCCCGGGCGGCTAGGACCTTCGGCTTGGGCGGGTACTTCGTGGTTACACCGGTGGAAAAACAGCGAGATCTCGCCGAACGTATAGTAGGCCACTGGACCGGCGAAAAAGGAACGCCCGCTAATATCAGGCGACGCAAAGCTCTGGATTTGGTCAAAGTGAAAGAAGACCCTAACAGGGTGCTGGAAGATCTGGAAAAAGAATATGGAGTAGCTCCTGTTTCAGTGGTTACGACTGCGAATCCCGGAAAAAGAAGTTGCGTGGATTGTAAAGAATTGTTTAAAAGGCCGGAGGTGGTCAATCGGCCGGTGGTGCTGTTTTTTGGAACCGGTTGGGGTCTTACGAGAGAGGTGATCGACAAAGCGGATCTCTTGCTGGAGCCGATATCGGGTCCGGGAGATTACAACCATCTTTCGGTAAGAAGCGCCGTGTCGATCTATCTTGCAAAATTGTTTTCGCCGAAGCCCTGACCATAAGGGCTCGTTTTTGATCAGGAGACTGGAACGATGAATAATTTGGAAACATTGGTTGAAAAACAAGCCGGGGCTATTAATGAATGGCCGGATTTTCGCGTAGGAGATACGGTACGGGTGCATTTTCTCATTCGAGAAGGAGAAGGAGCAAAAGCGAAGGAAAGAATCCAGGTTTTTGAAGGCGTTGTGATAAGAAGACGCCGAAAAGGACTTCGTTCTACCTTCACAGTTAGAAAAATATCTTACGGAGTGGGTGTCGAGCGGGTTTTTCCTTATCATTCGCCCAGGATTTCCAAGCTGGAAGTGGTTTCTCACGGCATTGTAAGGCAGGCCAGACTTTATTATCTGCGTCAGCGGCACGGAAGAGCTGCCAGGATCAGAACAAGAAGACCGGGCGCCGGACGTTAAGAAAAACCTTTTCGTTCATGGAAATTTCCAAACAACCTTCTTTTCGCCGGGAGCGGGGAGCATGGGCCGAGAACTTGGTTTCAGGTTTTCTGGAACGAAAGGGTTATGTGATCTTGTGCAGAAACTTCACTTGCCGAGGAGGCGAGTTGGACATCGTTGCAGAGCACAAAGACGTGCTTTGTTTCGTGGAAGTTCGGTACAGAAGCTCTGTTCAAGCCGGTGAACCGCTGGAAACGATAGCAGGTACCAAGCGTTCCAGGTTGATAACAGCGGCACGGCGGTTTCTCGTGAAGCATCCTGAAATAGATTCAATGCGACGGGTTTTACGGTTCGACGTCGTTTCAGTTGTGGGGGAAGAAAAACCGGAGATCTCATTGGTACAAAACGCGTTCGGCGTTGCTGACGCCTGGTGACGACGGCTGATTTTAACAGCGGTTTTGTGAGAGGGACAGAGTAGTTTTCGAAAAATCTTTGGTAATTGAAAAAGAAACTATCTGCAATTCTGAGGTTCCGGCACCACTTCTTCGGGGCGATAAAACGCGGGTGGTTCGCGAGTCGGATTGATGAGGAAATCCTTGCATACGCATATGCAGTGCCCTTCAAAAACTTCGCCTTCAGCTTGCCTGTGGCAGACATATTCTCCGCAAATATTGGATTCCTGGGGCCCGGGGCTGCAATCAGAGTGTTTTTTGCATTCTTTTGAACATATCGCCCTTACAGGATAAACGCATCGATCCCACCTTCTGGTTTCGCCGCCGACTACCTCTTCGCCGATGTCCGGCACAAAGTTTTCGTCGGCCTGACAAAGGGGATCGCTCCCCTCGAGAATATCCGGATGGAGCTTGAAAGGACCCTGCTGGATGCATAGACGGTTGAAGCATTCCGGGGCTTCCAGGTTCAAAATCGTCACCGAAGGTTGGCCATAAATGTCGGCGCCGAAAGTAGGAACAGGCTGTCCGACTATGCAATAACGGCCGAGATCGTTTTGTTCACAACCGATCATCACGGCGACAAGACAGAGAAACATGGGTATCAATTTGCGCATTGTTTGGATCCTCGCTGATGCCTCGTTGAGATCTGACATATAGTGTTTTTTCCGTGCATATTACCTGTGAGATGGATTTAGTCAAGCAACATCCCCGGGGGTCAGGAAAAATAAAACAATCATGATGATGCCGGACTCTGATTCGCTTGGGCCAAACAGAATGAGACGAACAGGCGGGCGATCAATGTGTAGGTTTGTAGGTTTATGCAGGGCGAAAAACCACACAAAATCCAATTATCCATTTTCCTTGCGTTGATGTATCGCTATACGTATACTGCAGGTCGTGTTGAAGCAATGGGATGATAATCTTGAGAATGTCGGCAGGAGTTATTCGACCATGAAAAGGATGACCCAACTATTTGTAGGTATGTGTGTTTCCTTGTGCTTTTGCTTCACGGCATATGCCGAGGAAGACCTGAGTTTTGAACCGGAAGAGATCGGGCATTCGAAGCCTGAATCCAGCGTCATGAAGAGAGCGCTGAGATTCTATGACAGCGGCGATTTCTACAGTGCCACGATCTTTTTCCATAGAGTGATCTCCGGAGAGAGCGATGACAGTGAAAACACCGTGGAAAAGGCCGTTTTCTGGATGGGGAAATCTCTATACCATCTCCGGTTCTATTCTGCTGCGTTGAATTATTTCGACAGACTGGTGGAAAAAGGACATCCCAGAACATTAATTTGGCTGGCATCGCTGAGCCGGAAACTCCCTGACGCCACGGGTATCCTGGAAAAGATCGGGCATTACGCTGAAAAATCGCCCGCTGCTCTCGAGGCAACAGAATTGGCTCCTGTTCGAACACAGCTTTATTTTCTGTTGGGCCGATTCTATTACAACCGGGGTGATGAAGAGAGCTTGAAAAGAGCGCTCTCGTTTTTCCAGAGAGTACCTGAAAAAGATCGGGTTTTTCCCAGAGCCAAGCTTTTTGAAGGGATAACCCATGTACGAATGAACAATCCTTTGCAAGGCTCCAGGGCTTTCAGGCAGATCTTGAGTTGGACTGAAGCCAACAGGGGAAAAATGGGAGTGAGGGAAATAGACGAACTTGCCCGCCTCCAACTTGCCCGCGTGTTTTATCAGGCCGGGACGGTAGCGCTCCGGCTCGCCTGGCAAAAGCGGGAACAAAAATTGTACCAAACAGCGTTGAATCAATTCGAACTCTCAATAAAATATTATCAGACCATCCCCATAGAATCGCTGAATTGGCTTCAGGCTCTCTTTGAAGAGAGTTGGGCTTTTTTCATGCTGGACGCGGAGATCAGGAAAATATTTTTGAAAGACTATCAGGGATTTCAACGGGCGCTTGGAAACATTCATACTATCAACGCTCCGTTTTTTGAGGATTATTTCTTTCTTGGAAAGCCGGAATCAATGATTCTTCGAGCTGTTATTTATTACCAAAACTGCCGATGGGATCGCGCGAAAGAAACCCTGAACGAATTCAACGCTGTTTATCCCGAGATCGTAAGGGACCTTGGGGAAATCATCAAAAGACATCCGGATAACAACGATTATTTTGAATTCGCTGAGAGGATAATGGAAGGAAAATCCAATCTCTCGGACCAGATGGGACGACTGACCCGCGCTGTTTTGATGGATAGAACGTTGTTGAGACAATATACCTATGTTGAAGAACTGGATCGGGAACTCAACCAGGTCGAAAAGGCCGAGCCGGCATGGAAATCCACAGCGATAGCGGGAGAAATTCTGCAGGATCTCTCCTTGCAGAAATCACTTGCCATCGGGCAGGCGGGGGAAATGGCAAGAAACCGACTGACCAGGTTGAGAAACAACCTTTCCACTCTTGTGGGACAGGGGACGGACATCGAATTTGAAATATTGGAAGCTGAGAGAGGAAGACTGCAGCAGCAAGCCCGCCGGGAGGTCATCCGCACTGAAATCAAAGTGGAAGAGCCCAAGGTTACAGATGAGCACGTTGTATGGCCTTTCAGGGGAGCTTACTGGAAAGACGAATTGGGGTATTTCAGGTTTGTAGTGCGAAATGCGTGTGCAATAAAGAAGTAGGTCCAATGTTGAACTCTGCGCGGGGGTCTAAAGGAAAGCAAAATTTTTCTTTTTCCCTTGGAGGAAACAGAACATGGAATTGCTCTTTGAAGAGAGAGGTCTAAGGATGAAGCGTTGGAATTTAATCGTGGTAGTTTTTACGGTGGTGCTTTGTGCGGGTCAAACGCCTGCGCTGGCGCAACTGGATCGCAAGCAGGAAAAAATCAAGATTCGTGGACGGCACGAGGTGAGAAGCAAGGATGCGGTTAAAAGAGCGACCGAGTCGAAAAAGATTCGCGCCGAAGATTTCATGATCGCTCAGATCAAGGCGAGGGTGACGTCCATTATTCAGCAACAGATGAAACTCTTGGAAAGACGCTTGAGGGTTACGCCCGAAGACGATCCGAGAGCGCCCGAATACCTGTTTCGATTGGCGTCGCTTAGAAACGAGATGCAAAACGATCAATGGATCCAGGGTATGGCGTTGAATGAAAAGATATTCCAGGCGGAAGAGAGAAAAAACAAGGCAGAGGTTCAACGGCTCAGAGGTTTGCAAAAGCGGTATTTCAAAGCTCATCATGCCTGGCTCAGAAGTGCGCTAATGACCTTTCGGGAAATTACGGAGAAACATCCCAAGTATCCCCGTATGGATGAGGTTTATTTCCATATAAGCAACACCGCCACAAGGCTTATCGAAAGGGAAGAAGACGAGGGAAGAAAAAAGGGCTGGACCACGGTCATGTTGACCTATTTCAGAAAGCTTTTACAGCAATTTCCGGAATCCCAGTATGTTCCGGACGCGTTGCTGGCTTATGCAGAGCATTCATACGACAACAGGGAGTTTTCCGCTGCGCTTAAACTGTACCAGAGAATTACGGAATACAAGGATTCTCCTGTTCGCCCCTATGCGATCTACAAAATCGGCTGGGTGTACCTGAACCTGAGGCAGTACCGCCAAGCCATGAACCAGTTTTTGATGACACTCAGATTACCTGGGATAAAAGACAACCTGAGAAACGAAGCCCGCAGGGACATTGTCAGAACATTCACTCATGTAGGCAAGGTGGAAGAGGCCAGAGGGTTTTTCCGGAAGGTGGCCGGAGAAGAAAACGTCAAGTGGATGATGGTGATGTTAGGAGATGTGTATTACTCCCAGGGAAAGAACGAAGAAGCCATCCATATATATGACGAATGCCTGAGGACTTGGCCGAGAGACGAAGATCGATGTAAGTGGACGCTTGCGCTTGTAGATGCGGCGATAAACCTGGGGGACAAAGACGGCCAGGTGAATGCAATAAGAAGACTGGGCAAGATCTGGCGATCCGTTGCCGAACAGTTCGGTCCGAAAAAGTCCGTTACACGAGAGTGCAGAGAGAATTCCGCTAACATCATGAAAATGTTGGCCACGCAGTGGCATAACGAGGCCCAGACAACCAGAAACTACGAAACACTGGACAAGGCGCAATACCTTTACGAAACCTTTATCAGCAGTTTTCCGGAAAATCCGGAC